>JAFRZX010000099.1 GCA_017442315.1 Bacteroidales bacterium
TATGCGGTTCATTTGTTGATGGAAGCTGCAGAGAGAGGTAACCAATGGGCAGAGTATCAACTCGGGAAAATGTATCTCTACGGCCAGGGAGTCGACAAGAATTATGAGATGGCGGTGCAGCTCTTAACCTCGGCAGCAAACAAAGGGAATGAATATGCACAGCATCTTCTCGATAACTACAGACCATATATGGACAGCAGCTCGGCAACCGTATTGGCATCGATGCGACTATTGGCGCGACTCTCACAGATCATCCGTGACGATGCTGAAAAAAGAGATAATAACAACCGAGCAATTGACCGCAAGCTCATGCGGAAGATCGAGCAAAAGAAACAAGCGCAAGGTCAAAAAATGGGCTAATAATTTTGGAAAGGAGTCCCTATGTCTACTTATGTTCATTACACCCAGGAACAAAAGGATCGTGCCAGGCAGACAGATCTAAAGGAGCTGTTGGAACGCCAGGGCGAACACCTAAAACGATCAGGCAAGGAATATCAATGGCGAGATGGATCAAACAAGGTTACGATCCGAGGAAATCTGTGGTATCACCAATACGAAGAAGTCGGTGGCGATGCTATTGACTTTGTCAGAAAGTTTTACGGCAAGGACTATCCCGAAGCAATGGAATACTTGCTGAATGGATATGGTGGAACACTTACGGCGGCACCTCCTGTAAAGAGAGAGGTTAAGGAATTTACACTCCCGGACCGCAACGATAACATGCGTAGAGTGTACGCATATCTATTGCACAAGCGAGGACTGAATAGAGATGTCGTAAATGCCTTCGCACATCGGCAGATGATATATGAGTCTCTTCCGCATCACAACGCTGTTTTTGTGGGATACGATACAGAAGGCACACCTCGCCATGCACACAAGCGAGGAAGCGGATCAGAAAGCACATACAAAGGAAATGCGGACGGAAGCACTCCCGAGTATAGCTTCCATTGGAACGGAACGAGCAATAAGATTTTCCTCTTCGAAGCTCCAATCGATATGCTTTCGTATATTTCTATGAACCCTCATAACTGGCAACAGAATACTTATGCGGCATCCTGCTCCGTAGCGGACAGGGTGCTTTTTCAATGCCTCAAAGACAATCCGAACATCAGAGAAGTATATCTGTGCCTCGATAACGATGAAGCCGGACAGAAAGCAGCGAAACGGATATCCGACAAGCTGTTTGTAATGGGCTATAAATCAGAAATCCTCACTCCGACCTACAAGGATTGGAATGAGGACTTAACGACATCTCAAAAGGAAGGAGAACCGCAATGGACAACACAATTATCTTAATTCTTGTGGCAGCCGGTATGTTTGCGATCATTGGTGGAATCACTCTTATATCGCATATCTATAACCTCAATGAGATTAAGAGTAAGACGGTCGGTGACGGTCAGCACGGTACTGCCCGGTTCTCCACCAAAGGAGAACTGCGGAAGATATACAAATACATTCCGTATGAACCGAAGGTGTGGAGAAAGCAAGCGAAGAAAGGCAAACTGAAACTTCCCCAGGGCGTGATCCTGGGCGTAAAGAAAAAGAAAGGCGTGGACTATGCCATGGTCGATGATGACGATGTCCATACGCTGATGATCGGTGCGGCAGGTTGTGGTAAGACGGCCTATTGGTTGTACCCAAACTTGGAGTACGCTTGTGCTGCAGGAATGTCATTCCTAACGACAGATACCAAAGGCGATCTGTATCGTAATTACGGAAACATCGCAAAGCAATACTATGGATATGATGTGGCAATCATCGACTTGCGTAACCCGACCAAGTCGGATGGCAATAACCTGCTCCACCTTGTAAACAAGTATATGGACGAATACAAGGCACATCCCGAGAACATCGCCCTCAAAGCCAAGGCTGAAAAGTATGCTAAGATCATTGGTAAAACCTTGATATTCAGCGATGGTGATGCAGCTTCCTATGGTCAAAACGCATTCTTCTATGATGCAGCCGAAGGCTTGATCACATCAGTTATTCTTCTGATTGCTGAGTTCGCGCCTCCCGAGCAGCGACACATTGTCTCTGTATTCAAGTTGATCCAGGATCTGCTTGCACCAAGTGGAATCAAAGGAAAGAATCAGTTCCAATTGCTCATGGAGAAGTTACCTCCTGATCATAAAACAAGATGGTTCGCCGGTGCTGCTCTGAACACAAGCGAACAGGCAATGGCATCCATCATGTCAACAGCAATGTCCCGACTCAACGCATTCCTTGATTCGGAACTTGAACAAATCCTGTGCTTCGATACGGCAATCGATGCTGAGAAGTTCTGTTCAAGCAAGTGTGCGATCTTTATCGTACTTCCCGAAGAAAATCCAGCAACATACTTTATGGTCTCTCTGTTATTGCAACAGTTATACCGTGAGATACTGACCGTTGCGGACGAGCAAGGTGGCGCCTTGAAGGATCGTGTCATGTTCTATATGGATGAGTTCGGTACACTCCCTGCCATCAGTTCCGCTGAAATGATGTACTCTGCATCCCGATCCCGAAAGCTATCCCTCGTAAGTATTATTCAGTCATATAAGCAGCTCGAGAAGAACTATGGAAGCGAAGGCGCAGATATCATCAAAGACAACTGCCAGGTAACAATCGCCGGTGGTTTTGCCCCCACATCGGGAACTGCGGATGAGATATCCAAGTCCCTTGGATCAAGGACAGTTATGACCGGCTCTGTATCCCGAAGCAAGAATGACCCCTCACAAAGCCTACAGATGACGGAGCGCCCCCTCATGACAGCAGATGAACTGAAGTCTATGAAGAAAGGCAACTTCATCGTTATGAAGACGGGTACGCATCCATTCATCTCCAAGTTGAAACTGTTCTTCAAGTGGGGCATTGACTTCGATACCGAGAAGTATACAGTCGAGGATAAGGGTACACGCAAAGTGCATTACACCAACAAGGAGATCATCGAAGAAAACATCCTCGATGCTTTCCCGAGTGTATATTCACCTCCGGTGCGGTCTTCTCGTAGAGCAGCTTCAGGTGGACAGGCTCTATCTCAGAGCGATGAGCCGCTGTTCAGAGAACCGGAACATCAAGTGCGAACAGACTAAGGAGGTGAGAAAATGTCTTATTATCGCAAACTGTATAGCTGTGACGAGCTTCCCTCCAGGGCGAAGCTCGTTTACATTTACCTTTACGACCGATGCGACAAGGATAAGAAAGCATGGCCGAGTGTCAAGACAATTGCGAAAGAACTGTCCATCTCTGATAAAACCGTCCGCAGAGCCGTCAAAGACTTGGAGAAAGCAGGTCTTGTGCGGAAGGAATACAAGAAACGCAAGAATGGTTCTTTTACAAGCAATCGTTATTATCTGACCTAAAAAATGATTGTCCAATTCACCAAGGGGTTACTATGCCCTTTAGGTGTCAGTAGGACACGGTCAGATTGGTAGATCAAAGAAGTACCCACCCTAAGATATATAACAGCGGAAGAATAAAAGACAGACAAAACTAAAGGCAACGGTAGAATAACTGCCGTTGCCTCTTCTGCTTTTAACGATGCTTCTTGTTGAGTTCAACCAAGACCCTGTTGAGTAA
>JAFRZX010000100.1 GCA_017442315.1 Bacteroidales bacterium
ACCAGTGGAAAATGAAGCCGAAACGGTCGGTCTCGTTCCATACATGATCGGGTTCGTAGCCCAGGGCCTTCAAGAAGGTCTCAACCTTACCGGTCTGGGAAAAAGAAATCTGGTAAAGACCGGTCTTCTCATAGGTCTTCAAAAACTCATTATAGGCCTGGATCTTCGGATCCTCGGACTGGACAGGCAGAATCCGGATCACATTGGCTTTGACCATCATCTCGCCATGGGCTTTCAGAACACTGACGCGCTTCTTGCCATCGATAACATAAAAAACGCCAAGGTACTCATAGCAGCGGATAGGCTCGGAAAGGCCGGCATCGCTCAGATGCTCCAAATAGATCTGCGTCCACTTCTGTGCATATTCACTCCGAACAGAAGGAATCGGCAGAAAATCAGCGGTGTAGAGGTCTCTGTCGCTGTCTGATACAATTCCCACAATCTGCTTGACGGGGATGTTCACAACACCCAGATCTACTTCTCCTGCAACCTTATCCTGATTGAGAACGGACTTGAGCATCGGCAGGTTGGTATCTGCCCCTCTGGCAGCACCCTTCCGCACAGTGCGCTTAGCCTGGTTCTGGGCTGCGGAATACAGATCCCACACCTCTGTCTGAAATCGCATAATAACTTCCTCCTTTACTGGATTTGTTTTGTAGTTTTGTGCATTTTTAGATTAGGAATTTCTTCCTCTGCACGCTAGTATTATATATTTTCTATATTATTTTTTGAATGTCATAAGTTCGTTAATATATACACAAAATTGTCCTACCGCATGTGTAAAAGGCACAAATCAACCCCGATTCCAGATGGAACCGGGGCAATATAATATGGCATTCGGACTTGGAAACTCATAATGCAGGAGATGAGGAGGAGGTCAAAATGGCAACCGAATGCCCAGCAATGAGCTTAAGCAGTTTGAAGCTGCGGTACTTGCGGCTTGATTCCAACAACGGTGAGCTCCGGCAAACTCAGAGCGCACAGCTCTTTCCAGGAAGCCTGGAAAATTCGGGCCAGTATCCAGGACTCCATCCGGATGATCTGTTCGTAGGGATACTTCCGCAGCAAAACCACCAATGCGTCAGCAGTTGTAATATTCAGCGTTTCCCCATAGGACTTTCGGAAGGCTTCTTCAATGGTGTACCAATGCATGAGAAAACGAGATCTGTCACCTTCGCTCCACCGGTAGTTCACACTCTTACCCAAGGCAATCTGAAGTTGATCAAAGAATCCCTGCTGCGTAAACTGCAGCTGATACAACTGGGTGAGACGATACTGACCGAGAAAATCAAAATACCGCTCTACTTCCTTGACATCTGTCCGGATAGGGATAATGCGGACTACCTGAGCCTTCATGGTGCGTGTGCCAAGGAATTTCGTAACACTCACACGCTTCAATCCGTCCAAGACATAGAACTTGCCTAGATACTCATAGCAAGAAATCTCACTGAAGATTTCTTCATGATTCAGATACTTCTCATATATGCCCCGCCAAGTATTTGCAAATTCGCTGTCTGGAGCAGAAATCGGCAGAAACTCCTTGGTATACAGCATGGCCTTTTCACTGGACTCTGCGACTCCGGCGATCAGATTAACAGGAATCTCTAGCAAGCCCAGATCCAGCCGATAGGCAATCATCCGATCATCGACAAAGGTATTCAGTACTGCAGGACATACGTTCAGCCCTTGCTTTTTGTTTTTCTGCAGGCTCTTTGCCGCCAATGCATTGGCAAGCAGATACTTCCCACGGGCTTCTTTCGCAGAATTCATACTATCCTCCCCGACGCTGATGCATCTTTTTTGTGAGATATGTTCAGGAATTTATAGTTCATACCCTGTATGTGCATATTATAGCAGTCAAATATTAGAATTTGAATGAACTAAGTATTCCTGAACATGCACAAAATAATTATCCTGGATTCTTGAATCATCCTTCCCGAGAGGAGTATTTTACACAAGAGGACATCCATCCAAATACTCCGCAATTCAACGATGCAAAACAGCACGCCCAGGACAGGCGTGCTGTTTTGCGTTACATATGATTAATTTTTTCGGACACTAGGATATCTGCTCATATCAGCACGAGGAATAAACTTGGCTGCATACTCATCCCTGCTAAAACACTACTGATGGTTCTGTAGATTATGATGTAATTCGGGTGGCAGGATGTGTAATTTTGACCAATTGAACTAATCTCATGCATTTGCTATAATGGCTTTACCCAAAGAAAACAAACGATAGGATTGGAGGCTACACATATGAAATATGTATGCGATCTTTGCGGCTGGGAATATGACGAAGAGAAGGGGTACCCTGAAGGCGGCATTGCTCCCGGTACCGAATGGGATGATGTTCCCGATGATTTTGAATGCCCCATGTGTCTGGTCGGTAAGGATCAGTTCTCTGAGGCATAACAAATCCCCAATATCTCCGAAATGAATAAAACTCGCACAGGATACCCACATGGTCCTGTGCGAGACTTTTTTATAGGATGATTATTTCTAACGTAGTGTATAGGGATAATCGACCTTCATATCCCGGGAGTAGTATTCCTTATCCCGCTCGGAGATCTCACGCATCACACGGCAGGGATTTCCAACGGCTACAGTATTGGCAGGGATATCCCGTGTCACGATGCTGCCTGCGCCGATCACCGCATTGTCTCCAATGGTAACACCGGGAAGCACCACACTATGGGCGCCGATCCAGACATTGTTTCCGATCCGGATGGGCAGCGAATAATGAGCGACCATTTCCCGGTACAGAGGATACACCGGATGTCCGGTGGTGCAGAGGGTCACATTGGGGCCGATCATGACCTTGTCACCAATGAAGATCTCCCCATCATCCACCAGTACCAGATTGAAATTGGAATAGAAGTTTTCTCCAATATGCACATGCTTACCGTAGGACATATGCACCGGAGGCTCAAAGAAGAAACGCTGGCCGCAGCTTCCCAGAATGCTTTTCATGATGTCATGACGCCGTGCATCTTCCCTGGGATGGGTGTTATTATATTCAAACATGACTGCCTTGCAATGGTCACGCTCTTCCTGGAGCTGTCTTTCCTGCTGGATATCAATAGGATCGGTATGGCCGTGCTCGTAAAACAGCATGCCGCTGTTGATTCTGTCGCATAAATGCATATTGCTCCTCCTCTGTTCTGGATTCAGAATCTCCCCGGACTAAGCCGGGGAGATTGATGGTATTACTTGGAAGCGTTGATGGCTGCCTGCGCAGCGGCCAGGCGGGCGATGGGCACGCGGAAGGGGGAGCAGGACACGTAGTCCAGGCCGATGGAGTGGCAGAACTCAACGGACGTGGGATCGCCGCCGTGCTCGCCGCAGATACCGACATG
>JAFRZX010000101.1 GCA_017442315.1 Bacteroidales bacterium
AACTATATGCTTGAAATTGAGAACTACGATGCTGTAAAGACTATCATCAACCGCGACTACGAGACTTTCAGCGGCAAGATGCTTGAACGATATTTCAAGCGTGTGCTTATGGAGAGCAAGGCGTACACACGCATCGGCAGTTGGTGGAACCGGAAGGGTGAGAATGAAATTGATATTGTTGCCGAAAACGAATTGAACAACGAAGCTGTATTCATTGAGGTAAAGAGAAAAGAGGAAAACTTCGATGCTGATGCTCTTAATGAGAAAGTTGATGTCTTTACTCGTGCCACAGGCAAGTTTAAGGACTATGCCGTATCGCAAAAAGGCTTGTCGATGACCGATATGTAACAAATCTCATCGAGGAACAATATTCTAAAATCTACACAAAATTTTACATTTCGCCTACGGCGAATATTGGCTGCACCTCGGCATAGTAAGCAAGCTTCCTGATGGCAGACTCGCACAGAGACTCTCCCCTCGGGGCAAGAACAGCCATTGGACCAAACTTAACATGGACAGATGTATGGATCTCGAAGATCGTGGCCTCATGACACCGGCTGGAAGACGTGCATTTGAAAATGCCTGCGGATGGAGGTATCAGGTATTTCACCCTACCCCAGAGCAGCTTGAGGATCTAAATGATCATAGAAAATAATTTTTCTAAAGAAACAAATGGAGGGGACAAGAAGAAATTGATGACAGAATAATATGTGAGAAGACGTCAGATTAGTACGACTGGCATATTTTGTGACATAGCAGACGAATAGTTAATTTATAATTATTAAAAACTATGGACACGAAACGAAACACAGGAAACAATGATGGCATCATCTACGGATCAGAGGAAATGCGCAGTCCGGCAGCTTCCGAATTCATCCCGAAACACAAGATGCCTGCAGAAACAGCCTATCAGATAGTCAAGGACGAGACTTTCCCACAAACCCAACCAAGATTGAATCTGGCAACATTTGTCACCACATATATGGATGACTATGGTACAAGATTGATGAATGAGGCTGTTGGAATCAACTATATAGACGAAACTGAATACCCGCGGGTTGCGGTAATGTGCGGCAGATGCATCAACATGGTAGCCAATATGTGGCATTCTCCCGAAGTAACGGAATGGAAGACAGGAGCAGTAGGTATCGGATCATCAGAAGCATGCATGCTTGGTGGTGTAGCCGCATGGCTCAGATGGCGTTCCCGCAGAAAAGCAGCCGGTAAACCACTCGACAAGCCAAATCTGGTAATGAGCTCCGCGTATCAGGTTGTATGGGAGAAATTCTGTCAGCTCTGGCAGATAGAGATGCGTACAGTTCCAATCACTCACAAGCATCCTACATTGAATATTGAGGAAGCGATCAGAATGTGTGATGAAAACACAATATGCATCGTACCTATTGCAGGAGTAACATGGACAGGCATGAACGACGACATAGAAGCTCTTAATGATGCCCTTGAAGAATATAATGCAAAGACCGGATACGATATTCCTATTCATGTAGATGCTGCATCAGGAGGCTTCATACTTCCTTTCCTCAATCCTGATAAAAAATGGGATTTCCGTCTTAAATGGGTCATTTCAATATCAACTTCAGGCCATAAATACGGACTGGTATACCCTGGACTGGGATGGGTGGTATGGCGTGACAAGAAATATCTCCCGGAAGAGATGTCATTCAGTGTAAATTATCTCGGTGCAAACATCACACAAGTCGGCCTGAACTTCTCACGTCCTGCAGCACAGATACTGGCACAATACTATAATTTCATTCATCTTGGCGAGGAAGGATACCGAGAGATACACTCAAACTCAATGGCAATCGCCAAATATTGCCACGACGCCATAGGAAGCATGCCATGTTTCAGGAATTACTCAAAAACCCTGGACAATCCTCTCTTCATATGGACACTCAAGCCGGAATACGACAAGAATGCAAATTGGACACTTTTTGACCTTCAGGACAAACTGATGCAAAGCGGATGGATGGTACCAGCGTATACAATGCCGGCTGACATTCAAGATATGGTAGTAATGAGAATCGTTGTCCGTCAGGGAATGTCACGTGACATGGCCGACATGCTGATCGGAGACATCAGAAATGCAGTCGCAGAACTGGAAAAACTAGAGTACCCGACTCCGTCACGCATATCTGTCAACAAAGGAAAGAAACATAAAGGACACGTTTTCACACATTAAATAATCACAGGCCATGAATACACAGAAAGGAAGCGCCGGCAAGACACTTAAACTAAGTGTCACAACACTGGCAATCATGAACATAACGGCTGTAGTAAGTCTTAGAGGGCTGCCATCAGAAGCGGTCTATGGACTCTCGTCAGCATTTTATTATCTATTTGCAGCCATTGTATTCCTGATTCCGACTGCAATGGTAGCTGCAGAACTTGCGGCAATGTTTTCCGACAAACAAGGTGGAGTCTTCCGATGGGTCGGAGAGGCCTTCGGCCCAAGAGCAGGATTTCTCGCCATCTGGCTGCAATGGATAGAGTCAACCATTTGGTATCCGACTGTACTGACATTTGGAGCAGTATCCCTGGCATTCATAGGAATCAACGATGCTTCAGATGCAGCTCTTGCATCTAACAAGATATTCACTCTCGTTACAGTTCTTGCCATCTACTGGACAGCCACACTCATCGCACTCAAAGGAATAGGATGGGTTGGAAAGATCAGCAAATGGGGAGGCTTGATAGGCACGATTATCCCTGCGGCATTGCTGATCGTACTCGGAATCATATACATCGCCACTGGAGGACACAACTACATGGACATGAACCAGAGTTTCATTCCGGATCTGACAAAACTCGACAACCTCGTATTGGCAAGCAGCATATTCCTGTTCTATGCCGGAATGGAAATGATGGGAGTACACGTAATGGATGTCAATAATCCTTCGAGAAATTATCCAAAAGCGATCATAATAGGTTCTCTTGCCACTGTCTGCATCTTCATTCTTGGAACATTTGCCCTAGGAGTGATTATTCCTGCAAAGGACATAAACCTGACGCAATCCTTGCTGATAGGCTTTGACAACTTCTTCAAGTATTTTCATATTCCTTGGGCCGGACCCGTCATTGCAATAGCATTGATGTTCGGGGTGCTGGCAAGTGTGCTGACATGGGTTGCCGGTCCGTCAAAAGGTATATACACTGTAGGAAAGGCAGGGTATCTGCCACCATTCTTCCAGAAGAGCAACAATAACGGTGTACAGCGCAACATACTGCTTGTGCAGGGTGGAATAGTAACACTCCTTTCACTTTTATTCGTCGTAATGCCTTCAGTGCAGTCATTCTATCAGATACTATCGCAGCTTACAATCCTGCTATATCTCATAATGTACATGCTCATGTTCGCTGCAGCAATCTCACTGCGCTATAAGATGAAATCAGCAGCCCGTCCATTCCGGCTTGGCAAAGGCAATGCGCTTATGTGGATATTGGGAATCACGGGATTCGGAGGATCGCTGCTGGCTTTTGTACTGAGTTTCATTCCTCCTGGTCAGATCAACATAGGAAACACGACCATATGGTACTCTGTCCTGATAATCGGATGTGTGCTGATGGTGGTAATTCCCCTTATCATCTACTCCAGAAGAAAACCATCATGGCGTGATCCATCTTCAGACTTTGCCCCATTCCATTGGGAGAACAAATCCACAGAATGAGATCAGATCAAGGGCCTGCATTAAATCATATATCATGTATACAATGATGCTGCATTTTTAAAGAATGCAGCATCAATCATTGCATTTACGACAGCATATGAGTAGCTTTGCAAAGAAATCAAATCAATGCAGTATATGTAATGGAAAACGGGATAGAGATCTTTCTGCTGGCATCAGGAGCCAGCTTCGTGCAGAGGACGACAGGATTCGGGTTCGGCATATTCATCATGACTGTTCTTCCATTTCTGATGCCTTCATATGGAGAAGCCACTACCCTGTCCGGCCTGCTCGCTCTCACCACTTCCATTACAATAGCCTTCAGAATGCGGAAACTTGTTTCATGGAAAAGGCTCTGTCCGATTCTCGGTGCATTCATCATCGTATCCGCTGCCTCCATATGTTTCCTAAACAGGATTGAAGGTAATCTCATGAGACAGATTTTAGGAGGAACCCTCATCATTACAGGGCTTTATTTTGCCTTCCTGCGGAATCGGATACGTATAGGCACCACCCCTGCATGGCAGATCGGGACAGGTATGCTCAGCGGGGTTATGGGAGGATTCTTCGGAATGCAAGGTCCTCCAGCCGTATTGTATTTCATTTCATCCGAACCGGATAAAGAACATTACATGGCAATGACACAAATGTACTTTGCCATAGGCAATGCCGGAATGACCATCATACGCTCATGCAACGGATATCTCTCCGAAAGCGTAGGATGGGGTTATCTTGCTGGTATAGGCGGGGCCGCTGTCGGTCTTCTACTAGGTGGTTATGCCTTCAGACACATCCCTAACCGCATATTTTCATACATTGTCTATGCCTACATCTGTATCAGCGGACTGATCATCCTTCTCACCTCTCTATGAGTGCATCACTTCAGTTTCAGAAGTTCGCTCACAGGCATGCCTCTCTTCTCCACAACACGCGACTCACCGGAATCCAAAGTTATCCTCAAAGACAGGTCCACACTATAATCTGACGGTTCAAAAAAGATAAGCCCCAGCACACTCCATATGGATGCTCCAGGGCACAAGGCAGCACGTCCAGAAACCGTAACCTTGGAATCGCCGGAAGATACCCTGAAATCCGAAGCAGTACCCTGGATAAAAGGCGATCCCTTCTTATACACCATCCCATGTATATCAGAAACGGTAAAGCCTTCCATCGGATTATTTACCTTCACCCAGACTGTTCCGCTTACAGAAGAGAAACTCTCAGGAGTTATGGATTCCACTCCATAATCCCCTATTGACATCTTGCTGAACTGAGCCATGCAATCGTCAGCAGCAAGCAGGAAAAGAAATGCTGCAATCAGCACGGTAAACATTTTTTTCATATCACGTCACTTATCAAAATCCTTTATCCTTTGTTCATCACTAAGGCGGCATATGAGGATACGTCCGCCACGCTCAACCACAATACTATCTTCCATACCTTCCAGCACTATGCTCGTCGCATCAGGGGCATGTACGATACATCCATGACAATCATACACATGAACATTCTGTCCAACAACAGCATTACCATTCTCATCATGCGGCAGCAATGTCCACAGCGATCCCCATGTACCTACATCACTCCATCCGAAATCAGATGGGAAGGTATATATGTAATCAGCCTTCTCCATCACCGCATAATCAATAGAAATCTTATCACATGTCGGGAAAATATCTCCAACAACTTCAGTTTCATTGCTGGTATAGAATGCCCTTGACATCTCATCCATCTTGTCCGCAAGACCAGGGACAAAGCTTCTGAGGGAGTCAACAATAGTATCCACATTCCATACAAATATACCTGCATTCCACAGATAAGTGCCGGCTGCAAGATACTCCTTGGCAACAGAAAGCGATGGCTTCTCTCGGAAAGACTCAACCTCATACAATTCTGATCCATCCACCTGGGCTGCCGCGGCTATATATCCATAACCCGTCTCAGGTCTGGTTGGCCTGACTCCTAGCGTCACTATACGCTTTCCTTCTGCTGCAAACTTCAAGGACTCTGAAATTATTCTTATGAACTCATCCACATCAGTAACGATAGCATCCGATGGAGCAACGACTATATTGGCATGCGGGTGTCTCGCCTTGATTTTCCAGCAAGCATAAGCAATACATGGTGCAGTATTACGAGCACAAGGTTCGGCCAGAATGTTCTCCGCCGGAACATCAGGAAGCTGAGAACGTACAATATCGACATATGCGGCACTGGTTACGATCCAGATATTATTCATCGGACAGATAGGCACAAAACGTTCTACCGTCATCTGGATCATTGTCTTGCCACATCCCATCACATCCACGAACTGTTTCGGAAACTCAGGCGTACTCATAGGCCAGAACCTGCTCCCGATACCTCCCGCCATTATAACTACATGGTTATCTTGCATAAAACTAATCTCTTTTGAATACATCTCTTGTATAGACCTTATCCAAGACATCATCAAGACACGAATCATACCTGTTGGCAACAATTGCCTGACTCATCTGCTTGAACTTCTCAATATCATTCACCACGAGACTACCGAAAAATGTCGAACCATCCTCCAGTTTAGGCTCATATACAATAACTTCAGCACCTTTTGCCTTGATACGTTTCATAACGCCCTGGATGGAACTCTGACGGAAATTATCCGAATTCGATTTCATAGTAAGACGATATACCCCAATGGTACACTTCTTCTCCTGAGAAGCATTATAATCATAGCCTCTGCTATATGAATAGTATCCTGCCTTCTGGAGAACCCTGTCTGCTATAAAATCCTTGCGGGTGCGATTGCTCTCAACGATGGCACGCATAATCTCCTGAGGGACATCATCATAGTTTGCCAACAGCTGTTTCGTATCCTTTGGCAGGCAATAGCCACCGTAACCGAATGACGGATTATTATAGTGGTCGCCAATACGTGGATCAAGACACACACCCTTTATGATATCCTGTGTATCAAGTCCTTTCATCTCTGCATATGTGTCAAGCTCATTGAAATACGAAACACGTAGAGCAAGATATGTATTGGCAAAAAGCTTCACAGCCTCCGCCTCGGTAACACCCATGAAAAGGGTCTCTACATCAGGTTTCAGGGAAGCTTCCTGCAACAATGAAGCAAATGTCCGGGCCGCTTTCACCTGACACTCATCAGACATGTCCATACCAACAATGATTCGCGAAGGATAGAGATTGTCATAAAGAGCCTTGGATTCACGAAGGAATTCCGGAGAAAAAAGAATATTTGTTGTATTGTACTTCCTGCGGACCGATGCCGTATATCCCACCGGAATGGTGGACTTTATCACCATGACCGCATCCTTATTGACGGAAAGCACCTTCTCAATGACAGTCTCAACTGCCGATGTATCAAAGAAATTCTTCTGCGGGTCATAATTGGTAGGAGCTGCTATCACGACAAGTTCAGCCTCACGATAAGCATCATCAGCATCCAATGTTGCAGTCAGGTCAAGTTCCTTCTCCGCAAAAAACTTTTCAATATATTCATCCTGGATCGGAGACTGACGGCAATTGATCATATCAACCTTTTCAGGCAGAATATCAACGGCTTTAACGCTATGGCGCTGTGATATAAGTGTCGCAAGCGAAAGACCGACATAACCGGTACCTGCTACTGCTATCTTCATATACGAAAACTTTAATCCGAGCCCGTCACATGGGCATATCTTTACAAATTTAGAGTTTTTTCGTGATATAAGCAAACCGGAGTCCCCATACCGGTGGGAAACAATATTGAAAGTATCTTCATAAAAAACGACTACATCAATATGTCAACCGCTTCAAAATGGATGGATTGGCAGCAATCATCTTATTCAGGTCGGCATGCGTGCAGACTTCTTCTGTAAGGAATCTGGAAGTGGAACCTGTATTGGCTGGATCCCACGTCAGCAGAACAGTATGTGTCTTCAATGCCTTGAGCTTTCGCGCAAGCATCTCATGATCGGCATCTCCACTGACAAGCACGACATAATCGAATTTCCGATAAAGTGTAAGCTCATATGTATCAAGAGCTAACCATGTATCAATACCTTTCTCTATGATACCGCCGCCAGGTGCCTCCCTAAGATGCTTATAATGGAAAATCACATCATTTTCAATGAGGTTATCTTCAAACTTCCTTTCGCTTAACAGAAGGTTCCTCTCATCAGCATCCTTAGCCCTGAAACGCCCTCTGTAATAATGAGCTTCCGTAACATAAAGATGCTTCCTGTCCACTCCCGCAATCTTTGCAATCATCTCCGGAATAAAGGCAAACAAGCCCTTCATATCAACCCCTTCAGCCATCTTTCTCTGCTGAAGTCCCTCATTGATCTTGGCATAATATCCTCCATCGATAAATATGCCAATAGACAGATTATCAGTGTGCAGCATAATACATTAGTTTAATCAATACCACAAACTTATAAAAAAGTTCCGATTTTATGCCAATTGATATATAATATACAAAAATTAACATTGGAACATCCTAGCAAAAATTACATCTAGGAATCATTCTTCAAATATCCCCCTCATTCCACACCATGTATCTCAATATGTTTTCTGCAATTCACATCAGCATCAATCAATCTCTTCAATGTCTTGAAAAACACATTAAATTCCTTCTTTTTCGCAATTTCACAATCAGCAGATTTAACCTGTACCTCACATTCATTGAAATACCAATCCACAATATAAGGTATAGAATTCAATATCGTCGGCATATCATAGACAATGCATTCCCTTTTATCTACAAATACAGAATAGTCCCTGATGGAGGTTCTTATTTTACACTCGATCAAATTATGTTTCTTATAAAAATCAACAGCAATCTTCTTTATATCAGATGTACGAGGGTTGCATGGATCTAAAATTACAAATTTTGATAATCTGACTCTCCGTAATCCGATCTTTACTGAAAACGGGCTCCTAGATGCCATTGCATCAGCAATAACAGAAATATAATTATCAAAATAGTTTTTTGCCATTCCAATTGCCAGAGAATCAGCATATCCATGAATTGGTTTAGAACTCATTTTACAAAGTTCAGTAATGGTATTACGCAATGAATCTTCTGTAATCAGTTTATTTCCGTTTTCATTAGTTACTTCATAATATGGAAGTGTTATGCCATATAAATCAGATGGTAGTTTAACATTATGCTCACAAACAACAAATGCATGGTCTGGTCCCAAACGACTCAGAAACAAGCCATGTTCAAACAAGAGATTATCCCTTGGCACAAACTCACGCTTATCACGAATTATTGCCTCATCATCACACGAAAAGATAACAAGACTATAATCTACAATTCTCGTCTGTCTAAGCAAATCACTCAAAAAATTCTGATTCAATCTGAACACCTCATCAGTCCAGGGTACACAATCGAAATATGGATTAAGTCGCTTTTCAATTTGTCGCAAAACAGGTTCATTTTCTTTTGATGAACCAATGAACAACTTAGGTTTCATATGCTAGTTCTTCTTAAATTGATAAACAACACTATTCCTATATAATTTTTCAACATACTTCATGGCATCAACATGAGTCATCTTACATCTGCTTGTCAAATTACAATACAAATTAGCATATTCATTATATATATTGGTACAGAAAATTCCAGGATCATCTGTGCCTAAAACGATTGGAGGAATACTATGACCCTCATCTTCCCATTTTATCCAATTCCATAACTGGTAAGTATCCATCGACAAATGACTGGAAATCCTCACATTGCTGGTGGGCAAAGTTTCTATAACAATTTCTTTTTCATGCATGATTCGCAATACCAGCAGCTGTAAAACATGCAGCTGGTCTATATTCAGGATATCAGGTACATCAACCTCTATGATATCATTACGACGTCTACGGCACTCTCTTGAATTATATGCCAAAAGCAATTTCTTGATCCTGTCGGACAATACTGATGCTGATTTCAATTCTTCGTCATCAACAACATACATGGCACTCTCATGACCGGAACTTAAAACCTCAAGATGGAAAGGGCATATAAGACGTGCCTTCCAAGCTTGAACAAGCTCCGAAACACTATAATAATCACCATATATTGAGACGGCGAGACTATTTATCTTTTCTACAACAAATGGTAAAACCATAGACAATGACTCTTCGTGCGTTTCTGAAATCAAATGATATATGAAAAGCAGATCATCAAGACGGTCACCGCAACGCATCAATATTTTGCCCTTTACTGAATTCTTCCATTGAGAAATATCCAATCCCAAAGCGGTTGCATGACCAATCCTGTCACCATTATTCATACACAGAAAAGTAATTGCTTCATACACTGCCCTCATCCCTGAAACAATATGATAAAAGTCTTCACCAGCATGATATGTAATGTATCTGAACCCATTCCGTCTCAAGTACCTGAACACCGGTGCAAATACTTCCGGAGGAGTATCTAGTTCAGACGCAGCAGCATCTATTGCAACAATCTTATCTGCGTACATCACATTTTTTTCTTTCATCAATGCAAGGACTCTGGCTTTCTGCCAAATTTCACCCTAAGCTTTCTGAAAGGAATGAAAGCATCATCACAATCCTTTTTTTTAATAAAATGTGCTATCAGATATAATTCCGGAGATTCAGTATCCATTCTATCATATTCCAGAGTTTGTTTTAGAGCATGCCATCCTGCAAAGATATTTGAAAGCAATTCCATATTTCCATCTAAAGAGTCTTTAGGTGAAAAACGTCCTTCCAGAAGACGCACATTTCGTCCATCATTGCCATGCAATTGCAAAAAGCGACTGAGATATTGCTGCTCAACGTGACTGCGTAACTGATTCAAAGTATACTTCTGAAACTGTAAGAAGCCAAACTGGGAGGTCTGCTGTACCAGTAATCTGTTGAACAAACCAAGAATCTGAAGATAAAAATAAAACAATTCCGCAATACGTTCTGACTGTGTCCGTTTAAGACAGCTCAATACAATCACATAAAACATAGCTTCCAGAACAAGCTTGTTTTCAGAAGGGATATGATACTTTAACGGATGGCCGGAAACAGAATCATTATAATTCAAAAAATCAGTCTTATCTCCATTATTTACATCAACCGTATGATTTTTTCCAAGGATGACATCTACAAGTTTCCAACGAATTCCACGGGCAATACGAAGCATATGCAGAATATCATTGGGGTTATTTATAAATGATACATCTTCAAACAACTCCTTGACCATATCATTTTTATAACCCGCTGAGAAATCCATATATATGTCGAATGGATTATCCAGCATATCCTGCCATGCAATATCAAATTCCGTTGTACCATTTAAATGTATATGGAGATCATTCAATCCGTTTTTCTCTCTCATGAACTGCTCCATATTCGGAATATAGGGATAAGGAAGCGCAGTATATCTTACATTAGGCAGAATATTATCTGTAATATAGGTATTTAAATCGCCAGTAAAGACCTTTTCTTTCTGAAGGAATGCCATCTGCAAGAGCAACGGTGGGATTTTTGTAATCAATTCCTGCCATTTTGTCTGCATCTTCTGCTTTACATATATTCTGCCATCAATCATCTCCAGATGCCTCTTGGACAACTTTTCCAATCCGAACCAAATAAGATCAGCAAGATTATCAATTGGAATATAATCCATACGACTTTCTGAACTGACTCTTCTAAAGGAAAACTCTGCTCCTAATTTGTAATAATGATCTGGAATTGTCTTATTATCAGCGCGTTCAAGCATAGCAAGACGTCTTTTGACGTCATAGACAGAAACTGCCTCAGACTTCATAAAAGCAGCTAGAGACAGATTATCCGATAAAAGATGACGGTATATCGAATATTGAAGCATTACATTAATACTTATTATTCAAAGAGTTTGACATCAAAAAGTCAAAATCCTCACGACTTATATATTCTTTAATATAATTGTATAAGTGATCATCATGCTGACTTTTTCCTTTAAATATTAACAATAATGGACATGCCAATATCCATCTTGAGATAAGAAGATCATATAATTTATGATTTAATTGAGTTGCCTTAATGATATTCAGATAAAATTGAGTATCTGATGTTTTTGGATTATTGGTACTCAATAATATATTAGGAATAAACTCATTGAAATCCTCTACAAGAACCGCATTCATGAAGGCTATAATAAACATTTTGATACCTTCTACATGGGTCAGATAGCGATTTTCAGGCATACGCCGTATGATAGCAGAGCTATCCAAGTTTTTAAATGCCTTAAAAGCACGACTCGACATACTTCCTAAAAGATGAGGAGATACTTTCTGCTTAGGATAGGACTCCGCCCATTTCTTAAAGATTTCAGCAAATTGAGTCAGTATCTTCAAAGTTTCATCTTCTTGTATATCTAATCCGATAAACTTTATCTGCTCATCGATAACAGGACCTGTGTCATTTGTAAACTTAGGTAACTGATATATTTTTACCTGAGCTAACTGCAATATACATTTTTCTATATCTCTTGGGCTTTCTTCATAACACCGCAATAATTCTTCTATTGATCCCAATAATACAGGGAAAGAGAAAAAGTTTCTACGACGTCCGATTTCTACAGACAAGGTAGGAATATCCCATAGCAAAGACATCAATCCAGAAGCAGGCCTATCCAATACTTCCAATATACCATATGGTGCATAATTAAAACGTTTAGTTGCAAGCTGCCTGAGACATGCTAATGTATATGATGAAATTTTACAAGCAATATCATTCAATCCCTTGTCTTCAAATATAGCACTTTGGTCACACAAAGACTCGAAAGAAGGATGCAAAGCAAGCGAGTACTCATCGCTGTATTCGATCAGATCACCCAAATTTTTCATGTAACCGATTCGAACAAAATAATCAAAGACCAAGGCTGGTGTATCTTTTATCTTAATGCAAACCAACACTCCTAAAGGGAACAGACACTGATTAAAAGATTGTTCCAGCATGACCGGTTGCAATTTGAATGCATCATTGAGAAACTTGCTGGTTATGAGGAATCTCAAGACTTCAGGCATTATAAACCACTTATTCGTCTGAAGTTGTTCAACATTTATCTGATAAGAATAAAGATGACTTGCAAATGTATCCAATATGGCAGTAGGCGTAAGATTTGTATCCAATCTCTTCAGTAGCTGAATCTGGGTCCTTAAAGGAAGACCTAAAATAAAATTAAGGTAAAGGGTCAACTGACTCTTATTTCTAATACCTAATCTCGATATAAATGTTGAATAATACTTCTTGATCGATATTTCATTGCCTTCGGAAGTTTTCAACATAATTGAAAAATCATTCATATTCTGCAATATGGTATTCAGGAACAATCTGTTGGCAGGCTTCAGGATCTTTCTTAAATATTGTTCTTCAATATCAGTTACGACCCTATTATATGCCTGCATCATATTAAGTTTTTCACAATCATTCTTAATCAGAGCCTTACCTATGTTCTTCCACTGAACTTTTCTGACCGATTTAGAGAAAAGATTATAATCACCACTGATTATAGTAATGATATTAGATTTTGTCAGATACTTACGTATAGTTTCCAAAACCATCCATCCCTTGCGAAAATCCACATCTATATCATCCAATACCAGCAGAAAGATCTTCTTATCCAGGATTTCCAATGCCAGATCAGTCAACTCATAAAACATCTTACGAAGATTATAAGCAGCATCAACAGCGTCCAGGCCACGCTCCATTATAAAGGTCGGATCCTGCCAGGAATCATATGAATATCCGACACCTTCAACAGAAGGCAATCCACTTGCCAAGGACTTCAATTTTTCTTCCCATCGCTTATGATAATATGCGTAGTTGCTATTACATACAGAATATTGTGTCTTCAAGTATTCCTTGACCTTTCTATTGATAATTGATAAGATCGTAAGAAAAATATGGCCTTTGTCTTCAATCATAGTAGGGTCTATAAGCCCTAATATACACACATCCGATATATTCTCATATTTTCTGATTATAGTCTGCAAAAAAGTCGTTTTACCGGAGCCTCGCGAACCAAGTACCGTTATAGTCTCATTAGGCAGTTCTGATTCATACTTATCTTTTTTACGAACATCTATACGCTCATCAATATACCGACACAAAGCATGATATTCATAAACATGGATAATTTCCGATTCAGATAAAGCTTTTGCATATGTACTGTTATCCAAATCTATTACAATACGCTTTGATGTACGTTTTACTTCATCATAATCATTATAGAACATCATATCCATATAATTTAATGTCTGTCCGAATTACCTCGGACAGACATATATTTGCAAAATATACTATCAGATGAAATTACAACTCGAACGAGCCATAATATTCTGAACCTGAATCCGTTATAAATGTTATAGTATAAACGCCCTCAGATCCGCTTATAGGAACAAATAATTGTCCAGATACAGTATCAGCACTTCCACTGACATACTCACCTGTGAATGTATTTTCGACAATTACTTCAACATTACCAATATTTGATGTGAAAGTAATGTAAATACCATTAGACATTGGTTCATACACACACTCAATCGGTACTTCAGTTAAAGAACGAGGCTGTCCAGGAATTGAAATCGGATTTTGTACAATCACGATAATGACTGGAGTTTTGATTGGCTTTGGTCTAGGAGTAACATCCGCAGAAGCAGAAAACATAGTTAGCAATGGCAAAACGATAGCCATTGCTACGGTTGCGATAATACATCTCATAATAATACTGTTTAATTAGTGATTACATTCGCGAAATTATACATAAACACTAACAATTTAATAGAAAACATCGCACAATAATCTATCAATATCTAGCACAACCTCACCAATTAACGTATTAATTATCAGATAATTACATCGAGGGACGAAAAACAGGAACCTATCAAATTTATAACTCACTGATATTCAGCGATTCACATTCTTATAAGTATAATCTATTGACTATCAACAAATTAATATAAGTTTCGCAGAAATAAATCACGATACTCTGAATCTGTCTCCTCAAATTTCTTTCTAAGACGGGATTTTCTGTTATATATATTTTCGATACGCTCATTAAGAAGCAGACTCATGGTCCATGTAGAGAAACCAGCATACCAATAACAAAGAAAACGATAATCCTTCTCCTTTATACGAGGAAAGGTCTCTTTTATATGTTGCATGACATTATCATTAAATGCATCGATAATCGACTCAAGAGTAGCTATTTCATTATCATCCGAAATGCTCGCAATCATATTATCAATTTCTTCTAGAACATATTTATCTCTTACACTTCCGTTATATGAATAGTACTTCTCGCAGAGAGAATCAATAAATTTCATTTTTGTCTCATATAGATTCTCAATACGACAGGTGAATTCATTGATAGCACTATCTTTTTCCAATGATAATTCATGAATCTGAGACACCAACAACATCATATCACGTTCCTTTTTCCTGATACGACGTCTATACCAAGTTGTAACACAGACCAATATAATACAAAAGAGAACAGAGAAGAATATAAGCGACAGAGTTTTCGCCAGAGACCTGAACTCCTCATATTCAGATCGTTGTATAAAATAATCCCTTTGCATGGATGCAACAGACCTTTCTAACGCAGAACGATGAATCTCGTCATATCGTAAAGCAGCATCCTCCAAAGCAAATAGAGCACGTCTATAATCTCCCGAAGCACATGCAATACGATAATCATTATAACGTAAAATCAATGTATCCGCACATTCCCTGGAAGCTCGTTCCTCATAGAAACGTGACTTTTCAACATCACCTCCATAACGGTAAGCAACAGCTAATTCTCCCAACAAAACTGAAGATAGACATGTATTCAATGAATCGGATAAAAAGTCTGCACAAGCGATTATTTTCTCATAATCCGGGAAGGAACTAGCGGAAAATATAGAAACATAACAATCAACGCAATGCTTCATCATCACCGTATCTTTTTTATGATAGGCATTTTTCATTAACGTATCACAGATAACCATACCATCATCAAACATATCCAATGAAATATAGGCCTTTGACATACTCAGCAATGCGTATTCTGCATATCTTCCAGCATCTGCTAAAACAAAATCATCATAGGCTATTTCCAGATATTTCAGTGATTCATTCAAATCATATGTTTTTGCATAACACTCTGCAATCCCCCTGTTTGCCAACCCTAAAAGCATATATTCATTCGAACGCTCGGCAATTTCTACTGCTTTCATGTAAGAAATGACTGCTGACGAATACTGCTGAGAATTATATAGTACACGTCCGTACTGATACCACATTCTCATTCTATACTCAGGTCTGCCTTTGGATTTATAATAGTCCACAGCAGGAGAAATCAAGCTATCAGAGGCTACATCAATATAACACTTATCCAATGCAATAGAATACAAGAGTGCATACAAAGCCTTATCCCGTTTCCTACTCAACGTTTCACTGTCAATCATAGACAACATCTGCAATGCACTGTCAGGCTCATCATAAACATATGACTCAACATCATCCAATATTATGAGTGAATCCGACATGCAGGATGCAAAGCACCAAACTGCTAAAAATATAGAGAAGATATACTTCATATCCTATAAATTTAAATTCCTCATATCATCAAGAACAGAAGAATATTCCAATCTCAACTATCACCACACATCTAGTGTTTCCGGCTCGAATTCAAAAAGTCATATATCTCTTTCTGATAATGACTTGCAGCCTTGAATCCCCCGATGAACAACATCAGACATCCGTTTTTTGAAACCATCGGACCTCTCCTGTCATAGCTGGTAAAAGAATCCAATGCATTTCTGCAATCAGGCATACCGGTCATCCGGCATAGAAAAACCGCCATATCATCATTGATTGCACCACCATACAGTTCCTGCCGCATCATTTGGCGAATTTCCCAGCTGCGACTTCTTTCATCTTCTATGGAATCTATTGCTTCTCCTGTTCCATACAGCCCCCAATAATCTATCAGAACCACACGCTTGTCCTGCCCATGTATAAGTTCCATTCTATCCAATGTCTGATTGATGTAAAGATCACCGAACGAATAACCGACAATCAGCAGACTGTTATTCCGCATCATGCTGTTATAAAGGTGGTTATGATAGTAGGCAAACGGAAGGATATTAAGCTTGTCCGGCTTCATAAGGCCGGTGATGATAGGAGTATTCACATAGCACTCACCCGCCTGATTTGAAGGCTTACTTTTACCTGAGCCTATGTACATATCCCTGACCTTATCATACGAAGAGTACTTGTATAGATCATTGAAACCATATTTGATGTACTCCTTATCGTATACCTCGGATTTATACCGGCTATCAAAGAATTCTATGCAACCATGCAGATGACTCATAGTCGAGTATCCATTCCGGTTCTCCCATAGCTTCTTCGGCACAAAATGCTGAAACTCCGGCTGACCGGGAATATCTTCAAAACCATCCTCACAATAATCCAACGTGTGTTCTATAGTTGTATCATAGTTCAGGTTGAATATATCCCATGCCCCATCATATCCTCTCCAAAAATCTCTATACCACTGATTTCTGCAGGTACCGTCCAAATAAGGTGCATTATATCCATTTACAATATCCATTATAACAAGAAGCACCTTTCTTAAAGCTTGGTCCACATTATCCGCATCGAACAGCCATTTTGGAGAAGTGAACGGAGCGAATACAGGATACATTTTTGCTGTCTTCGGAAGCGACGTAGGATGTTGCCAAACCCATCCGTATGCAACGAACATCTCCAAAACATGAAAGATCTGTTCAAAGTTCGGAGAGCCCGGATATTCATTTTCAAGAATCTGATAGACTTCTTCTATTTCCACTATATCCCTTCCTGTCAGAACATTCTTATGCCGAATTTTCCTGATGGATTCAGTTATATTATGGGTACTCGGACGTATCGCTCCGCCTGGTATATCCAAGTCAAGTACAGCACCCGCACCAACTATCGTAGTAACACGCTTCATCTTAATACACTTAAGTCAGACGACATCATTTCAAAATCACACACATCAAAATGGACAGCATATAAGCTTACATTTCCTATCTAAAAATTAAAACCCTCCGTCGCCAAAGAAACGCCGGAGGGTTCATTGCATTATCACCAAGATATTTAAAGTGCCTCAATCGAATTATACTCCTCCGATTCTTCACCAACTCCCCGATGATTAAATCTCTACAGCTTGGATAAAAGCAATCTCATTTGCTGCATCTTGATTATGAAAAGTCAACCTTTCCACAAATCTAACAAACAATTCTTATGCAAGGATAAGAATGTCCTCCGGACCAATAGGCTCATACGCCCCATCCTTGAACTCTACTATCACAGTACCGCTTTCCAGAGCCTCCAGCCTGTGCCACTGCCCTTTCTCCACATTCATCGCCGAGATAGGCTCGCCATTGCAGTAGCTGACCACGTCCTCACCACTTCGCAGCCCGTCTCCCTCCTCACCACTGCGAAGCACGTCCCCCTCCTCATCACTGCGAAGCCCGTCCCCCTCCTCATCACTTCGCAGCTCGTCTCCCTCCGTCATGCCCGGCTTGACCGGGCATCCCGCCACCACCGGCGCCAGCAGCACTGACTCCACAAGCCTCCCCTCATCATCATACAGATGCTGCACCGCCCTACCACGCAGGATCACCACAGTCTCCGAAGTCTTCTGATGCCTATGAATCGGAATCACAGTACCCGGCTCCAAAGCATTCAACATCCTCTGCGATGAATCCTCTGAAGAATTGCGAAGATCCATATTCATGCGAAGTCTAGGACTCTCCTTCGCCTGAGCTGTGAGATTATCCAAAAATTGTTTGTCTATATTCATATCCAATCAATTAATCAGCTTCAAACTTGCGTCCCAAAAGAATAGGTATAAACTTATCAAATACAAAACCAAAAGCACTCTGTCCAAGGAACTCCTTCGGCTTCCAGGAAGCATTGATGATCCTACGTACATTATTGACACGTTCTACTAACAAGCCCTTCATATGGGAGGGCTCATATGGACGGAACAAGTCATTGACAAACCTTTCCACCACTTTCGGATTCAAAACAGTCATCTCAACTTCAATGCATTCAGGCACATCATCAATTGACAGACCAAGATACTTAACTGCCACATCAGACATTACTGCTGCAAACTTCATTAAGCCATGCCTTCTCAAATCTAAACCAAGAATACTCTGATTATCAACAAGATACTGCTTCTCACGCCTTAAAAACAATATCCAATCCACCAAAAATTTAAATGAAATCCCTTCATAAATAAAATGAGACATCGCATGATGAAGATTGAAAATCAATGAGAAACGTGCGTCAGGATAGTATAATCCAGGTTCCTCATACTCAGCCAGATGCTCCATAGCCATCACCTTCAAATCCGCATCAAGCTTCTCCATCTTCTTGCGTCCCCGCACATCCAGCAGGAAATGATGATTCTCGACAAGCACCCCACCAAGAGTCATATGCGAGTGCCGATAGAAATCCGTATCAACCTTCATTCCCTTGGCTATAAATTTCTCATCAATCAAATGAGAAGCATCAGGTGCATACAGATCTATATCCAAAAATTTTCTCAACTCTGGACGAGGATAATACTCTGCCAACGACAATCCCTTCAGCAACAGACACTTTATCCCCCCATCCTTTATCACTGAATCTATCTTCTCGGCCAACGTCGTCAATCTTACATACGACCTCTGACCAGCCACAGATGATGAGATAAACTTCAGAAGCACATCCTTCGGTGGCCTCACATTCTCCGGCATCCTCTCTAAAGCATTACCTACCAAAGGTGCAACGCCATGCATACTCATCACATCAAACACCCACTTCCACTCCTTAGCACTGATCTGTAAAAAAACACCAAAGTCTGCATCATCAGATAATGCACACTTTAGGATATTGTATACAAACTCTTTCCGCATATCATTAAGCACGATTATATATATCACGATGGTTTACCGGTTACATTGAGGTAAAAAAGATCTGGAGAGAAACTATTAAAGAACGACTCTTCATAAAGCGGATCAGAATTAAAGAAGTCTGAATTAATCTTCATCTTCTCCAATGCAAAATAAAATTGACATGTATTATTTTGAAGATCATCATCCAAAACATATAGATTTCGGATAAAATTCTGATATTCAACTCCTTCTCCATGCGTAGAATATACTGCTTCAACATAGCGCCGTGCCATTCCCACCATATACTCCGGAGTCAGCAATAACTTATGATGTCCCTCCAAAATTCTATCTTTCAAGTCATTAAGCGCCTTATATAGTGAAGTATTCTGCGGAATCCTATTCTGCCATCTTACCCAATGATAAAGCCTGTCATACACACCATAACAAAAACTGTTAGAGAATAGTGTCGTTCTCACACTGGATTGAAGTATTCCGGCAACATTCAGCAGACAGAACATAGAATCAACTATCAGGAATGCCAACAGGTCATCCTTATCATAGACTTCATCTGCCCGTAAAAGTTTGGATATCGCATGAATATTCTTGTCTGATATATTCATAAATAAAGAAGAATCATCCGACTTTTCTTTGAACACCAATCCTAACATCTCAAAAACTTTCTCATTCAGACGGGCTTTAAGCATCAATGAAATCACACGATTATATATCATTGAATCATTACGCAAATATCTCAAGGAAGAACTGTCGTACAACATTGCAATAAGTTCATTCTTCAGTCCTTTATCCTTAATCTGAGACAACTTAAGCTCATAATATGCCACCAACAGTTCCTCGATTTCCGGCATTATGGAAGTGAGTTCAAGACGTATATTCCCTGTATTCAGGATACGTCTCAGACGAACAGTCTCCGCAACATTATCACACATTCGAACCTTTGCAATATCAGCAATCTGCCTGCAAAGCGTTTTGTCAACTAATGGCCAGATTGCATCATCAATGATATTGACGTTTATTCCGCCTTTCCTGAATGATGCGGCATGATACGAAGATAACATATTGAATATTTTAGTCAAAGTCTGCATGCTTTCCTTATGATTGCCGGCTTCCGTATAATACCTCATGGCAGTCCAATAATATAAAAGTGCCTTTTCTAAATGTGTCAGCATTCTGGTCAGAGGAGTATTCATTTCCTTCTCCATACCTGCCTGTATTTCCTTTTCAGAAAATTCAAATAGCTCTGTAATCAATTTTTTGTCTATTTCTTCACCAGAGCCATCTACTTTGCTACAAGATAACATTACATTTCCCATAGACTCTAACGTCAGAGCTGTCTGTATCAATTCATTGAATCGATATGATGACAATTTACGATTTTCCAAAGCATATAAAAACACTAATGAGTCCGACTTTTGGATAGAGTTGGAATCTTTTGAAGATACTTGTAACAGATGTTCTTTCAGATACATCAAGCTCCTCTTATAATACCGACAGGCATAACATGGACACATATTCTGCTTCTGCCTTATTTTGCTGCATTCCAGAAACTTTGAAAAATCATGTTCAAAATCAGAAGGAAGGTCTTTAAACATCTTTTTAAAATGTATTTCTGCCTCTCCCTCACTATGCAGGTCAATGTCACTCAGATCTGTTCCCATTTCTTTAACCTTCCGCGCATATCTTATGCTCAAAGACGTAGCCACACTACTCAGATCTTTACATTCTGATTTCCATAAATCAAAGGCATCAAAAATGTCCTTATATAAAGATATCTGACTTTTAGACATCTCATTGCGATAACAATAGTTGAAGATAATGCTTTTGAAGTCATAACCCCAACAATTCATCATGTTCATCAAACTATCAGTCGCAACCTTCTTACCCGACTTGTTCTTATAGTATAATATATCTCCTAACTTCCTGTAAAAATCGATACGCAACAGATTCTTATCCTTACTGTTCGTTATTATATACATATACATAAACTCTGATTCGGCAAGCTTAATATTATCATCCGTAATCCCACAAATATTATACTTTTCTAATGCCCATAATTTTGAAAGAATCGGCAGATATGCCATTCTCAGGTCCTCAAATACGGATAGCTTTGTTATCAAAGCATGCTTTTGTGGAGTGAGGTGCTCACTCAGATTATTCACGATTTCCTTTCCGTGAATCCAGAATTTCCAATCAAAGGTATCTCTATTGTCTATGACATTCGGATAACATTGCTTGATAAAAGTATCGTTTTTGCCAGAAAACATATTGTTATCAATATTCGTAAGAATTACAGAGTCGCTTTTACCACGGCACGATTCTTTTGTATTGACATAATAATATTTCAGGCCCAATGAATTCTCATCAATCTCCCTATATGCTACCAACTTGGAACAAATAGCAGTATATATCAAATGGGCAGAATCTATGGTATTTCTCTTTTCATATGCATGAGCTAACTTCATCATAATTCTTATATACCTGACAATGCACGAAGCCAGTTCACCAGACTTCTCTGGGACGCCATTAAACTTTGTCATATCGCGCTCAATATTAGAAGCGGCATAACGATATTGGATTATCGCTTCAGAGTACTCATCATTAGCCATATGAATATCACCAAGATTATGATGAACAGCTGATGACATAAACAATTCATTCTCTCGTTTCGAATAAAAATCAATCAAACGGTAATAATACTTCTTGACTGAAGAAAAATAATCCAAAGAGAAATTAAATATTGCTGACAGCTCATCTGACTTCTTCGTAAATATTGCAACTTCCTCGGCCAGTTTCATAGGAAATTTATATGCAAAAATTCCCGATGTTATGTTAGTCAAATGAATTTTACCGAGATAATCTATGACGGCATTGATAAATTCTCTCAGTTCTGGCGTACGATTATTATCAATGAGATCCGGCAGATATTCCAGATTTCTCCATGAGAAGCCACTCTTATGATGCTTATATATGTGAGCTATCAGAAATGAAGAAGATACAAGGAATTTGTCACCATAATCACTTGACGGACTGATGATATTCTCAAAAATAGGAGCCGCCATATAATGAACAAAACCGACTTTCTGCTGATCATGATATCCGAAGGACAAATAAAACTTAATATCATCTATCGTTCTTCCTTCTTTTAGTCTGACAACGATACAATCATCAGCCCCAGCATGCTCTTTATTGTATTTTTCAGAAGAAACCACATAGCGTTCCAAGCGTGCATTGAGTTTTTTGGGTGCTCCGTTACTGACAAATGTCAGATATGTAACAAACTGCTTCAAGAAACAGATAACAGTCTGAAGTTCTCTGCCATCCACATCGTTATCAATACTTATTCTTTTTTTATATTCTGACAGACGGAAAGTATCTCGTTCAATTTTAGCTGTATCGGACATTTTCTCTCTTCCGAAAAGTACACGACAAAGATAAGTTTCCGTCATTCGTGTCACATCTTTTATACGAGAATCATAAGAAAAGAAACTATTTACATTAATTACCCCATTAAATACGCTGCTGATTGAGAACTCTCGGTCTGACACATCAGCCTTATATGCATCATATAGTTCATGACCGGCGATAAATATGAATTTTGCCTCAGCCGTACTCACAAAATATTTAAGCTGACTCAAAAATGCCAGAATACGATGTCGTTTTTCATTGGATGACATCTCATCAGACATACCGTTATTATCATTTGAAAACTCCGGAAGGTTTGTCGCATCTCTCTTAATACGGTTTTCATTAGAATTTAAGGTAGGTACACACAGTTTATCAAGTTCATCCAGAACGACAATAAAACGACACTGAAGCAACCGACTCAGATTTATATATCTTATCAATTCTATAAGCTCGTGTTCTATCTCCCTCACAGTCGCCATCGTATACTGCCTTGTCATTTTACGTCGCAATACAAGGCTGATATAAGATGTCACATTTAAATCCCAGTTAGGAGAATTATCTTCAGAAACGGATGAATCAATCCTATGACAGAGATCATTAATTCGATCCAGAAAATATGATGGATGAGCATATATCAGATTTTTCCAAGAAGTAGATATGGATAGTATCACTTTTCTGATCACCAGCCATACCATGTACGAAACTAAATACCCTATGATTGCACCGAATATCAGACCGGCCCAACGATAACTACCGCTTTTTAAGCCTAAGCCGACATTGTTTATATACTCTATTATATGATATACAAATGAGTCTTGTGCAGATGTAAAATATCTTACAGAGCCAAGACTAAGAATATCAATTGAAAATGACATTATCAAGACAAAAGTAATTCCGATAAGCAGTGACCGGAACACCTTTATCGCAATATTGGTCGGAGATATGATATATGCGTGGTCCACATGCTCCTGTAGCCTATCTCTAATAGAATATGCCAATAAAGAAAGTACATCACGGACATTGCTGACTTCATCACCGATATTTACTTTGATTTTCAGTATTGTCCTGGATGTTTTGCGGAACTTTGGAGCAGTCACAAACAGAAGTTTTAGGACATATATCAGACAACCTGAAATTGTTATCCCCAGTAATATCTTTGCGCACAAGCTCAGCACATCATAATCATATATCGGCAAAAGCAACATATAGACAATAGTTCCCAAGCAGAGTAAAAGAGATGGAAGCATGCAACGTAATGCAAATTTAGCCTTCCTCTGTGGTTTGTCTCCACCAAATTCCCAAACCGCTGTCTTCTGCTTCTCGCGCAACTCATCAATGACCCTCTCCACAAAACTGGTTTTTCCCATACCTCTATATCCAGTTATGAGATATGAACCGGTAAAGTCTTTTCCTATCGCTTTCGGCGATACGTCAAGCCAATTTTTCAGGAGAGCCATTATATTTCTTCTTCCCACAAACCTATCATCTATATCCATAGATTGAGAGGTTCGATGAGAAAACTTAAAATCCGGAAGCGGAATGATTATCCTCTTGACCTTGGAGGATAGTTTCTCATAGGTATTCATTCTGTCTCTATAATTTCCCTATCAGTTTTCTGTAAATCTTTTCTTTGCCTAAAGCGACATTCAGAGCACACTCATACAGTTCTTTCAAACTATAGACTCCTTCATTCTGAGACTCTGTCTGTTTTGCATAAATCTGTCCTCTTCTGTCTGTAATAACCAGTTCATAAATATTCCTTGAACCCAAAGAACGTTTATGAATTGTAGCTCTTGCACCACACCTCTTTAAAACACAATACTCCTCTGCATCATCTTTAATATACCTACGACATTTTAAACGTCCACTTCTGATACTTACCATCAACTTGGCAGATAACGGCAGATCCTCAGCACAAATCACTCTGTTGTTATCTTTTTCCAGAATGCAATTACATACATCGTTATAGTAACATTCTGCTTTTGACTCTGCTTTTACCATTCGCACTGTATTTGTTTTTTTCTTTGCCTTTTCACTTAGTGATATACACAGCAACTCTCACCATATCACTATAAGATGCAGACTCATTTTTACATATAATTGTTCCGGCGAAAACATTATGTCCCATTTCCAGAAACATTCTTATAACCTTAGACTCCTCTGATGGCAACACACCCAATAAAGTATTTGCTGTATCTGTTTTCACAACCACGTTTCCATCGATAAGTTCCAATTTTACCTGTTCACCTTTTTTAAATTTATCCCAGCTACCAATGACATCATACTCAAGGAGTTCTCTAACTGCAAAATCCTTGTAAAAAAGTTTCTCTTTCATACTTAAATATTTTAAATGAATACATAGAGAGACAATACTAACTAATCCCTTCTGAACACATCCCTCGTATAAACCTTATCCACGACATCGTCCAGACACGAATCATATCTATTAGCTATGATTGCATCGCACTGACCCTTAAAAGCAGCTAGATCATTCACAACCTTGCTTCCGAAGAATGTCGAACCGTCCTCGAGTGTAGGCTCAAAAATGACCACCTTGGCGCCCTTAGCCTTGATGCGCTTCATAACGCCTTGGATGGCACTCTGACGGAAGTTATCCGAATTAGCCTTCATAGTCAAACGGTATACTCCAACGATACACTCACGCTCATGTTCCGCGGAATAACCATTCTGCTCAGAGTAGTTGTAATATCCCGCTTTAGTCAACACCTGATCTGCAATGAAGTCCTTACGCGTCCTATTACTTTCAACAATGGCCGTCATCATATTCTGAGGTACATCATCATAATTTGCGAGAAGTTGTTTTGTATCCTTAGGAAGACAATATCCACCATAACCAAACGAAGGATTATTATAATGAGTACCTATACGCGGATCAAGACCAATACCATTGATGATTGCCTGTGTATCAAGCCCCTTGATCTCTGCATAAGTATCAAGCTCATTGAAATAAGATACGCGAAGAGCAAGATAAGTGTTCGCGAACAATTTAACAGCCTCCGCTTCCTTCAATCCCATGAACAGAACCGGAATATTCTCTTTAACAGCACCTTCCTGAAGAAGTCCGGCAAATGTATGCGCTGCCTCCTCCAGATGGTTTCCTGCGATTGCACGGATTGCATCATTCTCCTCTCCATACTCCTCGATCATTTTTGGATACCCCACAATAATACGAGAAGGATAGAGGTTATCATATAGAGCCATACTCTCACGAAGGAACTCCGGTGAGAAAAGCAGACGAAGTTTATGAGTCGAATCCCATCCTTTCTCCCTGAACAAACGAGCATACTTTACATAAAGCGAACGACAATAACCAACCGGAATGGTCGACTTGATTACCATCGTAGCCGAAGGATTTACATCAAGAACAAGGTCAATTACTGACTCAACAGCCGAGGTATCGAAATAGTTCTTCTTCGGATCATAATTTGTTGGAGCCGCAATAATCACAAACTCCGCATCACGATAAGCTGCCGCACCGTCAAGCGTCGCCACCAGGTCCAACTCCTTCTCTGCAAAATACTTCTCTATATACTCGTCCTGAATAGGACTCTCACGACGATTAATTTTCTCAACCTTCTCTGGGACCACATCCACAGCTGTCACACTTTGGTGCTGAGACAGAAGGGTTGCCATTGATAACCCCACGTATCCTGTTCCTGCTACTGCTATTTTCATATTATATATTTCAGATTATAGCCCTCTAATTATATCAACAAAATTCTCAATCACATACTCCACATCTTCATCGCTCATGCGAGTGTTAAGTGGAAGAGTAACCTCATTCTCAAATAATGCGTATGCATTGGGATAGTTTGCAATGTCGAAACCTAACTGCTTGTATGCAGTCATCATTGGTAGTGGTTTATAGTGAACATTACATGCGATACCTCGCTCTGCCATCTGCTCGATCACGCGATTCGCGTCCTCTCGACCACGGCCAATCAACCTAACTAAATAAAGGTGTCCGCTAGATGCAAAGTCATCACCGTAATGTGTCATCAAAGCAACTGGCAACTCTGCAAAAGCCGCATCAAAACGCTCAATAATCGCACGACGTCTTTCTAGCATCGAAGGATACCTCTCAAACTGAGCTAATCCCATTCCTGCCATTACGTCTGTCATATTGCATTTGTACCATGGACCGATCACATCATACTCCCACGCGCCAAGTTTTGTCTTTGCAAGTGCATCCTTATTCTGCCCATGCAGACTGAACAACTGACTCATACGGTAGAGGTACTCATTCCAGGTCTCCCCCTCAATTGATGGTACGAAAGATTCAGCATCCATCACAACCGGCTCATTGCCAAATGGAAGATTCCAAGTCAGCGCACCACCCTCAGCAGTAGTGAAATTCTTAACTGCATGGAAGCTGAATGAGCTGAAATCAGCAATTGCACCAGCCATAACACCGTGACGCGAAGCTCCGAATGAATGAGCACAGTCAGCAGAAACAACGACACGGCCAATCTTCTTCTGAATCTCATTTGCAGGAGTAAACTTAGCACGTACCTCCGGACGATTTACAATCTCCAGCGCCTTCTCATGCGCTGCTACTATTCCTCCAAGATCTACAGGGACAATCACTTTTGTTTTCTCAGTAATGGCATCTGAAAGCTTATCATAATCCATCTCCACACAATCCTTCTGCGAATCCACCATCACCACCGTCGCACCCACATGACGGACTACGCTAGCTGTAGCTGTGTAAGTATAAGCAGGCACAATCACCTCATCACCTGGCCCAACACCCAGAAGATGAAGAACCATCTCCATTGCTGCAGTCGCCGAGTTCAGGCAAACCGTCTTCTCAGTTCCTACATACTCAGAAATAGTCTTCTCAAGTTTCTTCGTACGAGGACCAGTGGTGATCCATCCCGAAAGGATTGCATCCTTAACTTCATTTGCTTCAGCCTCCGTCATATCAGGTGGGCTGAAAGGTACATTTCTCAATGGCTTATTCATATTCTCATTATTTTTTACTTTTCTTATTTCTACGCTCTTCAACAACTTCCTTTATGACGTCTACATACTTCTGCGTAGACTTATCCTTCGACACATTATCCAAAATATACTGACGAGCGTTGCGTCCATACTCAGCACACAACTCCCGATTATTATACATCTCCAAGATGCGCTCCGCCATCTGCTCGGAATCATCCGCAGCTGAAAATACTCCAAGGCCATTATCCTTAACAAGTCTCTCAAGATCAGTATCCTCATCATAGTTTGCAATCACAGGAGTTCCTGCAGACATGATACTCCAGGTCTTGCTTGGAAACGCTCCTTTTCCAAGGCCTTTCTTACATGCCACAATACCCAAATCACCCAAACTATATACCTGAGACACCTTCTCAACCGGCTGCAATGGGAAGAAAAACATATTCTTGAGTCCTTTCTCCTGAGCAATCTTCTTATAATCCTCAACCAGACCACCTGTTCCGAACATCAGGAACTGAATATCCTCAACATCCTTCAATCTTTCAGCAGCAGCAATTGTCACATCTATATTCTGTGCGTGGCCAAAATTACCGGCATACACAACAGCGAACTTCTCGCGGTCAATACCCAACTCATCATAAAGCGCATTAGTGTCCTTTGGAACAGGAACAACTGCATTCTCATCTACCCAGTTATACACCACTACAATCTTCTCCTCTGGGACACCCTTAGCCATGATATTCTTCTTGAAATCATCAGAGATTACAATAATTCTGTCTGCATTGCGGTATGTGATGTTCTCAACCACTCGACCAATCTTCCAAAGTATGCCGTCACGCTTAGCCATACCAGCACCAACTAATGAATCTGGGAAAATATCTTGCAGATTATAAACAATCGGGACTTTTGTAAATTTCTTCACCATTGCAGCCATAAGGCCTTGAGTTGGCGGAGTTGATGCAATCAGCATAACATCAGCACTTCTACATTCTCGAGTAAATACCGCTCTATTGAACTGCTTAATATTCTGAAGAAAATATCGAAGCGCTCTCAAGATTGGATTCTTTTTTTCTGGAATCAAGTTAAAGCGATGCACAGACAAATTCCCATCTAACAAATATTCAAGCTTCTTTTTCTTATATTCTTTGCGTACTTCGTCGTTTATTCCTCGAGAAGGTACAGGAGTATAAACAACCATTTGCCACCCTTCATCTGTAAATCTTTGATTACGAGTTTGACTAATATGTGGGCTTGAAACACCTTCTGGTTTAAAATACGCTGGCAATAATAGAACTTTCATAATTAGTTTGTATAAACATTATCATGTTTAAGAACTGTTACTATCGTTTTGAAGAATATCTTCACATCAAGTCCAAAAGATATATTATTGGCATACCAAGAATCTTTCAGCCTCTTCTCTCTAACACCGATACTATTTCTATAATACGCCTGCGTATATCCCGAAAGGCCTGGTTTCACTTTCATTTTATCAACCTCATCTGGCTGATAGGTTTCCAATGCAGACCATCCACTTGCTCTTGGTCCAATAAGAGACATTTCTCCTTTTAGCATATTCAAAAGCTGAGCTGTCTCATCCAAACTTGTCTCACGCAAAAACTTTCCAACCTTTGTCACACGTGGATCATCTTTTGCATTATAGGTACTACCATCAGGATTTGTAATATTCTCAGCATTTACCTTCATACTTCTGAACTTATACATCAGAAGTTTCTTATTGCCTTTTCCAATACGTTCTGCCATATAGAATACCGGGCCTCCATCTTCAATCTTAATTGCTACTGCAACACAAAGCCAAAGAATACAAAAGAACGGAAATGCGACTAATGCGATTAACCAGTCGCATACTGGTTTAATAAAAGACTTATACATATTATTCTATTATTATATAGTTCTGTAAAACCTTCCATGCAAGATCAGCATTTATGCTTGCATCCTCTGGAGTTTGCCCACTACAAAGCACCCATCCACATATATCAGACTTTGTTTGATAAGGATTCAAGATGTCGCCTTCTTTTTTCCTTAAAATTATGTCAACAATGTTATCTGTGCCTATAAGTTGCTTATATTCTTTTATCTTAGTTATTACACCCGGCTTATAAATAAGCAAACGCGATGATATGTAATCCTTTTTAACTGGAGTTGCATCAACATAATTACCAAGCGAAAGTTCAATGCTATTATTAAGTTCATCTACGCCCCTTGAATATGGAACAATATGAGAAGCTATGAGATTCTGACCATTTCGAATACCAACATCTATAATGTACGGCTTACCATCATCTGCAGCAACAATTAAGTCAAAGTTTACAGGACCGAACTTAATACCTAATGCTTTAACAGCCTTGCAGACTTCCTCCTCTATAAGTTTTTCAGTATATTCTGGAATTCCCAAGAATGTTGTCTGCTTATAGACCGGGTAGTCATCCAACCAATTGAATTCGGTCTTTACAATAGAATATAAATGAACAGAGTCATCAGCTGCATAAGCTTCTACACTAAACTCCTCTCCTAAAATCAAAGACTCCACATAAATGTGGTTATCTCTTGCACCATCAAATGCATATTGAATTGCATCTTCTATCTCAGACTTGGCAGTTACCAATCTAACACCTTTACTGCCTGATCCATCACAAGGCTTTACTACAAAAGGAAGTTCAAAATTGCAGCCAGGAACTTCAGTGATATCTTTCAGATCAAAAGTCTTACCCTTAACATTTAATCCACACTCAGCAAGTCTCAACTTAATAGCATACTTATCCATAGATCTTAATGCCGTATCCATAGATATACAAGGAACTCCTAAAAATTCTCCGATATAGCTTACCGTAGGTAAAGTCAAGGTAGATCCCCATGACATCACACCATCAATTTTCAGTTCTTTAGCATAGTCCAAACATGCATCTCTATCTTTAACATCTATGACCTTAAATCCATTTGCATACGCAAAACCTGGCTGACCAAGCTTATAGTCAACACAATAACTCTCGTATCCAAGATCTTTAATTCGCTTAATCGCCGGAACCTGATATTCTGCCGCGCCAATAACCAATATCTTTTTCATTTTCGAACTATTGAGTTGTCAATTAAAACTTTCACTTTTTCGGCCAAAGCCTTAGCATCATTTCCTGTCGCAACAACATATCCACAACCATCAAGGTTGGTATGATACTCATTTATTGTATCGCCAACAGAAAGGTGATGTTCAATTGTTACCTTGTATGTTTCCCTAATGTCATCAAAATTAGGCAAATCCTCAACAAGTCCAGGAGTCAATGCAAGCAAACGAGTCGCGACCTGCACTCCATTAGTTATTGGATTAAAATCTACCGGATCGCCTACTGCTGCCTTTATCATATTACCCATGTAGTCAACACCAGTACCAAGAGGTATAATATGAGAGCCGATAAGATTGCCACCCATTCTTGCACCAACATCAATAATATGCACATCTCCTTTATCATTGATAAGAAGATCCATATTCACTGATCCGTGGTTAACTCCCATAGCAATCAATGCCTGACGGACACAATTCTTAACCTTCTGTTCAAGATTCTCTCCTAAATTAGAAGGAATTGCATGTCCAAGTTCCGCATAATATGGAGGCAATGTCATATCCTTCTGCATTACAGCAAGGATGTGTATATCACCATTGTTGACAAATGACTCTACTCCATATTCCCTTCCATGCACAAATGGTTCCGCAACAACATTATGGGAAATCGAACATCCAATAGCCACCTCACATGCCTTGACAAATTCATCTGCCGAATCCACACGTGCAGCGCCTCTACTTCCAGATCCATCACAAGGCTTAACCATGACCGGATAAACAATCTTATCCTTTATTTGCTGAGCACATTCTATACTATCAATAATATGCGAATATCCTGTATCATCAGCCTTTGCATCAAACAACACCTTGCGCACTGATGCCTTATTCTTGATAAGCCGAGCAGAATCATAATTAATTCCTGGCAATCCGAGTTCTGTTGCAATTCGACTCATGGACAACACACTATAATCCGTTGCAGCTGTCAAAACTCCATCGACCTTCTTCTCACGAGCAAAAGCAAGACAGGCCTCTTCATCAACAATATTGATAACAGCACTTTCATTAGCAGCCTGAAAGCCTTCCGCATTTGGATTGGCATCTAAGCAATATACATAATAACCAAGATCTCGTGCCTTTCTTATAACAAAGTTTTGAAGGAAACCACCTCCAAGCATCAATAACTTTTTCGCCATAAAATATTACCTGTTAAAAAAGTTTTAATGTTTCCACATCAATCTCATCAGTTTGGAATAAATGAATCTTTTCTTTCAACGTTGACACTGGCAAATTCCACCATGCAATTGATTGCAAAAGACTTATTACTTCATCGGGAAAGCGATATCGAATAACTCTTGCTGGCACTCCGCCAACCACAGCATACGGTGGAACATCTTTAACAACGACTGCACCAGCACCGATGACAGCTCCGTTACCAATATTGACGCCACCCATGATCAAGGCATGAGAACCAATCCACACATCATTACCGACATTCACTCTTTTACTCTTAACCGGATTAACATTTACCTCAGTCCATGTTTCTTTGCATCCGTTTACTTTTTCTGTAAAAATCGGGCTAGTAGATAATTTCCTCAATGTATGTCCACCCATTCCTATTCTACAATGATCTGCAATAGAACAAAATTTACCAATATCTGCATTTTCAACATCCGTATTGTTGGCAATGTATGTATAAGCTCCTATCGTAGAACCTTTAACCTTGGTTCCACGATAAATGCAGACTGTTCTGTCTATTGTATTTGTTGAAGACACAAAAGAAAGCAACGAAATACGCGGATTAAACAAATTAGCCAATATTCCTTTGATAAAATGTAATTTACTCATATTGTAGTCCTCTTTTAAGTACTTCCATCTGAAAATAAGGATTCCATTCGCGATCTATCTCTTCCATGCAGGCTTCTCTGACTCTATCCCGTTCTTTGTGATTCTTCAAGAACCACTCATCAATTTTATCAGAGAGATCAAATATATTATCCCGCTCGAAAAAGGTTCCGGTCACCCCCTCCTTTATTACTTCATATTCCGGCATCTGCCATTTGAAATCATTATGAGTGATGGCCGGAGTACCGAACACCAAAGAGTGCACTGCCGTCAAGCCAATATTACCTGGAGCGACACATAAATCCGCATTATAGATTAAATCACTTAATTCATATTCGTCATAACAAGGGCCATAAAACCACACATTATCCTTCAAGCCCAACATATCGACTAAATGTTGAAGTTCCGCTATCTTACTGCCTCCGCCAATAAAAGTAAGGTTATAGATGTTTCCCTTTTTCTTACTTTCCAACATCGCATACAATATCTGATCCAACTTTTTTACGGGAGTCAATCGTCCTATAAAAAACAAATTATGATTATCATTTCCAAAGTGACGCATATAAACATCCGAACGCTTAAGTCTGGCCCTGATATTTATATGTGTATCATAAGATAGAGAATTATGGATAGTTAATATTTTCTCAGAAGAGAATCCCTCCTTTAACATAAGTTCTCTCGCATAATCACCATAGGTAAAAATACAACCATTGGGTAACCGGAAGAAAATTTTCTTCATCAACCTTTCACAATAACTTTCTTTGCCATACCATCCATGGGTCCAGAAACAAACAGTCTTCTTTCTGAAGAAAAAGCGAGCGATAATGCAAAACAGCCATGTACTTAAAGAACGTGTATCACCTAAAATAATATAATGAGTATAACTCTCTTTCAACTGGCGCAGCATTCCCACCTGATATGTTAAACTCCCCAAATGTCGTGTATGATTCTCCGTAACTTTACCTTTCAGTAAAGAATAATCCATCTTCTTTACATCAGACATCGAATCACCAAACACGAAATCACATTCGAATTCTTTGTCCATCAAAGTGAAAATATTCGTTCTGTAATGTTGAGCATAATTATATATCAGACAAAGTTTCATACCGAACTATAAGTTTATAAAATCAATTATTCTCTTCGCTTGAATGATATTATTTTTATTAGATAAAACAAAGTTTCTCGCTTTTATACCAAATGCATTAAGTTCCTCATCGGTATGCTCTAAAACTTTCTTCAGTGTCATGGAATAACTATCAACTGTTTCTGCTTCAAATAAGAATACATAAGGATAATACTCTATAGGCATTCCTGGCAATTTCGTAGTAAGTAATGGAGTACCTGATGCCATAAACTCCATGTTTTTAGAAGGAAAACTATATTGTACAAATTCTTCTGCAGTAAACCGAGGATTTACAAGAAGAGTTGCTTTATATTCTTCAGCCAAAACCACATGATTAGGAGCAACTCCGCCATACTTTAAATTACTATAACGCTTACATAATTCTTTATATGTATCCACATAAGGGCCACTGCCATAATACAATAGTATTGCATTTTCAATGTTTGCCTTTAAAAATGCATCTGTAAGCATTTTTAATCCATACCTTTCATGCAGTCCTCCTGCATATAAAACCGTACGGGGAATTCTTTTGTTTACCGTTGTAGGAACTTCTGCCAACAAAGAACTGTCACATAGTCCTTCCATTACTATAAAAGGTTTCTTTTTAGGGTTGACCTTTTCATTCATCTGCTCTGTCAACAGAATGTACCTGTCAAATAAAGTAACGTAGCATTGATTGATTTTTGCTGCAATTCTTGCCTTTAAGGTAACGGCCCCAACCATCAAACCAAAAATATCCGTAACGACACCTATGCACTTTACCCGATTAAGTATAGATGCCAATAATGCTCCTAAACTAAGCGCGACGGTCAATACGTCACAAATTATCACCTTATCCTTTCTATTAGTAATCCCCCAGAACAATACATAAAAGAAAGTATATAAAAATACGCACAAGTTCTTTAATATCGGAATATTCAAATATGGAACATATTTATATTCAATTCCACATTCACTTTCATCCGCCAGATCGATCCATCGCTTTGATGTATATCTTGAAGTAATTGGAGGAGATGAGAGAGTTGTTACATGGACATTATTTTCTTTTAGCCCTCGTACTAACAATCTGCTGAATTTCTGAACAGCAAATCCGGGATTAGATCCTGTTTTAGTATGTATACTATCTATTAACCTCTCTGAAGACAGAGCCGAAACATATAATATCTTCATTATCTGGCATTGATAAGAATTTGACTATATATTGTTTTGGATATCTGATAAAAATCATTTTTAATTCGTGACAACTCCATACATTGTCTCGCATTTACAGATAACTCTTTGCACAAATTCGTAGATTCGAACAATTTAATGATATAGAATGCCAACATTTCATAATCTTCAAATCTATATAGCAATGTATTTACCTTATGCTCCGCATATTCCGGAACACCTCCAACATATGAAGCGACAGATGGCACTCCAACAGTCATGGCCTCTTTTAAAGTACTCGAATGATTTTCGATTGCCGAGCACATCACAAAGCAATTCGACCTTGACATACACTGAGCCATTTCCGCTGCTGTCAGACGACCTAAATATATGACATTATCTTTCAAACCATGTAAATCTATCAAATGCCGTATATATCTGTCATATCCTCTCTCTTTCAGAAAATCCTTTATTGATTTTTTATCTTTCAATGGGGTTCCCGGAACTGTCAGTTTTATTTCCGGATATTGTCTCTTTACTATTGATAAGGCTTTCAACAACATATGCAAGCCTTTAATAGGATAATTGGCCGCCGGACACATAACCGTATATGGTACCATTTTAAAATCATCCCAGTGTTCCTTTGAAAATTCATCTGATATACTCAGAGGACATCGATACACCTTAATTTCAGGAACAACAGACTTATAATATGCCTCTGCCCAATCGTTCTCCACAATGATATTTTTTGCCTGCCTCACAATCTCAATCTCATATTTACTTCGCGCCAAATATTGTTTCTGAACCTTACAGATAGTCTCACCTGAAAACACATCTCTTAAAGTCATACATTTTATTAAATCCTTCTGAGGTATACCTGCCCGATAATATCTTCCGATACTTTCCAAGACTCCTTGAACATACACGACACAAGGGAGTTGAGGAGCTGCTTTTAAAACAGCCAAACCAAAAGGCATCTCTGTACCCCATAATTCTATGAGATCCGGTTTTTCTATATCTATTACATATTTCCAATATGCCTGTGATTTTTCTGATTTATAATCATAATCCGATGTAGGTCGACCTGGTATTGTATAATATTTTATATTCCCATCATCCAAGCATCGGACTTCATTAATTTCCTGAATATTCACAGCCACGATCTCAATGTCGGCATCCAATTTAGCAGAATCTAACATTGCCTCCAACCACAACCCGCCTGTTGATTTTTTGCCCGTCACCTTCTCATGAAGAGCACCAGTTAGCTTATTTACGACCCACAAGACTTTCATTATGATTCATTTTAATATATAAATACTGAACTGACAGAGGTACTATTATAGTATGTACAATAAACAATTCCTTAGGATTCAATATAGCCAGACATATCGACATGATAAATGTCATGTATATATATCCATATATATCCGACCTTCTCCAAGTTGAATAGAATAAGGTATAAATCTTACGGTACATCACAACTAAAGCACCTAATCCGATCAATCCATAATTAGCCATGACATCCAATACATATGAATGTCCACCTCCTGTGACATTAAAGCTTCCCCAGATCGGACTTTTCAAAAATGCATCAAATGAAGATTTATAAAAATACTGTCTTGCTGCAACATCTCCATCCGAACCGTTCTGCCCACCGAGCAGAAAGTCGGCAAAACTTTGAAACCGATCCGCCAAGATCTCACTCTGAACAGTTGACGAAAAGTATACAAAAATATTCGCGATAAAGTCTTTGAAAAAGAAGAATAGTATCACGCATAATATGATTATTGACAATATTGTATTTGCCTTAAATCTCTTATGAAGAACAAAAGGAGAAATCCCGACAAACATAAATAATAACGCTGTGGCATATTGAGATGAGTAAATTGCAGTAACAAAAAGAAAAAGGCAGCAGATACTTATGAATCTATTGATCGCCTTGAATCTTATTATATATACCAGTATAGGCAACATCAGAACCAGAGTATATATATAAGTCAAACTTCCAATATTCATATTCATGTACAGATGATATCTGGCTGCATCCTCAGAGCTAAGTGCTGCTGCAATTTCCCTCGGAGCTTCAGGAAAATAATGACAACCTATTATCGTAGTAACTGCTGTTATCATATATGCAAGCCACACAGATAGTGTAATATACTGAATTTGTCGGAAAGAGCCTTTTTTTACAATAAAAATTGTTATTAACGGATATATGACAATCTGAAGAATACTATATATATAAAGTGTCAGATTCGAATACTTACAATATAACACAGATAAAAAGAATACCCCAAACATCAGCAATACTCCAGAATTGATTATGATCTTAAACCCTCCATTTAATAATATGTATGAGTATAAAAAGCATAATACAGCAATATTCACCACTGCTGGCGTATTATAGCCGATAATAGGAATAATCTTATGTATCAAAAAAAATATTACAGCAAAGACAAAAACAACTGACACACGATTTCGACCCTGACTCATAATTAATATTTCATTTTAAAATACATGAAAAACTTAGGAAAACTCAGCAGTTTCCTTATATAATACTTTACGGTATCACAGATATGAGGCTCATTGACCCCATATTTCAACAACCCTTCCTCTAATATTCTTATTGAATCATAAGCCAATAATGTATCGTTTCTTTCCTCCTCAGATGCAGATAAAAGCACAGATAAAATTTCCCTATTATTGGCCAATTGCAAAGAGTTCCATCTGTTTATACCCAATGATTGCTCGATAGACGCAGCCCAACCTCCAACTCTTTGTTCTAAGTAAAACCGATCTCTGATATCCAAGAACTTTATGGGACAATCTATAGCATTTTGAATCCACATGTTCAATGCTTGCCGCTGTTTTGGATGTTCAAACGACTGAGCGTAATATTTTGTATACTCCAAATAGAAATGATCTATATTACCGGATAATATCGTTCTGCCAAATCTCTGACCAGCCTCAAATATAGCACCACGGATAACTATTGCGTTAGACGGAATACAATCATGTTGTCCATTTGCGTAAAATTCCAAATCGGCTCCTTTACTGTTTCCTCCATTAAAATGAAGATATTCACGTCCTTTAAAAGTTGACTTTCTTTTTACCCGTATATGTCTATGAGTAAAGTCATAATCGCTTGCAATCTTATCTGGAAGATGAATGTCTGAACGACTAATGCTGGAATGTTCTGAATTATATGTCTGAAATTTCACTTTTGCATCTATGGCAGCAGCAAGCACTAATCTAGAGTCCTTCCCAGCCGTCAAAGCGATCCATATATCACGTCCTGAATATTTCTGGATATTAGAGAGAGCCGTCTTTAAATTACCTGTCAGAATCTCTACTTTCTCATCGGTAGTCAATCTTGTCAAGTCTTTAACCCATAAATTAGGTACGACTTCCATCTTTAAACCAGCATATTTTATTCGTTGCGTACAGAACAAAGATTTCACATTATCTATTAAAGTCAATGGCAACAATTGCCAATTAACCCCGTAATTATCTACTTCTCCGCTAATATGTAATTTTGTAATCTTACTTATAACTGCCAATGAGGAAGATATAAACCAGCCATCATTATCTGCACCATAAAAAGCTTGCATCAAGCCACATGCATCAATCTGAATTTCATCCTCAGCAATAATAATCCAACGTCCTGTCCACCTATATACCAAATCATTTATCTCCGAACCACAAAAATCACGCACTGCATCTTCTACTGAGCAATATTCTCCAGAGCAATACGCATCCCCCAATATCAGATAATCTTTCCCATTTTTATCTTGTTCCTCTCTACATGTTAAAGAATCGCCAATATATACATATAAGTTATCCCGAAATATAATCTCACGCATATCAGAGAGTGAATGCCTGACAGAGGAAATAAAATACTGCTTATTTGTAACAGATACCATAAATACCGATAATTATTACCGAAGAATACTTATATAAGTTAATCAAGCAAACCCTTAGGAATCTGTATCTCCTTTTCTACATTGTATGGATCATTAAAATCTCTACGTATAAACATATCAAGGAGTCCGCCATCAGTCAAATTATATACATTGATATTCCGTTTCTTACAGAATTTGGAAAATTCTTGGAGATCCATCAGTTGCAATGCTGTCGTATATAGAGCAGATATATGTTGCGAACTATTCATATCTGCCAATTCAGGATCAGCTCCATAAAAATGACTCTCAGAGCTTTTAATCATATCGAAAGCACAACTGTTTGCATCAAAACCCGTAAAGAATATATTATTGAATCCTTGAAGGATAGCATAGCTGAAACATCCACTGGAAACACCATTTATGTAGCATGGTATACTCCAATATAACCAAAAAAATCTCTTATCATCCTTATATTTTGCAAAACGCTTGAGACCATGCCATTGAGCTGGTAATATAATACGTATATCCGGGCACATATCAAATATTTGCTCAATCCATTCTATAGGCCAGACACCACTGACCAGCTTAGGATCAACAAAAACATGATATTTAGGTTGTAACTCTTTATATAAAGGATGAAGAAATCCTCTATTTACAAACATTAAATGCTTTCCTTTTAATTTTGACAGATCCTGCCTCTTTAAAGATGGGCCATTTAGAATAATAAACAAATCATTCCCGATACCATCTTTGGGAAGTTTTTCCATCCGTTTTTTAATAATATGCCTCCCTTTGTCAAAAGAATGTTTTAAATTATATAGCACGAAAAAGGCTTTCGTCACTTTATAACATAGCTTTCTTACATCTGCAAAAATATTCATATTCATCAAATATTTATCTTTCCACTCTACCTGAAGCATTACCTTCCACAAGTTTTTCAACTTCTGAAATGGTAACTAAATTGAAGTCACCTTTTATCGTATGTTTAAGACAAGAGGCTGCTGTCGCGAATTCTAAAGCTTTTGCATCATCTTTATAATGCAGAAGGCCAAAAATCAACCCTCCCATAAAACTATCTCCACCCCCTACACGATCTACAATATGAGTGATTTCATAGCAAGTGCTTTCTATAAATTCTTGTCCATTATATAAAACACTACACCATGTATTATGATTCGCATTAATAGCTCCGCGAAGTGTAAGAACCATCTTTTTACAACGTGGAAATCTCGCCATCATCTGCTGACATACAGAAATAAAAGACTTCTGATCAATGTGGCCCCCTGTTTGAACGACATCAAAATCCAATGGTCTGATGCCAAAGACTTTTTCACAATCCTCTTCGTTTCCTAAAATAACATCTGAGCCGGAAACAATTTCCGGCATTACCTCCGACGCCTTCTTACCATACCCCCAAAGATTACTGCGATAATTGAGATCACATGATACAATCACTCCTAATTCATTAGCAGTTTGAACTGCCTTCAAACATTCTCTTGCCGCGTTTTCACTAATAGCAGGAGTAATACCAGACCAATGAAACCATGTTGCATCCCGAAGAATCTCTCGCCAGTCTATTGAACCATCTTTTATCATCGCTATGGCACTTCCTTCACGATCATAATATACCTTAGAGGGACGAGCATTACTACCTGTTTCCAAAAAAAGGATACCCATACGTTTGCCAGAGCGAAGTATATGATCTACTCCCACATTATGAGATCGAAGATTCATGATGCATCGCTCTGCAACAGGATTATCCGGAAGGCATGTAACATAATCTGTTTCAACACCATAATTTGCAAGTGATACTGCGACATTAGCCTCAGCACCTGCGTAATTTAATTCAAATCTGTCAGTCTGTATTAAACGAAGATAATCAGGCGCACCCAAACGCAACATTATCTCACCAAATGTTACAACTTTTTCCATTTACTTATTTTTGTAAAGGTTCTCATACATAATTTCAGCAATAATGAAGTCTGTCGGCCAATCTATATCAAATGAATGCACTTCATCCATGATATACAGAAGAGGATTTCGTCCGATACGATTCTTCTGCTCCAGATATACAGAACGCTTCGCAAGAAACATAGTATGGTTGATTGGATACAAAGGCTCCAGATCTTGCGTACGAGGCCATAAAACATCTGTGTTATTATTGATTAACTTTCCATCCTTATCCAATAAAAAATTTCTCAACTCAGTCACTCCCACAAGCGAATCGATACCATCATTCAATTTATCAAGATAAAGTCGAATAGCATCATCGTACTGTTCTGCACCACAAAGAGGAGTTGTCACATGGCCCCACAAAATATGATCAGCATCGGTTATCGTGGGCACATAACATATCAGATCCTGAAGGTTGGTTGAAGACAGACACAATTCCGTTGGACGTTCAATAATCTTCAAACGACTATCCTTATACTTTTCTGCAACAGAAATGCAGATGTCATCATTTGAAGAAAATATAATTTCATCAACTAACCTTGTTTCAAGCAGTTGCCTGATCTTATTTTCAACTAATCCTCCTTCTATACCGGCAAAAGGCTTAGTATTCTTATTTATTACCCGTTCACTACCTTTTCGAGTCGGGAGATAAAATGTGACTTTTTCCTTAGACATAATTATATATACTGATATATGGAAACTATTTCAAGATCATTATATAACGATGGAGTCAAGGACTTCAAAGTCTTACCGGTGCTTGCTTTAAAAGATTGGAAAATAATCCTATTCTCCGATGTAAGAGCCACCTCTTTTTCAGAAAGCACTTCACCTGGATACCCATCATAACCAACAACAAATATATCACCGGATGTTAAATTCATAGCTAACTGCAGCGCAATAGCAGTAACTGAATCCTTGAACTTATCTGTAAAATCAACTGATGCCAATTCAACTGTGTTTTTCTCTGCATATGCTGGCACTTCCGTTCCCATTGTGCGCGGATAAGGCGGAAGAACACATGTACCCAAAAACTGTTCTCCGCCAACATTGACTGTCAATCTACGTCCCTCATTTCCCACTAAAACGTAGTAAACCGGAACATCAATATCAAGATACGCATGAGCATTACGCGCTGTCGCAAATATGACAGCTACGCTCAATTCTTGAGAAATAAATTCCTTTACTGCATGTTTATGTTCTACTGCACACTCTCCACCACCTATCACAATAACCTTATCAAACTTTTTCTTCACATCAAGACATGGAAACTGTGCATTATCCTTTGCATTGTTCTTTCGGTTATCTATAGCACGAACAATACTATTGAATGAGTAGACACGATTAGTCACCCAATCCATAACCTCTTTCTGAGGAATACAATTCGCACCGGCCAACATATAAGGAAGATTAGTGCCCCATCGATAATTCTCCATCAAAGGGGTAAATGCCGTTATTACATCACCTAAAACATTAAAATCAACAGAAAGGTCGAAATGCGCATTCAGGTAAGTAAGCAACAGCTCCATATTCAGGTTACCAGCACCGCGCCCCATACCTAAAATGGTAGCGTCAACATAATCTACTCCCAATTTAATCGCTGTAATAGTATTAATAAGTCCTAATTGCAGGTTATTATGTCCATGGAAACCAATACGACATTTTGTGTTTTTACGAACCATCCCTACAATCTCAATTATATCATCCGGTGTAACTCCGCCAAAACTATCTACCATACAAAATAAATCAGCAAACGAATCCAGATCTCCTAATTTATCCAAAAATTCAGGATACTCTTTACACCATTTACTCATGTACATAGCATTGAACCCAAGTTCAAATCCCATTTCCTTAACTTTCTGCGCGAGAATTACGGAGCGCTCAAAATTTTTGGGATCAATTGCTATGCGAACCATATCTACAAGACCTACTATCGGACTTAGAAGCGAATCCAAATCTTCTACTCGAGTGCTCTTCTCATTAAGCATTATGCATAACTTCTTGGTGCAATTCTGCCGAATATGCTGCAATACACTAACCGGGCAATAACCAAATTTACCCATATACTCCTTAGTAGGATTATTGCGATATCCTAACTCGACATAATCAACTGGCAATTTATTCATCGCCTGTATATATATATCAACTGTTTCCAAATTAAAATCCCAATTCGTATAGTATCCACCATCACGAAGAGTGCAGTCTAAAATCTTGACCATATGCTATTTTTATACTTTATTCTTTATAAATGAAACTATCATATTTCGTTCATAAGGACTTAAACCTAGCATAAATACTGCTATTATTGTCCATACAAGCGATACAACAATACCTAAAATCGTGCGAGATATCGTTGAATTAAAATATTGGAAGCAAATAAGAAGAGGCAACAATGCCGCAAGCATCGTGATTACAGAAGGTAAAATAGTAACTTTCAGATATTTTTTGGGGTTAAAATCTGAGACTCGCTTCATAATATAACATTGGAATAATATCGTCACCAACGTAAGAAAGCACATAACAACGACATTAATGTATGGAGGAGCCCCCAATTTATATAACACATAAATTATAGGCACCAATGATATACTGATAATACAATAACCTATTTGATTACCCCTGATTTTTCCTGTTGCTTGTATCGTCGCATCAAAACCAGCAGCAAGGTTAGATATCATGCCATTGAGCAACATAAATATTATAAATATTGAAGTATACTCAGGAGGAGAGCCAAGCCATATTTTTAGAACACCATTTACGCAAACAATCAATGGAACCCCAGGCAGAAGCATCAGGAGAAAAGAATATTTTGAAATTTTATAAACAAGTCCTAATGATCTTTCTTCATCTCCGGAAGCCTGACCTTTCATAATCTGAGGGATAGCAGCCTGACGAAGTGTTGTTGTAAACTGAGATGTTGCATTGAATATCTGCATTGCCAATCCAAATGCCGCATTCAATATTGTGCCAAAAAACAAATTAATTATAACAGCAGCACCTTGAGTCTTTGCTATACTGGCAAATGCTCCTATCAATATCCACCATGCAAAATTTAATACTTCTCTATAATCGCCAACATTACGATTAAACTTCCATGAGACGACTACTGAATCTTTGATTCTACAATATATCTGATAAGCAATCGGAGTCAATAAATGAATGATAGCCAATAATGATGCATATAATCTCAATTTATTACCACCCACGAACATAAGACATATTATCAGTCCTAATTTAAGCACATCCGATATTATTGCTATGACCGATGTATATACAAATTTTTCACGAGCTATTATCAAACCATGTGCGGGAATCGACAGAACCGTAAAAACAGTTGTTATCAAACTAAAATGAAGCACAAAAGCCGCATCTCCTACTTTATCCGGACTGACATTCAAGAAGTGCTTCACATAATATAGTCCCAACGTCTCTCCAATTACAAATACCAGAGCTGCAATAATGATATGCACAAATAGCACTGTATTATATACTCTATTCGGATCTCCCTTCGCACCCTTACCGATTTCTACGGCCATATATCTATATGAGGTGGCAATCATTGCTGTACCTAACACATTAAGCATCGCAACTATCCCTCCAACTACACTATAAAGGCCATAATCACTTACACCAAGTAATTTCAATACCAAACGAGCTGATATGAAATTAATAGCTATCGATATTATCAACTTTATGTAGAGAATAATGGTATTCTTTACAATCTTATTATTTGCATTCTCCTCTATCATACGGGCTAAGATACTATTATCATTTTTCTCTAATAACTATTATATTGATTGTCAATAGATACACGAACTTATATTTAATTCAAGCCTTCACATAAGCCAATATCGAGGCTATACTACCGCCAATAGTAAGAAGTGTATTTATGACTTTCCAGATTATGCTGTTATCTGAGTTAAACTTTGGGTTGAACTTTTGAATAATATATCCAAAAGTGATCATCATGACCAACTCCACTCCTCTATAAAGAAGAATAAACGGATTAAAAAACTGTAGTTTCAGTTTCTTTAATTTCCGCGCCATTAACCCTTCAAACTCCACTTGTTCAGTCATAACACGCACAAATAATTTTGGATCAACAGGGTTCTGATATGATATAGCTGATCCCAGCTCTAGAACTGGTGATTTATATAAACTTTCACCTATAATATCAGAGATTGCCTGATAATGTTTCAATATATATGAAATACTGACTACAGGATCTGTATTATTAGATAGTGCCTTGTTCAAGTCACAGCATTCTTTACAAAATTCTCCAACATGCCTTTTCTGAACATCGATTTTCTTTATCTCTACGATAACATCAATGATTCCTAGCATAATAAGTATAACAAAAAAGGCGATTAGAGTAATTAATGACATAACTTATTCTGAGTATAGTAAAATTAGCATACAACAATCTTATCGAAGTAAAACAATCCCATGATCACAATTGAACATTAGGAACATACTGTGTAATCGTCTGGATCATCGGCAACCTGCTTCCTTTTTCTCTGACTTCATTGATGAACTCCAGACACTCTTTTTCAGTAAGAAGCCTTCTGCACCAAGCGTAATATAAGAAGTCCAGTGTAGTCAAAAAAGTAATCTGATGTTCGGTACAATAATTCTTTATATCTCTTAAATTACTGCTTCCTATTATATTTGCTGTATATCTGCAGTACGCCATGCATGCACTTTCTCCCTCACCGAATCTTGATTTCAAAAAAGCGTACTCGCGCATTATTTCTGCTGTGGGAGTAAACTTTATCTTCGTGATACTGCCAAAATGTTGAATCTGATTATCCAGCTGATTCCTTACTGACGACAATTCATCATATACCTTATCAAGTATTATATAATCGTATTCCGGGAATATCCGGGGTAATAATGACAGAAGCCCACCTTTTGAAAAATGAATTATGACATCAGCATCCAGCACTATTCCCACTCTCTTCAATGCCATACCCGATCTTGTTTAACAATTCAACATAATGTCCTTCTGATATGATTTCCTTTTCAAAAAGTTCTCTTGCCCTTGCACCAAAATCACCGATGATAAGTCCTTCGTTTCCTTTTTGGTACAAATCTGTGTTCAATCCTCTTAGAGTAGCCTCGTATGTAACTCGTATGGCCTGGTACTTTTCAAATAGAGGATTTGAAATAAGCTTCAATTCTTTCAGTCGGATAAGCATAGCCATATGAGAAACTCCGAAAAGGGATTCAAGATTCAAGACAGTGGTCAATGATACCTTCCCTGAAGCCAATTCATCGTCTGGAATAGCTTTCATGACACCAGCCTGAGGCATAAGGAAGGCCCTTGCAAACATATTTGCTGCTCTTTCCGATTCATCTATTTGTCCTTCCTTGCAGAAATGAGGCTGTGGGTTTTCATCAAAAAAAAGGTGATAAAGTTCATGTGCAACTGTAAAGTGCTGACGCCCTCTTGTACTGTTACTGTTGACTAACATGAAACGATACCTATCATCTGACGATTTCAAAGACAAGCCATAGAGACTGTCAGATAAAGGCTTATACGACGTTATCACACCAAGCAGACGTAGTACGGTCTTTACATTAATAGGTTCTGTGAGGCTGAACTGGAGGGTAGACCGCATCTTAATTGCGAAATTCTCCGCTATATCCAATGTAATCCTACTCATTCTCCAACAATTTCATCATCTTAAGATAAGACAAGGCAATCTCCTTGAAATCTGCCACCTGTCTCATATCATCTGCACATAGGTCATCTGCTCTGAAAGCACATAGCAGCAGACTTCGTACAGAATCTTCATCATCTGCAAAGAGCAAGGATAGATCTACACCAAATAATTTTGCCACACACTCCAACACTGCAAGCGGAACCGATCTATCTCCCGACTCATAATTCGCATAAGCAGAACGATTTACGCCTAGATAATCAGCAATCTGCTTCTGGGTGTAACCACTGTTTTCTCTCAATAACTTAAGGTTATTACTAATGATGCTATCCATAATTTATATTTTATCCGTGGCAAATATATATACTATATTCGTTAAATCAAAATATTTGCCACACCCAAATATAGATTCCACCACATTACATGCAGGTCAACTACACAACCATACTTATCAGTACTTAGTCAGCAACCAGTGCTTGAATACAGGATCCTGAAGAGTTATGCTGTCAGGAAGAATATCTATAAGTTCTTTCTTTTCAAGAGCATTCTTGATATTCTTTACGTTTGCAGAGGAACCTAATTTGTATCTATGCAGGACTTCCTGTGAAGTAAAACTGGTCTCCCCATCTGCCACAGCCTGCAGAAATCCGATCTGAGTTGGAGTAAGACTATCTATAATAAGAGAAAATACCAATCCCAACTGAGCCTCAAGTCCTTCAAATGCCGAATCAACAATATCTGCTGTGCATTCATCAGTTGTTCTGAACCAAGCAAGCTGACTGAGCTGCTGCACATAATACGGATGATTTTCCACCCTGTCTGCAATATAGGCTGCAATATCTTCCGGAATCTGCTTTCCTGTATCGCGAAACCTGCCAACAATAAAAGGAATCCATTCTGACTTAGCGATTTTCTGCAGAAATATCATATCACCGAACTTGTAGAAAGGATTCTTTGGGTCAGAGAACAAATCAATCATCATATTACGCTTGCTTCCATATAAGCAATATGAGACATCCGAATGTTTTTGCCAATGAGCTCTTAAAGTTCTCTGAAAATCCAAAGGATCATCATATTCCTTTATTGTCTGAAATTCGTCTATGCAAACAACTATTTTCAGGCCTTTGTCCTTTGCTATATTCTGTGGCAAATCAAGAATTTCATCGAATGTCATCTTCTTGTCCTTAAAATCAATCCCAAATGAAAATTCATATGCCCCAGCAGGATCTGATGCTGAAAAGGATGGCGCAAATCGTGACAAGTACTTCAATGCTGATGCGACGAAGTCATTAAATGCAGAATTGGTCGCGGCAATTACAGCATTGGCAAATTCCTGATAGAACTTAGCCTCTGACCTGCAATTGAACAAATCCACAAACACCACCACGTTGTCTTTAGATTGAGTGCAATACAACTCGGCTGATTTACAAACGAGAGAGGATTTACCCCACCTACGTGGAGATATCAGCACGGTATTGACTATACCATTAAAATTGTTCAGTAAATGTTGGGTTTCATATTGACGATCAGTAAACTCAACATCAGATGCTATTTTTCCAAAGACAAATGGCGTTTCCATGATTCAGAATTTTGCCAAATATAATAAAATAATTTCAAATAAAGTTATTTCAAATCGTTTTATTAAAGACTTCCGATCTAGTCGGAAATGACAGGGCTACTCCTTCCTCCAAACCATCTTATTAACAACACCTGTATAGCTCTGAATCAACTTCACAATCTTAGTGCTGACATTCTCATCTGTGTAGTTAGGAACAGGAATACCATTATCCTGATTCTTAACCATCTCAACTGCTACGTCAACTGCCTGGAGAAGATCATGCTCATTGATACCTGCAAGGATGAAACATCCCTTGTCGAGAGCCTCTGGACGCTCTGTTGATGTGCGGATGCATACTGCTGGGAACGACTTTCCTACGCTTGTGAAGAATGAGCTTTCCTCTGGGAGGGTACCTGAGTCTGATACAACTGCAAATGCATTCATCTGAAGGCAGTTGTAGTCGTGGAATCCGAGAGGTTCCTGACGGATTACGCGCGGATCAAGTTGGAAGCCTGAAGCCTCAAGACGGTTACGCGAACGCGGATGGCAGCTGTAGAGAATAGGCATGTCATACTTCTCAGCCATCTTGTTGATTGCTGTGAAGAGAGACAGGAAGTTCTTCTCGGTATCGATATTCTCCTCACGATGCGCTGACAGAAGGATGTACTTTCCTTTTTCAAGTCCAAGACGTGAGTGTACATCAGAATTCTCAATCTCCGCAAGATTTTCGTGAAGCACTTCTGCCATAGGAGAACCTGACACATAGGTTCTCTGAGGAGCCACACTGCTTGCGTTAAGGTAACGACGAGCATGCTCAGAGTAGCAGATGTTAACGTCTGAGATGATGTCTACGATACGACGGTTAGTCTCCTCTGGAAGACACTCGTCAAAGCAACGATTTCCTGCCTCCATGTGGAAGATAGGAATATGAAGGCGCTTTGCTCCGATAACTGAGAGACATGAGTTTGTATCACCGAGTACCAATACTGCATCAGGCTTGATCTGAACCATCAGTTTATATGAAGCATTGATGATATTACCCATGGTTGAACCAAGATCCTCACCAACGGCATCCATATAGACTTCGGGATCTGCAAGTTTAAGGTCACGGAAGAATACTCCATTGAGATTGTAGTCATAATTCTGACCGGTGTGAGCAAGGATACAGTCAAAATACTTGCGACATTTGTTGATTACTGCTGCAAGGCGTATTATCTCTGGACGAGTTCCAACTATAATCAGGAGTTTAAGACGGCCATCATTTTTAAAGGCAACGTCGCTATAGTTTGTTTTTAGTTCCATTGTTTTTGTTTTAGATCCCCGATCTGGTCGGGGATGACGTAGATTACTCTACTGGTTCAAAGTATGTATCAGGTTTATTTGGGTTGAAGATTTCGTTACAGTACATTACTGTTACCAGATTCTCGGTATTTGAAAGGTTTATGATATTATGAGTGTATCCAGGAAGCATATGTACAGCTTCAATCTTGTCACCGCTTACTTCAAAGTTGAGAACTTCGTCGGAATCGATGCGGCGCTGCTGGATGAGGGCGTGACCGCTGACTACGATGAAGAACTCCCATTTGGTGTTGTGCCAGTGCTGTCCTTTTGTTATGCCTGGCTTGCTGATGTTTATGCTCACCTGACCACAATTAAGGGTGTGGATGAGTTCGGTGAAGGAGCCTCTGTCATCTACGTTCATCTTCAGAGGGAAGGAGACCTTCTCTTTTGGGAGATAGCTCAGATATGTGCTATAGAGTTTCTTTGCAAATGAGTTTTCTGGAATTTCCGGAATCATGAGTGTCTTCGGCTGGTCTGCAAAACTGTAAATCAAATCAACGATTTCGCCCAAAGTGATCTTATGAGTTACAGGACAATAGCAGTAGCGGCCTTTGAGATCCCAGGTCGAGCCGGCAATGACGTCATCCCCGACGTGATCGGGGATCTCAACAGGAACGACATTTAATCCATCATAAGTGCAACGATGTTCCTTGCCAACCAATGCATTTATCATTTCATCGACGAGGTCGTCGATATAGAGAAGTTCCATCTCCACGCTCCTGTCATTCACCTGAATCGGAAGGTCATTAGCGATGTTGTTGCAGAATGTTGCAACAGCTGAGTTATAATTTGGACGACACCATTTTCCGAAAAGATTCGGGAAACGATAGACCAATACTTTTGCACCTGTTCCTGCAGAATACTCAAACATAAGTTCCTCCCCGGCCTTCTTGCTACGTCCGTATTCACTGTTGCCGAAACGACCAGCAAGGGTAGCCTGAATGGAGCTGGAGATCATTACCGGGCAAGTGTTACCATGCTTCTTCAACGTATCTAGAAGAACTGATGCAAAGCCGAAGTTGCCCTGCATAAATTCTTCTGGAGTCTGAGGGCGGTTTACGCCTGCAAGATTGAAGACAAAATCGCAGTCAGAACAGTACTTATCGAGTTCCTCAAGTGTAGAGTCTATGTCGTACTCATAGACAGCTTCGAGATTCCCGGTCAAGCCGGGAATGACAGCCTTGCCTTCTTTGATGTTGTCAAGCTGGGCGCATAGATTCTTGCCGACGAAGCCTTTGGCGCCTGTTACCAATATTTTCATTTATCTGAATTTAGATTCCTGTTCAAGCCTGAAGTGATTATTTTGCCACGTTTGCTATTCCGTTGAGTTCATTCTGGATATACTCAAGGGCTGCGATCTTTGCCTTTGTTTCTTCTACATTCAGCAAACGGGTATTATTTGAGTTGAATTCAGTAAGAACATTGCGTTCAGTCTCGCCTTCCTTGAAATACTTATCATAGTTGAGTCCTCGGTTATCTGCAGGTACACGATAGAAATCGCCCATATCCTCAGCCTTTGCGCATTCTTCATTAGTAAGGAGGGTTTCGTACATCTTCTCCCCGTGACGGATTCCTATGACCTTGATATCCTCCTTCTTTCCACCGAAAAGTTCGCACACTGCCTCAGCCTGGGTCTGGATGGTACATGCAGGTGCTTTCTGAACCAGAATATCACCATTCTGCCCATGTTCAAAAGCAAAGAGAACAAGGTCCACCGCCTCCTCCAAGGACATAATGAAGCGTGTCATGCTTGGTTCTGTGAGTGTTATCGGGTTACCCTTGCGGATCTGCTCTATCCAAAGAGGGATTACGGAGCCACGTGAACACATCACGTTACCGTACCTAGTGCAGCATATCTTAGTATCGCCTGAGTAACGGGACTTTGCCACAGCTATCTTTTCCTCTATAGCCTTGGTAATTCCCATGGCATTGATAGGATATGCAGCCTTATCAGTTGAAAGGCAGATGACAGACTTCACCTTATACTCAATAGCAGCTGTAAGGATATTGTCAGTTCCTATGACATTTGTCTTGACCGCCTCCATAGGGAAGAATTCGCAGGAAGGTACCTGCTTGAGAGCAGCTGCATGAAAGATATAATCTACTCCTGGCATTGCATTACGGCATGACTGCAGATTGCGGACATCTCCAATAAAGAATTTGATCTTTCCTGCCACATCAGGATATTTAGCCTGATACTCGTGGCGCATGTCATCCTGCTTTTTCTCGTCACGCGAGAAAATTCTGATTTCCTTGATGTCAGTCCTGAGGAAGCGGTTCAATACCGCGTTTCCGAACGAACCTGTTCCGCCTGTAATCATCAGGACTTTGTCTTTGAAAATACTCATATCAATTATACTGTTTATTAATTACTATTTCTTATCAAACTCTTCAAACCTTGAATTCTTACTTATAAACTCCGGGACAATCTGCTTCATGAGTTTTACCATAGCCGTGATGTCAACTTCACGCGAGAGACGTTCAAGTTCCTGAGCTGCTGCAAAGGCATCATCATAATCATATTCCCTCACTTTCGCTACACGGATGCGGCTATGATCGGTAGGAAGCGTATTTTCGTGATTGGAGAGAACCTCCTCGTAAAGCTTTTCTCCAGGACGCAGACCGCTGTAGGCAATCTTTATATCTATATCAGGCTTGAATCCCGCGAGATAAATCATTCTTCTGGCAAGATCGTCAATCTTGACAGATTCACCCATGTCGAAGACAAATATCTGATTGCCAGTACTCATTGTAGCTGCCTCCATGACCAGACGGCATGCCTCAGGAATGGTCATGAAGAAACGAGTGATATCAGGATGAGTGACAGTCACCGGACCACCCTTGGCAATCTGTTCGCGGAACCGAGGTATAACCGAACCGTTTGAACCAAGAACATTTCCGAAACGGGTCGTTACAAATCTGGTCTTTCCTGACTTCTTGCCCTGCTCTATGGACAAGCCCATGGACTGCACATAAATCTCGGCAAGACGTTTGGTACATCCCATGATATTGGTAGGATTTACCGCCTTGTCTGTTGAGACCATCACCATCTTTTCCACATCATATTCGATGCACTTATCTGCCACATTACGCGATCCTGCCACATTTACAAGCACTGCTTCGCAAGGATTTTCCTCCATGAGAGGAACGTGCTTATAGGCTGCTGCATGGAAGACTACATGTGGTCTGAACTTGCGGAAGGCATAATCAAGGCGAGGGAGGAGACGGACATCACCGATTATGGGAACGAAATTAAGATCAGGGAATTTTTCCTCCAGTTCGAGCCGGAGATTATGCATCGGGGTTTCTGCATTATCATACAATATAAGTTCCTTGACGCCGAATGTAGCAAGCTGACGGCAAAGTTCGGAACCGATTGATCCGGCTGCACCAGTAACCATAATTGTCTTGCCCTGGAAATTTTCCACGATTTCCTTCATCGAAATCTCTATTTCCGGACGCATCAGAAGATCCTCTATATCGATGTTGCGCAGTGAATGACTGACTTTACCGTCAACCATCTCGTCGATAGGAGGCGCAAAAAGGAGCTTGATTCCGCACTTGATGGAATATTTTATCATCCTGTCACGTTCCGACCTTGCATCTTCTTCTGTTGCAAACAGGATTGCATCTGCGTCGACCTGGTAGATGACTTCATCAAATTCCTTTTCAGTGCTGACATAAAATGCCTTGACTTCGGATATCAGGTGAGATACGTTGCTCACACCATACTGAAGAAAGCCTACTATATTATAATGAGGCGAATTCTGAAGTCTAGGGATAAGGGCTACAGACTTGACTCCAACTCCATAGACAAGAACATTCTGACATTTCTTCCTATGGTCCATCTTGCTCTTTACGATATCATAAGCAATCAGCAGAGCCACTCTCAGCATGAAGAATGCAACGAACGTAAGGAAAAAATCCGCCAACATCATCATGTAAAGGGTAAGGGAAAAGCCCCTGACAACTCCATAGACAAATCCGAGAGCGAAAACCTTCAATAGTGCTACAAGCACAAATCTGGCAAAGTCCCTCAAAGTCGTGTGACGGATTATGATGCGGTAGGTCCGAAGAAGCCAGATGAAAAGAAATGAACACACAAATGATCCTGCCATCCATATGATCATGGAATTGAATGCGAGAAGATCAGTCTGCACGAACAGATTCAGCAGCAGCAACGAAACCAATGATGCTGCGAGAGACATGATCATATCGAGCAGGAAGACAATCCGGGTGCTGAAATATCTGCCTACATACTTGTTAAGCATTTGAATAAGATTTCCCATACTGAAATAGTTTTATTCATCGGCACAGTCTTCTTCCACTTTAAGGAAAGACGGTTCGATGTAGTTGGTTGTTACTGCAAGAAAACCGGGGAGTTCGACAAGAATGCGACGGTTCTTTCTGATACGCACTACTCTTCCCTTGACGCCTTTGAAAGGTCCATCAGTCACTTCAACCATCTGCCCTTCACGCAACTTATCGCTGACTTCAGTCAGATATACGATGTCTTCATCATAGGAAGATGCCACTGTAATGAAATCTTCCATAGCTTTATCAGGCACAGTAAGAGGACGGTTGAGAGTACGGTCCCAGTAATAATTGGCTGGAGGGTTTTCCCCGAAGCCCTTGATGAATCCATCTATCTCCCTTCTGGACCAATACACAAAACACAGATTATTGACAGCAGGCACAAGCTTCCTTTCAGTCTTTCCGCCCATAGTCTTTCTACGCCACATCATCGGCACAAAAGTCCGGACACCTTTGTCATCCAAAAGAGCACGGACTTTCAATTCACGAGAGTACGTAGCGCGTAACGCATACCAATGAAGACTATCCTTATTCATACCTACCCCCCCCACATGACACGACACTAGGACACCCGCAGAATTGATCTTCGGGCATCCGTCATTAGTATTCATAGGTCTGCAAACAGGTCTTGTACTGTCCAGCAACAAGGTTGTGTTTGGCATCAATTCATATATTTTAGATCCTCACTTCGCGGTCTGCTATTTCAGATGACAACTGTCATCGCGAAATATTGAATGAAGAAACGATGAGTCGGATCTGTTCTTTTGTCAACACCTCTCTTTCATATTGTTCTCTTATGGAATGGAAACGATGGCAGTCAGAGCCGACTTCCGAATAAAAGCCGTTTCTGAGCATCCATTCTGCTCTGCTGTAGGCAGACTCACCATAAAAGCCCAATATGGATGGAAGGTTGAGCTGGAAATGTATTCCCAGCTGTCTTAATCTTTCGTAATCGGCCTCTTTAAGATATCGATAGCGTTCAGGATGTGCAAGCAAAGGTCTGTAGCCAGCACTCTGAAGTTCTCTAAGGATCTCATAGAGATTGACCGGTGGAGTCCATGTGGAAGTCTCTACCAAAATGGTGGAATCCTCCATGGTCAGAAGGTCACGGGCTCTGAAACGTTCCTCAAAGAGCGTGTCCAACATGTATTCGGCTGCGAGGTGGAGTCTGACTCCACCCTTATATGCAGCCTGAAGTTTTTCAAATTCAGTTTCAAGATAAGACGTAGCATTTGGCATATCCTCCATGATATGAGGCGTACACCACACGTCTGTCACACCCAGGGATTCTTCATATTCAAGGACGGCAAGGGCATCCGTCAAGGTACGTATACCATCATCAACACCAGGAAGCAGATGTGTATGACGGTCTGTCCTGCCTTTCAGGAAGGATGTGTCCGCAAGAGAAATTCTCTTGATGAATATGTCAAGAAGCCCCATTTTCAGTATGAAAATCAGTTTTCGTCATTTGAATAGCCGTAGCCATATCCATAACCGGCCTTACCATAACCATATTTCTTATACTGAAGCTCGACGCCATTGAGGATAAGGGCCATATGGCTGAACTTTTCCGAACGGTAAAGTTCCTCGATTACAGGAAGGACAGCCTTGTTGATGAGGTTCGCTCTCATGACAAGGACGGTCATGTCCACATATTCCGTTACAATATTGGAATCGGCAACTATGTCAATCGGAGGACAGTCAAGGAAGATATAATCATATTCCGTTCTCATCTGTTCCAGCATCTTGACGAATCTCTTGCTGAGCAGAAGCTCTGTCGGATTCGGAGGAAGCGTACCTACAGGAAGGACGTAGAGATTATCTGAAACATGGTCTACACATTCCTGATAACTGTCTGACTTACCGTTGAGATATGCAGCCACTCCGCTATGATTGATATTCAATGACTTGCTCAGAGACGCTTTCCTGAGGTCAAGGTCCACTAGAAGTACCTTGGAATCCTTGAGAGCCATGCTCGCAGCCATATTCATGATAGAGAATGTCTTTCCTGCTCCCGGATTGAACGAAGTGAACATGATAACCTTTGATGACTCATTCTTTCCTATCATCAGGTCGACATTTGTACGAAGCACACGGAATGCCTCGTTCATCATGTCTCTCTTGCCTTGTTCCACAATGATTGGAGATTCTGCAAGATTCCTTGTCTTGGAAGTGAATTGCGGGATTTCCGCTAGGAAAGGAACAGAGAGATGTCCGAGATCGGCCTTGTTCTTGACTGATGTATCAAGCATCTTCTTCAGGAAGAAGAAAGCAAACGGAATTCCGCATCCCAGCACAAGAGCAGCAAAAAGTATCATCATCTTATTTGGAGCTACAGGACTACCCGAACCGTTAGGAGTCATGATGACACGGGTATTACCAACATTGACAAGGGCAGCAAGTTCATTTTCTTCACGTTTCTGAAGAAGGAACATATAGAGTTGCTGGGTTATCTGCTGCTGACGCTCTATTGAAAGGAGCTGGAGTTCCTGACCTGAGCTGGAGGACATCCTTTCGAGAATCTGCTTTTCCTGACTGTCTATCTTCGACAGTTGGAGTTCCAAGGTCGTGATAAGGTTCTCGATTGAACGCAGGACAGCGGAACGGATTGCCGCAAGAGCCGAATTAAGATCGGCGATCAGAGGGTTGTTCTCTCCACTGCCGGTAAGAAGCCTGTCGCGCTGAAGGACGATATCATTATATTCACCGATCTGGGCTTCTACAGAAGAGCTGGTAAGACCAAGATTGGAAGGGATAAGGCTCATGCTGTTGGCCGGATCATTGAGATAATCCTTGATGAACTGAGCAATGGAGAGCTGATTGTTGACCTCGAATGCCTTGGTAGCATAATGACTGGATTCATCGAGATAAGTCTGGGCTACAGCCTTTATATCTGTCAGATTATTGCTTGACTTATAGTTCTTCAAGGCATCCTCTACAGTAGCAAGCTCCTTCTCGATGATCACCAGACGCTCATTGATGAACTCTGTAGTATTGATTGCGGATCTGTTCTTGTTGTTGATCCATACCTCATTGTAGACATCGATGAGTGTGTTGAGCACAGCAGATGAACGGTTTGGATAGGTATCGTTCATTGAAAGCACTATCACGGAAGATTCCTTGCCTGAAAGGGAAATGTTGAGCTTTGAGCAATAGGCTTTGGCTGTCGCCATGCTGTTGGCCCATGATATTCTGATTGCATCATCAAAATTCTCAATGTTTTCTGTCGGGTAAATGATCACAGCACCGACTGGAGTCTGAAGGGTATCACCAAGCCTTCCGGAAACCTTAACCTTGACTTTCTCACCCTTGATCATGAAATCTGACAGTTCAACATTTCCGTCCTTTCTGTTTTCGATTTCAAATGAAAAGCCTGAATGCGGATTATCTCCGGCAAGACGCATTTCCACAGGAGAGTTCCTGTAAAGTTCAACCTTTCTGAGGAACTGCTGCTCCACATATCTTGTTTCAAGTCCGAGACGTTCGACAACAGTCTGCATCAGGTCCGGAGAAGAGAAAGCTTCTATCTCGTTTTCGACGCTGTTGAAACTGCGGAGCCTCATCATACCTGCTGACGCAACACCAAGATTACGCATGGTCGCATCCTGATTACTTTCGTCAATCAGGACCTTTGCCTTTCGGTTATAGGTGTCTGGAGTACGGTAAAGATAAATGCCGGCAAAAAAGATGCATACCGCCACAGATATCACATACCACCATTTATTGTCCCATATCATTGCCCACAGGTCTGCAAGCTGTATGGCATTTTCTTCTTCACGCTGAAATGTCTGGGAGTTGTTGTAATTGTTTTCTGCCATGGGTCTATAGTCTTATTGATCCAACCTTATTATTCCAACAATCAGTGATGCAAGAGAAACCAGAAGAGAACCTCCTGACACAAAAATGCTTGTCATTCTGAGGGTCTTGTCGTCAGTAGTTGACTGACGTGCCTTGATCTCGCTAGGCTGCACATATACTACGTCGTTCTGCTGAAGATAGTATGCAGAAGAATTGAAGAGACTGACATCACACAGATTCACTTCATACATGGTCCTTTTGCCGTCACGTTCACGTATCACGCATACATTTTCACGTTGTCCGAAGATCGTAAGGTCTTTTGCGAGAGAAATCGCCTGAAGAATAGTGACCTTGTCGCCTTCAATCGTATAGGTTCCGGGATTATTGACCTCACCGATTACAGATACCTTGAAGTTCAAGAATTCGACTGTCACCACGGCATCAGACAGAAGTCCACCGTCAAGAAGCTTTTTCTTTATCAGTTCGGAAAGTTCCCAACGGGTGAGACCTGCAACCTTGATAGGACCAAGAACAGGAAAATCGATGTACCCAGCATTATCTACAACATAGCCCAGCAGACGCTGCTGACCAGCTCCTGACACAACTTCAGAACCAGCCTGATAGCTTATAACAGGAAGATTGAACATAGAGACAAGTTCTGGATTTCTGCTTGAAACTACGATTGAAAGCATATCCTTAGGCTGGATAACGATGCCGGCATGCTTATCGATGGCTTCCGGATCATCTACAACCCTGTTCTGAAAATAGGCGATATCCTTCACAGGAGCGCATGAAGAAAATGCCACTAGCGCAACAAAAAACGCCACTAAGAGTTTTCTTTTTGATGTCATATTTAATGTATATTATTCACAAAGGTATATTATGCACAAAGGTAGAAATATTTATCTTTAAATCCAAAGTATAAATCCATAGATAAAGAAACTAGAAATACAGCAAAAATAATTAAACACAATTTCAAACAATACATTTGAAATTGTGTTTAATTATTTAATATACTGATAATCAGCCCATTTTGTGGAGATGGGCGGACTCGAACCGCCGTCCAAACACCGCACCAGAAAGCTTTCTACACGCTTAGTCTGACTTTGATTTTCGACCAAAGGCTGCCGTCCGACAGGCTACCGATGGCTTATCCTTTAAGTCTTGGCGGAGTTTAAAGGAGTCGCTCCGGGCATCCGGTTTGGATCATACCCCATATTCCAGTCATAACCGGCCTAAAGACTGGAGGGATACTCGTCGGCGAGGTAGCCTTGACCCCGCGGATTAAGGTAGTGTGCTTAGCAGACTACGCAGCGAGTGCATAAGAGTTGTTGCCAACTAATTGTTTGAAAGCTGAGATTTACGGGCAAACTTCCGACGCCCGGCGTGCTTACCATCCAATGTCTGATGCTGTCAAAACCAAAACATCCCCATATCACATAGCATTGGACAAATAATTTGCCGAAACATTTTACAAAGATACACAATTTCTCTATAAAATCATAAATAAAATTTGCTATTGATAAAAAAGTGCGTATATTTGCAATCCTGTTTGGGAGCATAGCTCAGTTGGTTTAGAGCATCTGCCTTACAAGCAGAGGGTCGGGGGTTCGACTCCCTCTGCTCCCACTAAAAACGAAATGCCTTTTCAGAATCTCTGAAAAGGCATTTTTCTATTCATCCAAACCCACGTTCAGTGGGACAGCTATCCGACAGATTAGTTAGTCCGCACTTGCTGAGAGGCAACTGAAGGATTGGAAACTGCAACACCTGTAACCTTATCAAAATCTGCTTCTGTAATCATCCTGCAACCACCATTGAATGTAGCTCCAAGCTCTACGGAAAGTTTTCTGATATGAAGATTGCCATTAACATGACATCCTTCCTTAAGAGACAAGGTATCCTTGACGAATACATTGCCTTCAACCTTTCCCCACAGATCGATATTCTCGCACACAATATCACCTTTAATCAGAGCGCTCTCTCCGATTACCACACGTCCCTTGCTCTGAACCTTACCCTCAAACGTACCGTCTATACGGATATCATAAGGAGATGATATTTCACCTTTGATGACTGTGCCTGCAGAAATCCTGCTGATGGAATTGACATTTACTACTGGGTCAACCTTTGCCATAATCGTATATATTTTAATTATTTAAATCAAAGTATCTCAAGTGATGCAAAAAAAGACTTAATAACTTGAGCAACTGTTACCTACACATCACTATAGTCCTTTTCCATGGCAGTTCTTGAATTTCTTACCGGAACCGCATGGACAAGGATCATTTCTTCCGACCTGCTTCTCAACATGTACTGGAGCATTGCTCTTGGCCTGGCCACTATTGGTAACCAGGTCTGTACGCGAAGTCTGCATCTGACTCATATCTACCCCGCGACGTTGAGCAGGCATATTACGGGTAGGCTTTGCTGCGTCTCTAAGAGGTATATATGCCCTGAGGAGGAAAGAAAGAACATTCTTGTTAAGTTCTTCCAGCATCTGACTGAAGAGGTTGAAACTCTCGAACTTATAAATGAGAAGAGGATCCTTCTGCTCATAGGTTGCATTTTGAACGGACTGTTTCAGATCGTCCATGTCACGCAGGTGCTCCTTCCATTTATCATCGATTTCAAAGAGAGTAATGGTCTTGCTCAGCATCCTTGCTATCTCCTTGCAATCCGACTCATAAGCTTTCTTCAGGTCTATAGGCAGATTAAGTCCCTTCCTGCCGTCTGTAATCGGTATGTATATCCTGGCATCAACAGCACCCTGCTTCTCATACAGATCCTTGATGAAAGGCATTGATTTCTGAGCCATAGTATCCATACGGCGCTGGTAAGTCTCAAGCATATGTTCCTGGAGCTTATCAACAAGATCAGACGGTCTGGCATGTGAATAGAATTCTGCATCGAATCCAAGATCTACAGAAAGAGACATCATGACCATCTCTGAAAAATCTTCGTAAGTCATTCCTTCTGCTCTGTCTACAAGAATCTGAGCGATATCCTGCATCATGTTCATCACGTCAATCTCTACCCTTTCGCCTGACAATGCATTACGTCTCTTGGTGTAAATCACCTCTCTCTGAGAATTCATCACATCATCATATTCGAGGAGCCTCTTACGGATACCGAAGTTATTTTCCTCAACTTTCTTCTGAGCCTGCTCAATGCGGCTGCTGAGCATAGACGCTTCGAGCGCCTCATCATCAGGAAGCCCAAGTCTGTCTACCATACCGGCAATTTTCTCAGAACCGAACAGACGCATGAGCTTGTCTTCAAGAGAGACATAGAAAACAGACGAGCCCGGATCGCCCTGACGTCCGGAACGTCCGCGGAGCTGTCTGTCCACACGACGGCTGTCATGACGTTCGGTACCTATGACGGCAAGTCCACCGGCTGCCTTCACCTCATCCGGCAGCTTGATGTCAGTACCACGACCAGCCATATTGGTTGCAATGGTCACAGTACCTGCTTTTCCTGCATGCGCTACAACCTCGGCCTCACGAGCATGCTGCTTGGCATTAAGGACCTGATGCTGTATGCCACGAAGACGCAGCATTCTGCTAAGCAGTTCGGACGTTTCCACATCTGCCGTACCGACAAGCACAGGACGGCCCTCTTTGATAAGTTCGCCGATCTTGTTGATGACAGCATCGAACTTAGCCTTCTTTGTCTTATAGATGAGGTCATTGTTGTCTACACGGGCAATTGGTCTGTTGGTCGGAATCACCACCACGTCAAGCTTATATATTGACCAGAATTCTCCTGCTTCAGTCTCTGCAGTACCTGTCATGCCGGCAAGCTTATGGTACATACGGAAATAGTTCTGAAGAGTGATGGTAGCAAATGTCTGCGTTGCAGCCTCCACCTTTACATTTTCCTTTGCCTCTACTGCCTGATGCAGACCGTCGCTCCAACGCCTTCCTTCCATAATACGTCCAGTCTGCTCATCAACTATCTTGATTTTGCCGTCCGCAATGATATAGTCGATTTCCTTATCGAACATTGTGTAGGCTTTAAGGAGCTGGTTTACAGTATGCACACGTTCCGATTTGAGTGCAAAATCAGCCAGAATCTCATCTTTCCTGACCTGCTTCTGTTCAACAGTCAGTTCAGAATTCTTCTGTACTTCCGCTATAGCAGCACCTACATCAGGAAGAACGAAGAAATCTGACTCTGACAGATTGGCCGTGATAAGATCCCGTCCCTTATCTGTCATATCCACAGAGTGCTGCTTCTCATTGATGACGAAATACAGTTCATCTGTGATAAAAGGCATTTCACGTTCGTTATCCTGAATATAGTAGTTTTCAACCTTCTGAAGAAGCTGTTTCATGCCAGGTTCACTAAGGAACTTAATGAGAGGCTTGTATTTTGGATATCCCTTGAATGCTCTGAACAGTAGTACGCCACCATCTTTTTCATTCCCTTCCGCAATCAGTTTCCTAGCCTCATTGAGCAATGAATTGACCAAGGTCTTCTGGTTATTGTATAGCCTTTCAACAAGAGGCTTGAACTCCATGAACTGCTGGTCCTCACCTTTAGGTACAGGTCCTGATATGATAAGTGGAGTACGGGCATCGTCGATAAGCACCGAGTCCACCTCATCGACAATAGCAAAGTGATGCTTGCGCTGAACAAGATCACCCATGGACATAGCCATATTGTCACGAAGGTAGTCAAAACCGAATTCGTTGTTGGTTCCGAAAGTAATGTTGCATGCATATGCTTTCCTTCTTGCTTCACTGTTAGGCTGATGCTTGTCGATACAGTCTACAGAAAGTCCGTGGAACATATAAAGAGGTCCCATCCATTCGGAGTCACGCTTCGAGAGATAGTCATTGACAGTTACCACATGAACTCCCTTTCCTGCCAAGGCATTAAGGAAAACCGGAAGGGTAGCCACAAGAGTCTTTCCTTCTCCTGTCGCCATCTCTGCAATCTTTCCTTGATGCAGTACGATACCACCGATGAGCTGTACATCATAATGTACCATATCCCATGTGATCTCGTTTCCTCCAGCCATCCAATGATTCTTCCATAGCGCATAGTCGCCTTCAATTGTGACAAACTCCTTGGTAGCACTGAGGTTACGGTCAAATTCCGTCGCTTTTACTTTTACGACAGGGTTTTCCTTGAATCGGCGTGCTGTTGACTTCATTATGGCGAAGGCATCAGGGAGAATCTCGTCAAGCACTTTCTCTATAGTCTCATCAACCTTCTTTACAAGCTTGTCCGATTCTGTAGCAAGAGCCTCCTTTCTGGTCACCGGTATATCCGTCTCCAGTTCCTCCTTTATCTGAGCTATTCTTGCCTCATCTTCAGCTATAGCTGTTCTGATGCGATCCTTCAGTTCGTCACATTCTGCTCGGAGCTGGTCATCAGAAAGGATGTCTATCCTCTTATAAGCCTCAAGAACCTTGTCAAGCATCGGCCTGAGGGCCTTCATATCCCTGTCGGCCTTCGAGCCAAAAATCTTTTTAAAAACGTCTGCAAATGACATATGCCTATATTTTATTATCCGTAAAACAGGTTGTCTGCACACAATGTATGCGAACAACCTGCAAATATAATTACATTTGACGATTTACACAAAATTAATGCAAGTGCATGCTAAATTGTCAGAAACGGAGTCCTATACTGACATAAAACTGCTGGCGGCGCATCTTGAGTTCTGACTCAAGCTCTCCCTTCGTCCTGTTGACCAGTCCCCAATCATATCCGATATGAACCTCCAGCACATCAAAGAATTCTGCACCCACAGCTCCTCCGGCAAGGACATCGAAACGGTCATATCCGATTCCTGGAAGCTTTGATCCGAACCATTCCTCAACAGCCGGAGCAAGATTGTCGGTGGAGTTCATTTCACATTTATAATAATCATATGTCAGAGCAGCAGTACTTCCGTCAGGAAGGCGTGTACGGTAAGTCAGGTCCGAAGCCACTCCTGCCACAAAAGTAGGACCTCCATAAAGAAAAACATCAATATCCCTGGCAACATTGAACACATATTTCAACCTGACAGGGACACTTAGCATATGTTCCGAACGGTCTCCCACTACCCTAAGTCCGAAAATGTCATCTCTTCTGTTCTCATTAAGCCAGGTATAATAAAGCCCTGTCTCCAGATACAGAGCATCCTTTATAAGAGAAATGTCATGGTTAAGTCCAACATAAAGACCGTTAAGCCCTTCCTTCTGAATGACATCATCTGTCACCCAGTCAACGGTACGGTAAGCAGAATGTACATATCCGAAGGTAATACCGGTACCGACATCTCTTCCGGCAAAGGGATTCCTCCACCTTCCGGCATTTGCCGGCAACACGTCCAACAGAATGATCAAGGCAGGAACTGTAACATAGATAAACCTGCGAAAAAAGCGAGATTTCATAATTTATAGTTTTTGATATTCAAATGGTAAAACATCCATATCCATCAGACAAGCTGTCAGGGAGTCTTTCCAATGAGGAATTTCCAATCCATAGATCTGTCTGATTTTAGTACTGTCTGACAGGACGCAAAAAGGATCTGATGTTCTGACCGGAATGACATGCGAGACATATCCCACACGATCCAGTATCTCCTTGACAAAATCATACAATGAGCATACTCCTTCACCACAGAACGAAAGGCTTTCAAATCCATCCTGAAGTCCCGCATCCAAAACAGTCATCAGTGCATCGGCCAGGTCACGGGCATATGTCGGAGAAGATATCAGACTTGAGGATACTTCAACCACCGGCTCATCTGCCAATCTTTCCACCCAATCCCTGACAAAGCCGTCCACACCATAGATCCATGAAGTCTTTATCACCGTACACCTGCCACCGGATAAGGCAAGAATATTTTCAACATCATTTGCTTCTCCGGAGAATGCTATTTCCTGAAGGACATATAGAAGAGGGAGACCCAGAGATAGTGCAGCACTTGAAGAAAGTCTGGCGAACGAAGCGTCCAGAGTGGAATCCAAAAGAAGCTGGGCATCGGACTCCTGCAACATCCTCGTCAGTGACGTGACATCGGATACAGACTCCATGTCTGCCAAAAGCATATCATGGCCATAATCCAGAGAAGCATTCCTTATATAGCTTCCAATGCCATTGACTGAGTCCATTACCAATATTTTCATAACAAACTGTCTTCATTTACATATCCAGGATCTGGAGGAAGGATTTCACCTCTGGTGACAGCACCTGCTCCTGCAGCCACTGCCAAAGCATCACAACGCTCATTTTCCGGATGTCCGGCATGTCCTTTTATCCAGTGGAACGCTACCCTATGCTTCTGAACAAGCCCGGAAAAACGTATCCAGAGATCAGGATTCTTCACCTTTACAAATCCTTTCTTTCTCCAATTTTCCAACCATCCTTTATTTACTGCATTGACAACATATGAAGAATCACTATAGACATGAACTTCCGCATTCTGCCATCTTATAGCCTCCAAGCCTTTTATAACAGCCAGCAGTTCCATTCGGTTATTGGTGGTCAGACTGAATCCTTCCGAAATCTCCATTTTCCTTCCGGCACATTTCAGGACCACACCATATCCACCGGGACCGGGGTTACCGCTGGAAGCTCCATCTGTGTACAGGTATATGGGAGGTCGGATGCTCTGTTCGGGTTCTGCCATAAGCTATTCTATTATCCTACCGCCTTTAGGCTTGATCTCCGTGTCCGGCATCTTTATCGTCATTCTGTCAGCCATGAGGTCGTCATAGCGCGTGCGACGGTTATATATATCGATGGCAGCGTATATCGCTGATTTCATGGAACGCGGATCCGCCATATCACGTCCTGCCATTTCATATGCTGTCCCATGATCCGGCGATGTCCTCACCACTGGAAGCCCTGCCGTATAGTTGACTCCGTATTCAAAAGCAAGGGCCTTGAAAGGAGTAAGCCCCTGGTCATGATACATCGCCAGTACAGCATCAAATTTTGCATAATTGCCAAGTCCGAAGAAACCATCTGGCGAATATGGTCCGAAAGCCAATATCCCTTCATCAACAGCAGCCTTTACAGCTGGCAGGATTATGTTCTGCTCTTCATCTCCGAGAAGGCCGCCATCACCGCAATGAGGGTTCAGACCAAGCACTGCGATCTTAGGAGCATCTATGCCGAAATCCCTCTGAAGGGAGGCCTTCATCAGACGCAGCTTGGCAAGAATCCGTTCAACGGTTATCATTGCAGGCACATCTTTCAAAGCGACATGCCCGGTAACGACGCCAATCTTCAGATTGTCACAGACCATGATCATCGCTACATCTTCGACTCCGAATTCCTTTTCCAGATATTCTGTGTGGCCGGTATATCCGAAACCTTCACCGACCATTGCCCTCTTATTGATAGGGGCTGTCACCAATACGTCTATATAACCGTTCTTAATATCTTCTACCGCCTTCTGCAACGAAGTCATGGCAGACTTTGCCGATTCCGGTGTAGATTGTCCAGGTTCCACGAATACATTTTCTGGAAGACAATTGACAATGTTAACCCTCTTCTGATGCACATCCTTGGCAGAACCAATGACATTCGTATTGATCTGTTCGATGTTATGTATCTGCTTTTTATAGAATCCGAATATCTTGGACGAACCGTATATCACAGGAGTACAGAGGTCCAGCATCCTCTCATCAGCCAGAGCCTTGATTATGACTTCATAGCCGATTCCGTTGCCGTCACCCTGCGTGATACCCACTACAAGTTTTTTTGACATATATCTTATCTGATTAGAAATAACTTACAAATATATAAATAAAATTTGACAGAAACAGCCTCTGCACCATTGAGATGCTGTATGAATTTACATAATCGGATTAAAATCATGCCTGTAACAAACTGTTGAAAGATTTTTATTCAAAATCAAAGATGGTTTATTATATTTGCCATGTTTTGGCACAAAACCGGGAAAATTTCTGAAATGGCACAGAACGGACTGGACATGGAGATTCAGTTTCTGCCTGGAATGGGGCCTAAAAGAGCCACACTCATGCAGAAAGAACTTGGAATCTATAATTTGGGAGACCTGCTCAGGTTCTACCCATTCCGCTATATTGACAAAAGCAGCTTCATTGCAATTGCAGATGCCAGACCAGACATGGCATACATCCAACTGAAAGCCACAATAATGAAGGTTGAACTTCTAAACAACGGCAAAAGGATGAGCATATGGGTAAGTGACGGCACAGGAGAGATGGAAATGGTCTTCTTCAAAGGGATCAAATGGATGCATGAAAAACTCAGGACCGGGGTCGAATTTATCTTTTTCGGAAAACCGACAGTATTCAACGGTAGAATCAACATGGTGCATCCGGAAGTGGATGCTGTGACGCAGGATACACCTCAGACGGGCTGTGGAGCTACGATGACAGGAGTGTACAACAGTACGGAAAAACTTAAGAACGCCGGAGTTACAGGCAAAGTGATGAACAAACTGATGAACACGGCCTTGGAAAGAGGACTTCAGTATATGAAGGAAACATTGCCTGAACATATCATGAAGCAGTGCGGACTTGTACCGCTTCATTTCGCCGTACGAAACATCCATTTCCCTAAAGACATGACATCGCTTGAAAAAGCCAGATACAGACTCAAGTTCGAGGAACTGTTCTATCTGCAGCTGTCACTTCTGAAACAGAAGTATGTAAGAAGCCGTGCCGAGGTTGGGATAAGGATGCCTAAGGTTGGAGATGCATTCAACAGATGCTACGGATCGCTTCCATTCCAGCTTACCCATGCACAGAAAAGGGTGATAACTGAAATCCGGAATGATATGAAAAGCGGTCATCAGATGAACAGGCTGCTTCAGGGAGATGTAGGTAGCGGAAAGACGATGGTTGCAGTACTTACCTCTTTGATAGCAATAGGAAACGGCTATCAGGCCTGCATCATGGCTCCTACAGAAGTTCTCGCTCAGCAACATTACAAAAACATTCAGAAATTCCTCGCCCCGACAGGAATCCGGTCCGCACTTCTTACCGGAAGCAGCAGGACATCAGAAAGACGCGAGATCCATGCTGCTCTTGAAGACGGCAGCATAGGTATTATCGTCGGAACGCATGCCTTGATAGAAGATCAGGTCATATTCAGGAATTTAGGTCTGGCCATCATAGATGAACAGCATAGGTTCGGAGTTGAACAGAGATCCAGACTTTGGCGTAAATCCTCATGCGGCATTCCGCCTCACGTACTGGTCATGACAGCTACACCTATACCAAGAACATTGGCCATGACTTTATATGGAGATCTCGACGTGTCGGTAATAGACGAACTCCCGCCTGGAAGAAAGCCGGTACAGACAATACATTCAACAGAGTCGAAAAGGCCTGCAATGTACAGATTCATGAAAGACCAGATTGCACAAGGAAGACAGGTATTCGTAGTGTATCCTCTGATAAATGAAACCGAGAAACTGGACTATCAAAGCCTTGAAGCCGGAGCAGAGGATATAATGAAAAACTTTCCTTTCCCGGATTACAAGACAGCAATTGTACATGGAAAACAGCTCAATGACGTAAAGAAGTTCAACATGGACGCTTTTGCTTCAGGACGTGCTGATATCCTAGTAGCTACTTCTGTCATTGAAGTAGGGGTAGATGTACCTAATGCTTCCGTCATGGTCATAGAAAGTGCTGAACGTTTCGGATTAAGTCAGCTCCATCAGCTCAGGGGCAGAGTCGGAAGAGGAAGCGAGAAATCATTCTGCATCCTGATGACAGGCCATAAGCTGAGCAAGGAATCCAAGCATAGGATAGAATTGATGTGTACAACGGAAAACGGATTTGAACTTGCAGAGGAAGACATGAAGATGAGGGGTCCCGGAGATCTTGAAGGTACACAACAAAGCGGTCTGCCTATAAATCTGAGCATAGCATCACTGGCTAAGGATGGACTTATTCTTAATGCAGCAAGAGCATGCGCCGAAGCCGTACTGGACAAAGACCCGACATTGACATCCGACTCCAACCAGCTGCTCAGAACAGAACTCAGAAAGGAAAAATACCAAATAAAAGATTATAGCAAGATAAGTTGACAATGGTAACGGAACTTCTCAAGAAATACATCTGGCTTGCACAAACATTCATCCGTGCAGGAGAGCGCGGCTTGTCATTAGAAGAAATATCCACCAAATGGGAAAGCCGGTTCGACACGCCTTATTCCAGAAGGACATTCAACAACCACCGTAATGCTCTAGAAGAAGTCTTCGGTATACGGATCGATTGCGACAGAAGCACCAACAGATATTTCATAGGATATACTGATGACGTAACAGACGAAAATGCTGAAAATGCATGGCTGATAAATACTTTTACAGTAAACAACATGCTGTCGCTCGGCAGGGAAAGACTATCAGGAAGAGTCTCAGTAGAGGATATACCTTCAGGACACAGATACCTCACAGATATTATGGAAGCCATGACTGAAGGCTATGAGATAATCATCAAATACCAGAAGTACACTACTGCAGATGCAGAAACCTTCACATTGAAGCCATATGCCGTCAAAGAATTTGCGAAACGCTGGTATATAGTGGCATATTGCATGGAAAGGAATGCTTTGAGAGTATACGGACTTGACAGAATACTATCATTGGAAATTACAGGAAATACTTTCAGAATGCCGGAAGGGTTCGATGTAGATGAATTGTTCGTCACCAGTTTCGGGATATACGTGCCCGACGGTCCTGGACAGACAATACTTTTCAGGACCGGGCATACGGAAGCACGATATATCCGCGATCTTCCTCTGCACAGAAGCCAGACAGAAGTAAATTCAACCAGCAAGTATGTGACTTTCAGCATTTTTGCATGTCCTGACAGAAACATGATAATGGAATTCTGCAGACATGCCGGCAGACTGGAAGTCCTTTCGCCGGAAGAGGTACGCAACGCAGTCGCGGAAGAATTGGCAAAGGGAGCCGCACAATACACATCAAAAATAAATGACAAATCATGAATATGATGGATATTATAAAAAACGTTACCAGATTCACACTGTTAGTGGCAATTGCAACGGTTATAGGAATTATTATGACAGAAAAGAAAAAGAAGCCTTATAATGAGGGCTACATAGGCAGAAGCGAAATACAGATCAAAGACGGAAAGATGACTCCTGAAGCTCTTCTTGCTTTGGGAAGACTTTCTGATCCGAACGTGTCGCCAGATGGAAAGCTCATTCTATATGGAACAAGCTACACCTCGGTAGAAAACAACCGTTCGTGCAGGAACCTATTTGTATGCAACACTGATGGATCCGAGGTTCAGCAACTTACAAAATCCGGGAAAAGCATCGGGAATGCCAGATGGAGCAACGATGGAAAACATATCGTATACCTTAAGGATGGTCAGATCTGGAGTGCACGCTTTAAAATGAGCAAAAGAGGCTGCAAACTGACAGATCCGATACAAGTCAGCGACATTCCGTCAGGTATCAGTGAATTCAAACTTTCCCCTGACCAGAAAATGCTGATGTACGTAAGTACAGTCAAAAGTGCAGTAAAATCACCATCTGACTGTTATGAAGACCTTGACAAGGCATCGGCATTCACTACAGATGACCTGATGTACAGGCATTGGGACCACACAGTCATGACGATTCCTCACACATTCATTTCTGACTTCAGTTTCGATTCAGATGTGAAAGTCACACAAGAGACATCAAAAGACATACTCGAAGGAGCTGAAGGATTGTATGAACTTCCCACCGAACCATTCAGCGGTATCGAACAGCTGTCCTGGAGCCCGGACAGCAGGTTCATTGCATACTCATGCAGAAAGATGGAGGGTAAGAGATATGCATTCTCTACAAACACCGAGATATACATATATAATATAGGTACAGGACAGACTGGTATCATTCCGATGGGAGGCGGATATGATACAGATCCGGTATGGAGTCCGGACGGAACTAAGATATGCTGGATAAGCATGGAACGTGACGGATATGAAGCAGACAAGCAGAGACTGATGTGTGCAGATGTAGATTGGTCAGGGGTAAATGAAGACGGGAACGGAATACCGAAGATTCATGGTATTACAGACCTGACCGAAGATTTTAAGTATAACGCAGCATCCCCTGTATGGAGTCACGATTCTTCGACAATATATTTTTCCGCACTGGCGGAAGGATTACAGGGAATCTTCGCGGCCAAAGCATCAGCTGAGGCATCCTACGGATTTACGGACAGCGAATCCGCACAACGGCAGATAATACGGATTACGGGAGAAGACGATTGGTATGACTTCGATTCTCCTTTCCACATAGCATCAAGTGATGACGGCAGTACGATGCTGTATACGACATGGTGCAGCATGGATTTTCCAACAGAACTTGTCGCAATTAAGGTTTCCGAGGGTTTACCGACGGAATATCAGCCTGTAACCAAAGAAAACGAGCACATTCTCTCTCAACTCAGCAACCATCGGACAGAAGCAAGATATATAAAGACAACTGATGGCAAGGACATGCTGACCTGGGTGCTATATCCGCCTCATTTTGACCCGGAAAAAGTGTATCCGTCAATATTGATATGCCTGGGAGGACCTCAAGGAACATTAAGCCAGGGATGGTCGTACAGATGGAACTACCGCCTGATGTCTGCACAGGACTACATAATAGTGCTCCCTAACAGGCGCGGAACCACAGCATTCGGCCAGGAATGGACAGAGCAGATTTCCGGAGACTACCCAGGTCTTAACATGCAAGACTATCTGTCTGCAGCCCATGCACTCAAGGCTGAGCCTTATGTGGGAAAGATGGCAGCATGCGGGGCAAGCTACGGAGGATATTCCGTCTACTATCTATGCGGGACACATGATGGCACATTTGACGCATTCATTGCACACGCCGGCATCTTCAATGAGGAGCACATGTATATGACGACAGAAGAGATGTGGTTTCCGAATTTCGATAACGGAGGGCTTCACAGCACAGAAATAGACCCTAGGATAGGCACTCCGGAAGCTCCGATAGGTCCTGCAGGTGACGGAGTCACATTTGGAGGCATAAAGCAGGGGGGCTCACCATGGAGCAACGAACCGAAGGCAAAACGTCACTATGAACTATCACCACACAATATGGTCACAAGATGGCATACACCATTGATGGTAATACATGGAGGTATGGACTACAGAGTTCCGGTAGATCAGGGAATGGCGGCATACAACGCAGCACAGATGATGGGGGTACCATCAAGACTTCTGATATTTCCTGACGAAAATCATTGGATACTCAAACCTCAGAATGCACTGATGTGGCATAGGGAATATTTCCGATGGCTTGAACAATGGTGCAGATAAATGTGACCGGACACATCAGTACCAGATAAGCGATATCTGACATGAATTGAGAAATCTTTATCCATTTTGTGATAGGGATTTCTCTTTCTGTTCTGCATCAAATGATGCGTAAAACTGAATTCACGAGGACTTTTGTCCAGTAGCGGATATCATGACCGATTATCTGCATCTTCAGAAACAAGGATTCCGGCAGCATAACATATACCCATCGTGAGAAAATATTTCCAAGCGCCGAATAGTGCAATCAGCAGAAATATAGTTCCTGCAACAAAGCAAACGATAGAACAAATCTTTTCCATTACAACTACACTTGTTTTGTTATCAATCCTACAATAAGTGAAATATTTTTCATAGTTTGTAAACAAGTAATTCTAAAATTATCAGAATTTATTTCTAATTTCATAGAAAAAGGCTAAATTTGCACCGTTTATTGCTTAGATGGTATGCAAATATAACACCATTTTTGTAATAATTTACACATTTTACACAAATTTTGTAGGATTCTACACAAATTATGACACACACCAACGACATAGGGAAAAGAATAAAAGAATATTTCACTGAAATGGGCATGTCTCAGCAGGATGTTGCAAAACTTCTCGGAGTACAACAGGCCGCAGTCAGCAACCAGTTGAACGGAAGACCTTTCGGCAAGAATTCCGCTTCAAAATGGAATCAGGCATTCGGATTCAGAATAAACTGGCTGCTGACAGGAGAAGGTCCAATGTTCGACACTGACTGCAACATAGAAGAATTTACCAGTTATGAGGGACATCCTGAACTGAATCACGAAGAAGACATACCGGTAATACCTGCCAGATTGTTCAGAGCTCCGGAAATCAACATTTATGAATATGTTAAAAATTCCGGCACTGTAGACAGACTACCTCCTGTGCCCCACTTTCAGAAACACGACCTGTTTGCCACGTGTCCGGGTGACGCAATGGCTCCTAGAATATGCAGAGGCTACCTTCTGGCACTACGCAGAATGCCCAAAGACTCCATTATAATCAATGGCGAAATATATGCAGTAGACACTATCTCACACGGCATGTTCATCAGAAAGCTGGTTGATAATGGTGACAGTCTGTCATTCATTGCTGAAAATCAGCAGGATTTTCCAGACTTTGAACTTCCTCACAGTGACGTCATAAACATATTCCGCGTTGTTGGAGTACTGATCGAGAATATTTAGAAAAGACAGGATCACCGGCAAAAATCCATGAATCCGCATATAGTGCCATCAGGCCACCAAATGCTGGATTTCCATAAACATGAAGGCTCAAAGCAGGCGTAGCTCGCGCAACCGGGCCGGGTATTTTGTCTCGCACAAAATACGGAAAGGCGGAAAGGTTGCCTGGGATTGCAGAAGCAATCACAGCATGCCCCACAGGGGCTGTCGCGAATGCGACTGGGGGTAAGGGGGTCCCGAAGGGCGTCTGAAGACGCGCAACCGGGCCGGGTATTTTGTCTCCCACAAAATACGGAAAGGCGGAAAGGTTGCCTGGGATTGTAGAAGCAATCACAGCATGCCCCACAGGGGCTGTCGCGAATGCGACTGGGGGTTAAATCTGTAGCCCCATGCGGAATCGAACCGCAACCGTCAGAACCGGAATCTGAAATTCTATCCATTAAACTATAGGGCCGGATATCTTTGCAAATGTAGGCATTTTTGACGATTTCACCACATTATTTGAAAATATTCTATCCATAAATGACATCAAAGCCAGTCATACCAGTAATTTTTCTATATTTGCAACCTCAAAAACGGAATTAACGGCTTAACAGTTTCTGAAAGATCTGTTCAATAACGCCCCTGGTAATATAACACAAAGGATAATGAACCAATAACAGTGTTGCCACAAGGACATCTGACATGAAACACAAAAGACAAGCATAGAAAATAAACCGAAACTCAAAATCATTCAATTATAATCACATGAAGAAAGCATACGTATTCCCCGGCCAAGGCTCGCAATATCCTGGAATGGCCAAGGACCTATATAAAAGTAACAACATTGCTTACAACATGCTGGAAAAGGCCAACGAAATACTTGGATTCCGCATCACTGATATAATGTTTGACGGTACATCTGAAGAGCTAAGACAGACCGATGTAACCCAACCGGCAGTATTTCTGCACTCTACCGTATTAGCAAAATGTCTTCCGGACTTTGCACCGGATATGGTGGCAGGACATTCATTAGGAGAATTTTCCGCACTGGTAGCAGCTGGAGCAATAGACTTTGAAGAAGGTCTGAGACTTGTAGCAATAAGAGCCAGGGCAATGCAGAAGGCTTGTGAGATGAAAAGCGGAACAATGGCTGCTGTAATCAACCTTGCCGCCGAAACTATCGAAAAGATATGTTCTGAGACAGAAGGAACGGTAGTAGCCGCGAACTATAACTGTGACGGACAGATTGTCATCTCAGGTGAAAAGGCTGCGGTAGAGACTGCATGCTTGAAGATGAAGGAAGCCGGAGCTAAAAGAGCACTTATCCTTCCTGTTGGAGGAGCATTTCACTCACCTCTGATGGAACCTGCACGCGCAGAACTTGCAGAAGGAATAGAAAAGTCAGTATTCAGGACACCTATATGCCCAATATATCAGAATGTTACGGGCCTGCCTGCAACAGACCCTGCACAAATAAAGGCCAACCTTCTTGCTCAACTGACATCTCCTGTAAAATGGACTCAGAGTGTAAAATCCATGATTGAAGATGGTGCAGACCACTTCACAGAGGTCGGACCAGGAAATGTACTGCAAGGATTAATCAACAAGATTGCATCTTCCGCAATTTCAATCAATGGATATCAGGGGCTATCTGATTGAAAAAAAGGCAGGAAAGATATATCAGACATACCAATTAAGAATCTTTGATAAAATTTTAGACAGCTTCATACATGGAATTTAACTAATTTTCCGTAAATTTGTACGATATTGCATAATATACAGACAGGCATAGAGAATGCAATACAGACTCTTATGAAATTGAGATAGACAAATACAATTATCAAATCTGACTAATTATGGCAAATGAAAAGAAATTCGTCACTTGTGACGGTAACTGGGCAGCAGCGCACATTGCCTACCTATTCAGCGAGCATGCAGCGATCTACCCTATTACCCCTTCATCAACCATGGCCGAATATGTTGATGAATGGGCAGCTCAAGGTAAGAAGAACCTCTTCGGAGAAGTCGTAAAGGTTACGGAAATGCAAAGTGAAGGTGGTGCAGCTGGAGCTGTACACGGATCGCTTCAGGCCGGAGCCCTCACTACGACATTCACAGCTTCACAGGGTCTTCTCCTGATGATTCCGAACATGTATAAGATTGCAGGAGAGCTCCTTCCGACTGTCTTCCACGTATCAGCCAGAGCGCTCGCATCCCATGCACTTTCTATATTCGGAGACCATCAGGACGTGATGGCATGTCGCCAGACTGGATTCTCAATGTTAGCATCAGCTTCTGTACAGGAAGCTCTCGACATGGCAGCTGTCGCTCATCTTGCAGCCATAAAATCAAGCGTTCCTTTCCTCCATTTCTTTGACGGTTTCCGTACTTCACACGAAATACAGAAAATTGAACTGATTGATGAGAATGCTCTCAAGGGAATGGTCAGCACAAAGTCACTTGCAAGATTCCGCGCAAAGGCACTTTCTCCTGACTCACCTGTCACACGCGGTACTGCACAGAATGCAGACGTATACTTCCAGGCACGTGAGGCATGCAACGCATATTATGATGCTGTTCCAGACATTGTTGCACGCTATATGGGCGAAATCAGCGAACTTACAGGACGCGAATATCGTCCGTTTGATTATTATGGAGATCCTGAAGCAGAGAACGTTATCGTTGCAATGGGATCCGTTACAGAAACAATCAAGGAAACAATCGATTACCTGGGGGCTCAGGGCAAGAAGGCTGGTCTTATGATCGTACGCCTCTACAGACCTTTCTCAGCAAAATACTTCATGAAGGCTCTTCCTAAGAGTGTCAAGAGAATTGCCGTACTTGACAGGACAAAGGAACCGGGAGCACTTGGAGAACCTCTGTTCCTCGACATAAAGACTCTGTTCCAGGGAACAGAAAATGCACCTCTGGTAATAGGCGGACGCTATGGACTTTCATCAAAGGACACAACGCCAGCACAGATTGTTTCCGTATACGAGAATCTCGCAATGAGCGAACCTAAGGATGGATTCACAATTGGTATTGTTGATGATCTTACATTCAAGTCTCTGCCACAGAAGGAAGAATTTTCTATTGTAAAGCCTGGCACTACTGAATGTAAATTCTACGGACTCGGCTCTGACGGTACAGTAGGTGCCAATAAGAATACCATCAAGATCATCGGCGAACATACACCTAAATACTGTCAGGCATATTTCGACTATGATTCAAAGAAATCAGGAGGATACACTTGTTCGCACCTCCGTTTCGGAGATCTCCCGATCAAGGCTCCATACCTGGTAGGAACACCGGATTTCGTCGCATGCCACGTACCGTCATATCTTACTAAATACGACGTGCTCAAGGGCATCAAAGAGAACGGAACACTCCTCTTGAACAGCATCTGGGATGAGGAAGAGACCCTCAAGAGAATTCCTGACCATGTAAAGGCTGTCATCGGCAGGAAGAACATAACACTGTACATCATCAACGCGACAAAGATTGCCTCTGAGATCGGACTCGGAGGACGCACCAACACTATCCTTCAGTCAGCATTCTTCAAGATTACAGGTATCATTCCATACGAGGAAGCTGTAGATTACATGAAGAAGGCTATTGTGAAGAGTTACGGTAAGAAGGGTGAACACATCGTCAACATGAACTATGCAGCCGTTGACAGAGGTGGTGAATACACCAAGGTTGAGATTCCTGCAGACTGGAAGGATATAACCGCAAAATTCGAGAATCCGAATAAGGACCGTCTGGCTCCTGAGTTTGTAAAGAACATCGCTGACATCGTTAATGCACAGGCTGGAGACATTCTCCCTGTAAGTGCATTCAAGGATCTGGCTGACGGCACTATCCCTGCAGGCACGACAGCTTACGAAAAGCGTGGCGTTGCAGTGAACGTTCCTGAGTGGCAGGCCGACAAATGTATCCAGTGTAACAACTGTGCATTCGTCTGCCCTCACGCAGCAATCCGTCCGTTCCTCCTCACCGACGAAGAGGCAGCAGCTGCTCCTGCAGGCGTGAAGCTCCAGCAGGGCAAGGCAGTGTTCAAGGATTACAAATTCGGCATCAGCGTATCAGTGCTCGACTGTACAGGCTGCGGCAACTGTGCTGACGTATGTCCTTCGAAGGAGAAGGCTCTCATCATGAAGCCGCTCGGAACCCAGGAGGCAGAACAGGCAAACTTCGACTACCTCAATGCACACGTAGGATACAAGGACAATGTACAGCCTAAGACCGGCAACATCAAGAACGCACAGTTCGCTCAGCCTCTCTTCGAGTTCTCAGGAGCTTGCGCCGGCTGCGGTGAAACTCCATACATCAAGACAATCACCCAACTCTTCGGTGACCACATGATGATTGCAAATGCTACCGGATGTTCTTCAATCTACGGTGCATCATTCCCGGCAGCGCCTTACTGCAAGAACGCTGACGGCCATGGACCGGCTTGGGCAAACTCTCTATTCGAGGACTTCTGCGAATTCGGTCTCGGTATGAAGCTCGGTTCTGACAGGGCAAGAATGACCGTAGGCAAGCTCATGGAGCAGGGACTGAGCTGCACATGCTGCACAGACGAGATGAAGGCGCTCTTCACTCAGTGGCTCGAAAACAAGAACGATGCTAAGGTTACGCGCGAGGTTGCTGACAAGCTCATTCCTCTCTGCGAGGGTTGCGGATGCGACGTATGCAAGGGTCTCGTCGAGTACAAGACATTCATCCCTGCACGCAGTCAGTGGATCATCGGCGGTGACGGTGCATCGTATGACATCGGATATGGCGGACTCGACCACGTGCTTGCTTCGGGTGAGAATGTAAACATCCTCGTTCTTGATACAGAGGTATATTCCAATACAGGTGGACAGTCATCCAAGGCAACTCCTGCAGGTGCAATAGCCAAGTTTGCAGCATCAGGAAAGCGTGTACGTAAGAAAGATCTCGGTATGATGGCGATGAGCTACGGATATGTTTACGTTGCGCAGGTTGCAATGGGAGCATCTCCTGCACAGTATTTCAACGCAATCAAGGAGGCAGAGGCATACGATGGACCTTCACTCATCATCGCTTACGCTCCATGTATCAACCACGGTCTGAAGGCAGGAATGGGTCTCAGCCAGAGAGAGGAGAAACTTGCAGTGGAATGCGGATACTGGCATCTATACAGGTACAACCCTGCTCTTGAAGGCACAGAGAAGAATCCGTTCACTCTCGACAGCAAGGAACCGGATTGGAGCAAGTTCCAGGACTTCCTGAAGGGAGAGGTTCGTTTTGCATCACTCTACAAGATGTATCCTGATTCAGCTGAAGAACTTCTGCAGAAGACAGAGGAGTTCGCAAAGCTTCGCCTTGAAACTTACAAGAGACTTGCAAAATAACAATGAACATATCTAAGATCCTTTTTGCGACAGCTGCAAGCATTATTGCAGCTGTCGCTGCATACTCTCAGCCAAGAACGGAACTGAAACCTGACGAAACCGTACTGCTGTATGCTGATTCATTCGACGGGAATACAGATAATGTATATGCTGACAAGATATCGTATGCCGGCTTCCAGATCAAGGAAAAGAATGATCTGACAGGACCGGAGAAGATAACAAAACACGGAGGCATATCAAATATATCCGATCTTGCAAGAATCGACATCTATTTCCCAGAATCCCCGAACGGACAGATGGTGGTGGTCTGTCCAGGCGGTGGATATGCAAATGTATCCTCATATAATGAAGGAGTATACGTAGCGCAGTGGATGACAGATAGAGGAATAACTGTAGCCGTAGTCAAATACAGACTGCCTAACGGACACTGTGAAATTCCTCATACAGATGTAGAGAATGCCTTCAGGTATTGCCGCAGACATGCATGTGACTGGGGTATAGACCAGATAGGTATAATGGGATTCTCGGCAGGTGGACATCTTGCCGCCACTGCATCCACCATGTGGACAGAAGAGCAGACAAGGCCCGATTTTTCTATACTTATCTACCCTGTCATCACTATGGAACCAGGTATCACACATAAAGGAACCAGAATAAACCTGATTACAGAAAAGGCTATGTGGCAAGAACACGTATCGGAAAAATATTCACTTGAGAATCAGGTGACGAGATTTACACCTCCTACATTCCTAGCCCTCTGCTCTGATGACTTTGTAGTTCCAGCCGAAAACAGTCTAAGATATTACAACAAACTGATAGACAATGATGTGCCTGCAGAAATGCACATCTATCCATCCGGTGGTCATGGCTGGGGATTCAAATCAGCAAAATTCAGGCAGACATCACAAGATCCTCTTGAATATGCAAGAGAGGAATTTGAGACATCCCTGGCAAGATGGCTGAAAAATATCAGGAAATAAGGAACGACTTAAGGATACGATACAATTCAGTACACGAGAATACTGCAGAAGGCTGAAATATCAGATCCATACAGAATGTCTTTTGATGGGCGGACGAATGTCCGTCCTTATTTATTTCAGGCATAAGGGAAACATTCAAACGGGCAACAACCTCCTGAAGAGGATCATCTGGAGAGGCATCATCGGACCGGAGGAAAATCCTCAGATCGGCATCTTCAAACATGACACGCTCAAATCTGACATCAGGATGTACGATGGAGAACTTCTCAAGGAACGGAGCTATCAACCAGTTATAAACCTCCTCCGATACTGAAAGTCGGACCAGCGACGGCTTTAAACGCGAAAACATCACATCAAGGGAGGAACATGCTGAAAGTACTGTTTCGGCATAATCTTTGAAAACAATCCCCGCCGATGTAAGATTAACCTCGCCTCGAAGCCTTTCAAAAAGCTTTATGCCGGTCAATCTCTCAAGTTCAGCAACATTTTGACTGACTGCCGGTTGAGAAACACCTAAAACAGCTGCAGCCTTGGTAAAGCTGTTTTCAGAAGCAACAGCCATAAATACCTTCAATCTGAAATCCTCCAACATATCATGCATTTTGAACAAATATACGACATTTTCCTCAAAATTATATGTATATTTGTAACTTATATATATTATAACAGCGCAAAAAAATCAATAGCGGAACTGATATAAACAATATAATTCAAAGACTATGAAACGTTTATTTATCTTTATTGCTGCCATTATAGCCGCAACCACGACGTTTGGTCAGACTCCCCTTCCAAATGATCCTGCCGTAAGAGTAGGAAAACTCGACAACGGGATGACCTATTACATTCGTCATAACGACCAGCCTGCACAAAGAGCTGAATTCTATCTTGCCACAGATGTTGGTGCTTTTCAGGAAACTGACGATCAGGATGGTCTTGCACATTTCCTTGAGCACATGTGCTTCAACGGTACAAAGAACTTTCCTGGAAAAACACTCTTGAACTGGTTGCAGAGCATAGGGGCGGAATTCGGAAGAAACATCAATGCATCGACAGGCTTCGAGCAGACACAATACATGCTCAACAACATCCCTATCGTTAGGGAAAGCATAATAGACTCATGTCTTCTCATCATGCATGACTACTCACACTTTGTGACATGCAATCCGGAAGAGATTGATGCCGAGAGAGGTGTCATCCTTGAAGAAAGAAGAACAAGAAGGGATGCAGGATGGAGAATGTTTGAAAAATCACTCCCATATTACTATGGAGATACTCCATACGCTAGAAGGACGCTTATCGGAGGAGAGGAGCAGTTGAAGACATTCGCATATGAAAGTCTCACAAATTTCTACCACACATGGTATCGTCCTGATATGCAGGCCCTTATCGTAGTAGGAGATGTAGACGTCGATCAGATTGAATCCAAAATCAAAAGCATATTCAGCGACATCCCGGCTCCTGAAGTACCGACTCAGAAAGTACTCCACAAGATTGCCGATAATGTAGAGCCTGTCATCGGTATCATCACAGATCCTGAAGCGCAGACATCATCTATTGAAGTGGTGTGGAAGAGCGAACCAATGCCTAAGGAGCTCATGAATACAGACCTTGCATACATCACAGAACTGATGAAGGGATATATCGGTACAATCATGAGGGAACGTTTCAACGACATCACGGCACAGCCTGATGCACCGTTCCTTAGTGGAAGTCTGTATATAGGCAATCTTTGCTACTCATGCGATGCGACATTCGGAACCGTACGTTTCAAAGATGGTGAAGCCATCAATGCATTCACGGCATTCATGACCGAAATAGAAAAAATGAAGAGATACGGTTTCACTGAAGGTGAAGTCCAGAGAGCAAAGGAGAATATAATAAGCGCATATGAGAAGGCTGCTGAGGCAGCAGCTACACGCAAGAATGCTGAGCTTGTGCGCCCACTGATCAACAACTTCTATAAGAATGAGCCTTTCCTTGATCCGCAGATGGAACTTTCACTTGTGCAGCAGATCTGCAATCAGGTAATCAGCGCACCTGTACTCAATCAGGTTGCAGCACAGGTCATAACTGACGAAAACATGATTGTCCTGTTCAACGGTCCTGAAAAGGAAGGTCTTGCAAACCCTACAAAAGAAGAACTCGCTTCTGTTCTGACTGCTGTTAGAAATGCTGAAATCGAGGCAAAAGCCGAAGAGACCGTAAACGAGCCTCTCATCAGCGGAGATCTCAAGGGATCAAAAGTAAAGAAAGAGAAAAAGACTATATACGGAGCTACGGAATGGACACTTAAGAACGGAGTGAAAGTGGTCGTTCTTCCTACCGAGCACAAGAAGGATCAGGTATTGTTCACGCTTTCCCTTGACGGAGGAAAGAGCCTCATCGCTACAGAAGATATGCCTTCATTCGAGCAAAACATATGGTCTGTATATCTTAGTAACAGCGGTGTATCCAGATTCTCCGGCACTCAGCTACCTAAGATGCTGGCTGGAAAGAATGTCAGTGTAATGCCATACATCACTGAAGACCGTCACGGACTTCAGGGTCAGTGTACACCTAAGGATATAGAGACAGCTCTTCAGCTTGCATACCTTATGTTTACCGACCCTCGTTTTGATGAAGACGAATATCAGGCTGGCATCCAGCAATTGAAGGCAATCATTCCAAACATCACCAGCAACCCTGACTACCTCTTCCAGATAGAACTGAGCAAGACCCTTTACGATAACGATCCTCGTGCAGTCCAGCTCAGTGAAGAAATACTTTCAAAAGCAAACCTCGCAACCATCGAAAAGGTTTACCGCGAGCTGTTCAAAGATGCATCAGGTGCATTGGTAAGAATAGTTGGTAATGTGGATCTTGAGACACTTAAGCCGATGGTCGAGAAATATTTCGGTTCGCTTCCGAAAGGCAAGGTTGCAGATGAGGTCAACAAGGATAATCTTCTCTCATTTGCAAAGGGAGAAATCAACAAAACCATTGAAATACCAATGCAGACTCCGAAGTCAACCGTATTTCAGCTTTACAGTGCCTACATGCCAGTAGACACCAAGACAGAGGTCGCACTTGAAGTAGCCAACTACATCCTCGACATGATTTATACCAAGACAATACGAGAGGAAGAAGGAGGTACATATGGAGTTGGTACAGCGATGGTAGCAGATAAATCACCTGTTGAAAGAGCGATCATACAGATTGCTTTTGATACAAATCCAGAACAGGCAGAAAAACTCACAGAACTTGCAGTCAAGGGACTGGAGGAACTTGCTAAGAATGGTCCGGAAGAAGATAAGTTCAACATGGCGATAGAAAATCTTAAGAAGAATATCCCTGAATCACGCATAAGCAACTCATATTGGACAGGAAATATCCGTGATTTCTACAAGTATGGTGAGGACAATGATGCAGAATATGAAGCTGCAGTCAACTCTGTTACCATAGAAGATGTTAAGAATGTACTCCAGGCTGTTCTTGCTCAGAACAACATGATACAGGTTACATCTGTACCAAAGAACTAAAAGACGTACTACATAATGAATAAAGGCAGCCTGGAGGCTGCCTTTATTCATTCATTACATTTGAATCAGGATTATTCTCCTGGAACGATTGCACCCATAGGGCAAGCATCTGCACAAGTACCGCAGTCGATACATGCGTTAGGATCGATCACATAGATGTCACCCTCAGAGATAGCTCCTACCGGGCACTCTGGCAGGCATGAACCACATGCTGCACAGTTTTCTGTAATTTTGTAAGCCATTGTAGTATTAATTTAATTGTAAGTATAGTCTATAAAGAACGTACCATGACATCCATTTTGCAAATTTAGTCATAAATTTTGATATTCAAATACAGAGATAGATTGATTTGTGCTATCTTTGCGAGGACATATGAAGAAAAAATATATGAATATTTTTCGATATACAGCACTGATTCTGGCCATCATGCTACCTGCCACATCGGTTTTCTCACAGGAAAGGATAAGTGAGAATCTGGAAGTGGACAAGACCGTACATAACTTCGGAGACATACTGCTGGGCAGCGGTCCGGTAGGATGTACCTTTACTATAAAGAACATCGGTGATAAACCTGCCGTTATATACAATGTGGTCACGACATGCGGATGTACAGACGTTCAGTGGACGGAAGAACCGATCAGACCCGGAGGACAGGGCAAGATAAGCGCAACGTACTCCAACGATGAGGGTCCCTACCCTTTCGACAAGAATCTTACAGTATATGTATCAGATACGAAAAAACCGGTGATTCTCAAACTGAGAGGGATATCCACTGCAGAAAAGAAACCGCTTTCGGAACTATATCCTGTCCATTATGGTCCTTTGGCCTTCAGAGAAAGTAAGACAAAGTGCTGCAACATCGAACAAGGCAAAGAAAAGAGCGAGACACTGATTGCTGCCAACATATCGGACCGCCCGATAAGTGTAGGATTCAGAAATGTTTCAGATAACATGAGTGTGAATGTGTCTCCTAATCCTATACCGGCACAGAGCACAGCAGAAGTTACTTTCAGGATAAAGGCAGACAGAAACCTCTGGGGCAACAACACCTATATTGCCATACCGGTAATTGACGGTAAGTCATACAGCAACAATGAAGGCAATGAGGAATTATGCATCACAGCTTTCACTAAGGAGAATTTCGACAACCTTTCTCAGAAAGAGAAAGACAACGGGCCAAAACCCTTGTTCAAGGAGAGCACTTATTCTTTTGGAAAGGTAAAAAAAGGTCATACCATACATGCAGAGTTCCGATTCAGGAATGACGGCAAAGAATCATTTCGCGTATATAAAGCAGATGCTAACGCCTGCTGCTGGTCACATAGTGATATTCCTGTCACTGCACCAGGTGAGGAAGGAATACTGAGGGTGCATCTTGAGACAGACAACTTTTCTGCAGGAGAACATCTCACAATCGTTACTCTTACCACCAATTCCCCATTAAGACCGATCATAAATCTTTTTATAGCCGGATTTATAGAATAAGAAACATAACAAGACATGCTCCATATTTTAATTGACGCACTCAGAAATTCCATCCTCATAACCGGATTGGTAGTGGTAATGATGATGATGATAGAATCTCTGAACATAGAGTCCAGAGGACTGGTTTTCAAAGGATTGAGAAAGACCAGATTCGGCCAGGTGGTAGTTGCTGCATTACTCGGTTCAATTCCGGGATGCATGGGAGGATTTGCTACAGTATCATTATATACCCACAGGATGTTCAGTTTCGGTGCGTTGGTGGCGATGATGATTGCATCTTCAGGTGACGAGGCATTCGTGATGCTGGCCATGATACCTCATGAGGCTCTGGTTCTTGCTGCAATACTTCTGATTATAGCCATTGCAGCAGGTGTATTGACCGATAAGATCGGTGATAAACTGCATATAAAGCACTGTTCAAAAAGCAATCACGAAGAATGCGGCGCTCAGACAGACTGTCATAATGGCTATACCATCCATGAGGAAGGGTGCGAGAGTAATTCTGAAGATTCGCCAAGGGGAAAAAATGCAAAAAGACATTACGGCTGGAAAAGACTGGTAATGTTTTTCGGTCTGGCTCTCTTTATTGCAGCATTGGCAACCGGAAGACTAGGACATGATCACAATCATGTTCCTGATGACGGACAACATATCAACGCAGAACATGTACATGAAGATGGCTGCCACCATGCCCACTGCCATTCTGCTCATGAGCATGATGAGACGCATATCCTCAATATAAATCTGCTGAGCGAAGACTGGATGAATATACTTTTCGCAGGATTGAGCGTAATCGTACTCTTGGTCCTGATGTTTGGTTCAGACCATTTTGTAGAGGAACATCTATGGAGCCATATAGTCAAAAAACATCTTCCGGTGATATTCGCATGGACATTCGGAGTTCTTCTAGTACTTGGGATAGGACTTCAACATATAGACATCAGCAGCTGGATAAGCGACAATACGGTCCTCATGATCCTGCTTGCAGCAGCCATAGGAATAATCCCCGAATCAGGCCCTCATATGATATTCGTCACCTTGTTTGCTGCCGGATTGGTTCCTTTTCCTGTCCTTCTGGCCAGCAGCATATCACAGGATGGACATGCTGGAATTCCTCTGCTTGCAGAAAGCAAGAAGAGCTTCGCCATAGCGAAGCTCATCAATTTCATTGTTGCTGTGGCAGCAGGAACTGCTGCAATATTTTTCATGTAGATTCCATACATATCTGAGCCAAGAAATGTCAGTGCTGCATCCTAAAAACAGAATGCAGCATAAACCGCAAATTCATCATAACGATATAGTCATAGGAGAGCCATCATAGTCAACGGTCTGCAGCTTTCCAACGCCATTTTTCCCAACAGGAATTATATTAAACACTCTGTTTTCCAGCATTCCTGGGAAACTTCCATCGCGCTGGGCGATTGTCAAAGTCTTTTCCGCATCAGAATATTCAAACCTGATCATTGAATACAGACCTTTTTCATAATTGTAGTTGACATTCTCATCCTCATAAAGGGTAAAAGCCCCATCTGCACCCTGATATACATAGATATCAAGGACATCTGCAGGCTTTTCATCAGACCACTGAATGTCAGGACCTACTGGAACGATTGAACCAGCACGTACATAAAGCGGCATTCTTCCGTATGGAGCATCAACCACAGATGTTACTCCTGCCGGGGTATATTCGTTAGTATAATAGTCAAACCATCCATCACATTCAGGGAAATAAATTTCCCTTGTCCTCGCACCATACTCATAAACAGGGGCAACCAGAAATGCAGGTCCGAACATATAGGTATCTCCAATATCGGCAACCTTCCTGTCAGAAAGGAAGTCCATGACAAGAGGGCGCATTATTGTATAATCTTCAAACCATGTCTTACCTGCAAGAGAATATATATATGGCATAAGACGATAACGCAGCTTAGTATAATATACTATGGACTCATATGCAGGATGTCCCTCAGGAGCAATTTCCCAAGGCTCGCGGAAAGGATATTGGCCATGTGCGCGGTATAGCGGGCAGAATGCTCCGAACTGGAACCATCTGGTATTAAGTTCCCTCCACTCCTTATGGTCTGCATTCTCGTGACCCGTCCTGTTGAATATTTCCTGTCCGGCAACATATCGGTTTTCCACACAGAAACCGCCAATGTCCATTGTCCAATATGGGATTCCGCTGATTGCGAAATTCAGACCGGCAGAAATCTGAGCCTTCATATCTTCCCATCTTGTAGCTATATCTCCACTCCATGTTGCAGTAGAATATCTCTGAAGTCCGGCAAATCCGGAACGGGTAAGCAGAAATACACGTCTGTCAGGATCAGCTTCTCGCTGACCGTTGTAGATTGCATCTGCATTCATAAGAGCATAGGCATTGAAATATTCAGTTGATGAGCCAAGAGCAGTAGGACCGCACAATGCCTTTCTGTAATCCATATCCGTACAATCACGTATATTTGGTTCCGATGCATCCATCCACCAGGCATCTATCCCTAGAGGATAATAATGTTCATACATCTGATTCCAGAAAAGCTTGCGGGCATCAGGATCGTATGCATCATAGAATCCGTACAGATAACCTTTACCGATCCAGTCCTTGATGCCGTCCTCATATGCTCTCGTATACATCCATCCCTTCACGTCAAACTCTTTGTAATGTTCAGTGTCAACATAGAATTTCGGCCATACGGAAATCATCATCCTTCCATTCATATCATGGATAGAATCAACCATAGCCTTAGGATCAGGGAAACGTGCCGGATCGAACTCGTGCCCTCCCCAATCATCTTCACGCCAATGACTCCAATCCATTACAATATTATCAATAGGTATTTTTCTCTTACGGAATCCCTCAAGAGCTTCAATCATCTCAGTGGAAGTCTTATAGCGTTCACGGCTCTGCCAATATCCCATTGCCCATTTAGGCATTATCTGAGCCTTTCCTGTAAGGGTACGGTATCCGCTGATGATCTGATCCGGATTCTCTCCTGCTATGAAATACCAGTCCATCTGCCTGGTCATCTCACTCCACCACTGATGTTTTCCACGTTCTTCGGCATCGGTAAGTTCATAAACTCTCAAACCGCAATATGAAACATACCCGTCAGGTTTCCAGCTGACCTTTATCGGGGTTTTGACGCCCGCCTCAAGTCCGACAGTAAATTTATAGCTGTTCGGATTCCATGCAGTACGCCAACGTTCCGGCACGACTGTCTTCCCTCCTATTTCGACATCCGTATATCCTGCATAGTATAGCATGAACTGATATTCTCCGGTCTGTGGAGCTTCTACATATCCCTCATAGGTGATTTCAGATCCATAAAACGGAAAATTCTCAGGAAGTCCGGCAACATGCTGCATCTGTGGAGCTACCAGATACTCAAAATATAACTGAGGTTCGCTGCGCACCAAAGTTTCACCATCAGCAGGAACATATGTTCCGGTCAAGGCACCTTCCTTTCCGCCCTTATCATATAATCTGAAGACTTCACCCAACTGACTGTAGTCAGAAGGATTACCGAAACGCATCATCGAATAGCTGTCCATCAGGATTCCATATCCTTTGTTTGAAACGATGAAAGGCACAGAAACCTTAGTGTTATATTGAAAAAGCTGCTCATTCTTTCCTTTGTAGTTGAATTCATCTGCCTGATGCTGCCCTAAGCCATAGAAGGCTTCATCATCAGGAGATCGGAACACCTGACGGAAAGAATATCCTTTTGTTCCATCCACTTCTATCGGTTCAAAGAATTTACCACCTCCTGTCTCTTCACTGAGAAGCATCTGACCAGATCGGTCAGTAAACCATAGCTGTCCGTCAGACAACAACACGTTAGCCGTTACAGAAGATGTCGACAATGTCAGGGTATCTCCTGATTGTATGATATCAAACGGTGCATCACAATCCGACGGCACTATCATAAGACTTTGGGGATCCGCAAATCGATTTTCCGGAGTAGCGGACACACGTATGAGTTTGTCACCTTTGACCTCAAGGCGGATCAGACGTGGCCCGTTTTCAACTGGTCGCTGCACTCGGACTGTCACACTTGAATAATCTTTATACCAGACTCTGTCGGAGCAAGAAAGTGCCGAAAAAACGGCCAAAAGACAAATTAAAGGGAATTTTGGTTTCATATCACATGATTTTCCGTGTTAAACGTGGTTTCAGTGATACAAAATTATATAAATGTTTTAAGAAAAGAGGTTAGTTTTGTTGCGCAAATAGGCATGATTTGTTACTCAGAAGCAAAATGCCTGTGAATATTTTTAAGTGTCATCGACATAATGATCATGATAAGACCGAAAAGAAGAAGTCCGACACCAGCAAGAACTATTACCGTCGCCACTCCGAAACTCATAGGATTGACCAGTACGAAGACAGAAAGCAGAAGAAGGATTATGCCGGAACATATGATCCATCCATTACCTGGAATCCGGAATGTATCCATATCACCGCCGAATGCAATGATCATGAAACTGTGGTAAAGCATCCACAGCCCCATCATTACAGGAAGTACGACAAGAGTAATTCCAGGATATAGGCACAAGAAGATCCCAAGAATAAGATCAAGTACACCTCCTACAACGACATAACCTTTCATCATCAGATAATTGCCGCTTGTAGATGCGATTATCAGCTGTGCTGCACCTGTAACAAGCATCAGCACACCAAACAGGATGGCAAGAGTCACATAACTCTCAAGAGGGAAAGCAAACACGCAGATACCGGCAGCAATGCAGAGCAGTCCTGCAAGAAGCATAAGCCACCAATGCCCGACAACCCGTCCGGCTTTCCTCATAATGTTCTCATAATGACGTTTCATAATATGATTTTTTAAAAATTCACATTGACTAATCCAACTATTATGCTATATTTGTAGGTTGCGAGAAATAATTATAAACATTTATTATATATTAAAAGTATGAAAACACTCAGATTTATTGCTATCGCCGCTATTTCAGCAGCAGTTTCAATCGCATGCTCAAAAACTGACGGAGGAGACACAACAAAAGATCAGGAGCCTGCCGTTGAAATGGATGTACTGCCGACAGACCCTCAACCTGAAAACCTTGAGTTCAATCATAGGATGCTTCTGGTGCAGCATACGGGAACTGCATGCCCAAATTGCCCATATATGACCAATGCTTTGAAACTGCTTCTTGAAGATAATGAGCAGAACAAAAAGTTCAACCTCGTTGCAAGTCATGGAGGTTACTATGCTAAAAATGACCCTTGCAGAAGCGATGATGCTGATTTCTTCACTGCTTCTGTAGGTGTAAACGCATGGCCGACTGTCACATTCAATCTAACGACGACACAAGAAGGTGCCTATACCGATGCAGAATACACTAAACAAGAAATTGTAGAAAAGATGAACGGATTTGCTTTAGATCCATGCCCGGCAGGTATCTGCGCAACGTCCAAAATCAACGACGCAACCATTGATGTGTCCATCGGTATCAAGCCTGCTGTAGACGGAGCCTATCGTGTAGCCGCATGGCTGCTTGAAGACGGTGTATACGGAAAACAGTCTGGAGCACGTGAAGACTGGCACAACACTCATAATAACGTTCTCCGTGCCGCAGCAGGAAAGGTATCAAACGTAAACTTCTCCGGTGAAAAGGTAGACGGCACTGAAATAGGAAAGACTTCTGCAAAAGCTTTCAGCATACCTTTCGAGTCAACCTGGGATATTTCAAACTGCAAGGTGCTGGTATTCGTCACAATGCGCAATGAGGACGGTAAATATGACATAGTAAACACAGCACTCTGCCCTATCGAAGGTTCTGTAGCATATGAATACATCTAAGATATAGAAAAACATGAAGCATATTTTTAATACACTGGCGTTGCTTACACTGCTGACAGCCTTGTTTTCATGCAACAAGCAGGATGTCGGAGAAAATCCCGAACCTGCACCGGAACAAGCTGCATTGACACTTACAATACACAGCACAGAAGCAACATCTGTAACATTTTCAGTGACAGCTGCTGACGAAAATCTCACATGGATAGGACAGATTGTCGGTAAGGAATACTTTGAGATGTACAAGACGGATGACGAACTGTTCAACGAAGACCTTAAATACTATGCATACATGGCAAATGATGCCGGTGTGGGCATTGAAGAATACCTTGCAGGCATCCTTATCAAAGGCTCACATGAGAATTTAAGGTACAAAGGTCTTGATCCAGAAACAGATTACGTCATATATGTATACGGTATGTCATCAGAAGGCAACCGTACGACTCCCGTATTCTCAAAACAGTTGAGGACTGCAGAACCATATGAAGGAAACATCACTTTTGAATTCGAGGTTTCTGATGAGGATGCCGACATTTCGGTAAAGATAAAACCTTCACATGACGGAGTCGCATATTACTGGAATATCATAACAAAGGATGATCTAATGGAATATGGTTCCGACATCGCTGAAGCTGCAGTAGCTTTCGTTGAAGCTGACATCATGGATCTTCTTGAATATGAGGACATTTCAAGCAGAAGCGAATATTATGAATGGTACAGCGACATGAATGAGACAACTAGTCTTATAGAAGGATCTGCCTATACAGATTATATAATATTCGCATACAAATGGGACGAAGACTGCAACAAGGTCGGAGATGTAGCTTATACAGAATATAGAACCGGTGGAGTTTCTCCTTCAGACAACCAGATAACCGTGGAACTCGGAGAGCCTACGCAAAGTACGATATATTTAGATATCCAGACAACCAATGAAGATCCATATGTATTGATGGCAGAGCCGACATCGACTTTTGCAGGGATGAGCGATGATCAGATCTTTGAAAGCATTCTTGCAAGATACGGTACATATTTCATATGGAACTACATCTATAACGGCTCTATGGCTGGTACCCTACGTCAGATGGAACCTGATACGGATTACACACTGCTCATATTCGGATACAAGAACGGAGTGATGACAACTTCAATGCAGAAGCACGAATTCAGAACTCTTGTTGCTGGAAATCCGGAAGACTGCACATTTGAATTCGAACTGATTCAGGCAAAGCCTAATTCCGCTTATGTCAGAATCACACCATCGGATCCGAGCCATTGGTACTACTGGCTCATATATCAAGCAGATGTTACTGCTGACTACGTAAAAGCACAGATCAAGACTACCATAGACGAATGGTATTATGGTAACTTCGATGAGTTCGCATACTATGAACTTGTACAAGGCCAATCTGAAGGAGAAGTTATCTATCTTTCTCCTAATACAGCTTATAAAGTAGCTGCTGTCATAATGGACGATGAAACAGGAGAATACCTTGCGGATGTTCATTTCAGTGAGCCGTTTACAACACCAGAGGCCGTAACAGCGGATATCGAGGTAGAAGCAGGATTCGACAGATTCTACGATGGTGATCAGATAGCAGAAGCACTTCCTGACTATGAGATATTCAAAGGACATGCTCTTGTTCCGGTAAGCATAGATATCAAGGGGTCATATGCAGAATTCTATTATACAATCTTTGCATATGAGGAAGGACTCGAAAATCCTGAACTTTTCCCTGATTCAATGCTGCATAATTCACTCATGGAATACGGTATAAACTATCAGGAAAGCACAGATTTCAGGGCAGCATGGGACACAGATCTGATGATTGCAGCAGTCGCTCTGGACTATGAAGGAAACTTCAGTACTGTGTATAGAGAAAAATTCAGGCTGAGCAAGAGTGAAGCATCCCCTGCCGATGAGTTCATAAACTCTCATAAGAATGCACCAAAGAAGGTGTCTTCACATATAAAGGAGACAATGGGACATCGCATGCAAAGAAATGTCATTGCAGGAAAGAAACATTCTGCAATACAGTCAACAAAAGATATCAGGGATTATCTTTCAAGACCTGCTCATGACAGACAGTCAGGCGGATTGAGATAAACCATTAAAAGATACATTAAAAATGTGGCCGGCTTATTCAGCCGGCCACATTTTTAACATATTGGTCAAGTTGCATTAAAACATAGCCTTTACCTGATTGTAGACATTCTGAGCCGTAAAGCCTAGTTTTTCATCAAGAACCTTATAAGGGGCAGAGAATCCGAAACTCTCAAGACCATACACCTTACCATTGCACCCTACGAGCCCTTCAAGATTGACAGGAAGTCCTGCAGTAAGTCCGAATATCTTTGCTCCGTATGGAAGAATACTCTCCTGATATTCCTTGCTCTGAGAACGGAACAGTCCTTCAGAAGGGCAACTTACTATACGAACCTTCAGGCCATCAGCTCTCAGAAGCTCGGATCCTGCAACCAGTGTCGATACTTCTGAGCCGGAAGCGACAAGTATTACATCAGGCTCCTGATCAGAACCAGCGACCACATATGCACCCTTGGCTGCCTGTGAATAATCATTTCCGTCAGGAAGCTGCTCTATGTTCTGACGTGAAAGAACAAGGGCAGTCGGAGTGTTTACATTCTCCATAGCCATCTTCCAGCACTCTGTGGTTTCCTGTGAATCAGCAGGACGCAGTACAAGGACAGAATTTCTTCCGCTATGATTTTTCAGTTTTTCCATGAGACGGATCTGTGCCTCTTGCTCAACTGGCTCGTGAGTAGGTCCGTCCTCGCCAACTCTGAAAGCATCATGACTCCATATGAACTTCACAGGAAGTTCCATCAAGGCAGCCATTCTTACAGCAGGTTTCATATAATCTGAGAACACGAAGAAGGTACCACATGCTGCGATTACACCGCCATGAAGTGCCATACCTATACAGCAGCAGGCCATTGTAAGTTCGGCAACTCCTGCCTGGAAAAAGGCACCGCTGAAGTCACCCTTGAGAAAAGAGGTGGTCTTTTTAAGGAAACCGTCTGTCTTATCTGAATTGGAAAGGTCGGCTGAGGAACAAATCATATTAGGTACCTGCTCTGCAAGCTGGCTAAGAACCGCTGCCGAAGCATTTCTGGTAGCATCACCTGACTTCTGCAGCACCTTCGACCAATCAACCTCAGGAGCAGCTCCACTGAACCACTTGTCCAAAGCAACGGCCTTATCCGGATTGGCAGCAGCCCATGCCGCTTCTTCTTCCTGACGTTCTGCAACAATCTTTTCCAGTTGGCGGGCTCGATTGGCATATAGCTCTCTGACTTCATCATAAATTACGAAAGGATCATCCGGGTTGCCACCAAGATTGATGACCGTATTTCGGTATGCATCCCCTCCCAAAGGAGATCCATGTGTCTTGCAGTTGCGTTCAAAAGAGGTATTGTCAGCTGTTCTCGCGCCCTTACCCATCACGCATTTTCCTATGATGAGAGTCGGACGACCACTTGTTGATTTCGCTTCATCCAAAGCTTTGCGGATCTGATTGCAATCATTTCCGTCAATAGTAAGTACATGCCATCCCCATGCCTTATATTTCATTGCGGTATCTTCCGTCATGACATCTCCGCATTCAGTAGACAGCTGGATATCATTGGAATCATAGAACATGATGAGATTATCCAGACCAAGATGTCCGGCAATACGGCCTGCACCTTGCGATATTTCTTCCTGAATACCGCCGTCAGATATATATGCATATATCGTTTCTTTCTCAAAGATCGGATTACCTGTACGTGCAGCAAGAAACTTAGCTGCAATGGCAGCACCTACTGCAAATACATGGCCCTGTCCAAGAGGACCTGACGTATTTTCAACACCACGCATCACATCAACTTCCGGATGGCCTGGTGTCGGAGAGCCCCACTGCCTCAGCTGCTGAAGTTCATCCAATGAATACCTGCCTATCAGGGATAGCTGTGAATAAAGCATCGGAGCCATGTGTCCCGGATCAAGGAAGAAACGGTCACGACCTTTCCACTTAGGATCTGCAGGATCGTAATTAAGGTACTCACTGTAGAGGACATTTATGAAATCTGCTCCTCCCATCGCACCACCGGGATGGCCCGATTTTGCTTTTTCCACCATAGATGCAGCCAATATCCTGATGTTATCGGCAGCGCGGTTCATTACATTAGTGTCATTCATGATATTATAAGGTTACGATTAAAATTCCTGAATAAAATCTTACAAATTTAATTATTTTATAAGATTAGTCAAGTGTGCATACACAATACTGCACAAAAAAAGCGACAACCTTTCGGTTGCCGCCGCATTCATAATCTCGTGATCAGGCATTGAGAGTATAATACTCGCAATCCTTGCCGCAACGTGTCTCAACTATTGTTGAAAGCTTTCCTTCGCGTGCAAGCCATCCGAGTGCAGTATAGAAGTCTGCACTTGCAAGAGCTGTTTCCTTCTTGAGCTTGGCTTCAGTCATCTTGCCATTTGCATTAAGTACATTCCATACAACGCCTGCGTTGTTTCCAATTTTGTTGATTTCCATAATAATTAATCAGTTTTGATTTGTAACTAACTTTGCGACATCTGTCGCATTTTTACTACCTAACTATCTGTTTTGCAGGGGCAAAGATACTAAAAAATTTTATAAACAAAAAAAAGAGTTATCTTTGCATATAACATAATCACGAAAACATGAAGAAAATTACAATCATCGTACTAAGCATTATCCTGATGCTGGATAGCATATCCTTGTATGCATGGGGGCAGAAGGGACACGACATAGTAGCAGCCATAGCAGAACAGAATCTCACAAGAAAAGCAAAAAAAGAGATTGAAAAGTTGCTAGGAGGAAATTCTATAATCTATTATTCATCATGGATGGACAACCTCCAGAACTCCCCATACTGGAAAGATGGATATGATGTAACCAAAACATGGCACTATGCGAATGTAGACAAGGGACAGACCTACCATACAATGCCTAAAAACGAGAAAGGTGATATCTTGACCGGGCTGGAAAAGCTGACTGATGCGCTTACTGAGCATTATGACGAACTCACTGACAGCATGAAAGTGGATTACATAAAGATGATTGTACACATGGTAGGTGACATACACTGTCCGATGCATGCCGGAAGACTGTCCGACTTAGGCGGCAACCGTACAAAAGTGAAGTGGTTCGGCAGCAACACAAATCTCCATTCCGTATGGGACAGCAAGATTATTGACTCATCACGCAAGTGGAGCTACAGCGAATGGGCCTCGCATCTCGACAGACAGAACAGGAAGTTCAAGAAAAGTGTAATGAGAGGCACATATGAAGAATGGTTTATGGGGTCGGTTGCAAATGCCGCAGAAATATACGACTACATAGAGCGACTGGGTTCTAAACCAAACCTATCATACCAATTCGTATACGACTTCTCTCCTATGCTTGAGGAACAGCTGCTTCTCGGTGGGTACCGTCTGGCTTACGTCCTGAATGAAATTTTCGGATAGATTGCCGCTTAGAAGCTGTTAAAATTTTCTCAAAGATTCATAAGAGATACCTTATAAAATTTATGTTGATAAAAATTTAAACTGCTTCTGAAAGAGAGAACGTTATAAATCAGTGAAAGGTATTGTGAATAAGTAAATTTTTCATACATTTGTACTGATTTTTGCGGGTGTAGCTCAGTGGTAGAGCATCGGCTTCCCAAGCCGAGGGCCGCGGGTTCGACCCCCGTCACCCGCTCCAAACGGTTAAATGACTGCATGCAAACAAAAAAAACGACTGACCGATAGGATATCACTATGGTCAGTCGTTTTTTGAGCCAGCTATGGGATTCGAACCCACGACCTTCGCGTTACGAATGCGATGCTCTACCGACTAAGCTAAACTGGCAACGAAACTCCTTGTTCCGCCACAGAAAACCGGGAGGAAAAGGGAGTGCAAATATAGATATTTTTAAATAAATTCAGAAACTGTTTTAAATTTAATCTATATAAATTTACATGGTTTCTTACTGAGATTTATGAATGAATTGTCATATGAATGATTCTACAGCAGATATAATCATCATCGGAGGAGGTGCAGCCGGACTGATGGCCGCAGCCGGAGCTTCAAAAGAAATCGGGCAACCACACAAGGTCGTTGTCCTGGAAAAGATGCCTCGACCAGGAAGAAAGATCATGATTACCGGAAAAGGGAGATGCAATTTCACCAATGCAAAAGCATGGAATGAATTCAGCACACATATACATCCGAAACCCAACTTTCTTAAGCCATCGTTCTACAATCTATCATCCCAAAACATGATGGACTTCCTTACAGAAAACGGCATGCAGTCTGTCATAGAACGCGGAGACAGGGTGTTTCCAGCCTCACATATGGCTTCAGATGTTGTGGATACATTGGTCAGAGCAGCAGTAAAGACTGGAGCTGAAATCATCTGCGGAAAAGAAGTCGAGAGAATCATAAGGGATGAAAACGGCAACATCTTCACAATAGGATGCACAGACGGCAGTTCATATTCATGCCGTAGACTCATCTTATGTACTGGTGGACTTTCCTACCCGAAAACCGGTTCTACGGGTGACGGCTACATCTGGGCAAGAGAGATGGGACATAAAATAAGGCCACTTTTTCCATCACTCACAGCCATTGTTCCAAGAGGATACAAGGAAAACGATTCAAAAGGCCATATAGAACGGTCAAGACCTCTCACTGAAACAGGAAGACTGCTCTGCGGCAACCAGTTGAAGAATGTCAGTTTAAGCCTGATCATTGACGGCAATGCCGTGCAGGATGAATTCGGAGACCTCGACTTCACTGATGGAGGTATTGAAGGTCCCATAGGGTTCAAGGTAAGCAGAAAATGTGTGAATGCACTTATAAACGGATCAAAAGTCGCAGCATTGATAGATCTAAAACCTGCAGTAGAAGAAAATGAACTTTCTGAGAGAATATGCAGGCTATGGGATGAAATATCAAAAGACAAGCGCAACGTGCACAAACTTTATAAGGACAGATACCGTATCCTTCTGTCCAGAATTCTTCCCATGTCACTAATTTCTGCATTCTCATCCATGAATCCAAGGACAGACCACAAGAGCCTTGCACATGAGCTGAAAAACTGGAAGATGGAAATAGTCGGTTATGTCGGATATGAAAGATGTGTCGTGACTGCAGGTGGTGTGTCACTTGAAGAAATAACAGCAAAAACCCTGGAGTCTAAGCTTGTTCCCGGACTTTACCTTGCAGGAGAGATACTGGATCTGGATGCCGACACTGGCGGCTATAACCTGCAGTCAGCTTTTTCAACCGGTTATCTTGCGGGAATTTCTGCAGCAACATCACTGAAAACGGTCAGATGACTCCTGATCCTATCATCTCGCCATCTGAAGCATACAATGCAGCAAACTGACCTGGGGTAATACCGCGCTGCGGAGTATCAAACAAAACATACAATCCGTTGTCACGCATAATCACTGTGGCCTTCTGAAGCGGTTGACGATATCTTATCCTGACATTGTAACGCCTGATTTCGCCAGATTTCATAGCCAGATCAGGACGGATCCAGTGGATGTCTTGCTGAATGATGCGCAGACAGCTGCGGGACAATCCTTTATGAGTATGGCCTTCACCCACATATATGATATTTTGCACTATATCCGTTGCGATTACAAAGACTGAATCTTTATGTCCACCGATATTAAGACCTTTTCGCTGGCCTATTGTATAGAACTGTGCGCCGTCATGCTTTCCTACAATTTTTCCGTAGGGATTCTCTTTGTATCTGGTCTTTTTGATATGCTTCCTTCCGCTGCGGTAGGTTTCAGTCTCGAACCTGATATCATAGCTGAACGGCTGCGACAGACCAAGTAGCTGCTCGTCAGAAAGTGCAGCTATCTTTTCCTCTGAAAACGGGCAAGCACCTGAATCCAAAGATTGAACCTTGTCATCAGAGATGTAGTTCGTTATCATGTTCAGTTCTGCTGAGGCATCATCAAGCAACGATTCAAGCACGGTTTTCTGAAAGGAATATTGCTCGTTGTCTGCATAAAATGCATCATATACTTCAACAATATCACCCTCGCACGGCTTCAGTTTCTGTTGAAGAAAGGTCGGAAGATCTACCTTTCCAACAAAACATATCCCTTGAGAATCCTTCTTGTCTGCCGAAGGAAGGTCAGCTTCATGAGCCAGGCGGCGAACTTCCGGCTTTGATATGTCCCCTATCGGAAACATTGCTTTCGACAATTGCTCCTGATTGAGTTGACACAGAAAATAACTCTGATCCTTATTGGTATCTGTTCCTGCCAGAATCCTGTAAATATACCTGCCTGTACCATCTGGATCAGTCACAGCAACAGTATCCTTCCTGCAATAATGTCCGGTAGCCACATAATCGGCTCCCAGTTCCAAGGCACATTTCAAGAATGCATCAAACTTTATCTCACGATTGCACAAAACATCAGGATTAGGCGTCCGTCCCTTTTCATACTCATCAAACATATAATCCACGACCCTTTGCCGATACTCCTTGCTGAGATCAACGAAATAGAAGGGTATACCTATCTTTCTGGCCACCATCTCTGCGACAAAGCGGTCTTCCTCCCATTCGCATTCGCCATGAAGGGTCGTCGAAGCATCATGCCAGTTCTGCATGAAGAGAGCAAATACATCATAGCCTTGCTGTTTCAGAAGCAGAGCTGCAACACTTGAGTCTACACCACCGGAAAGTCCGACACACACCTTGATTTTACTGTTATCTGCCATAAGATGAAACTTTTTCAACAAAAAGCATTATATTTGTGAGGTTTGCAAAGATAACTTAATTGATCTGTTATGACAAACAAAGAGATAAAAATCGCTTACAAGGAATTTGAAAGTATTGACCAGCTCTCTGCGCAGGAGCGTAAGACAGCACTTGCAGCAATAGAGGCAACAGCATCCTCATATGCCCCATATTCCGGATTCAATGTAGGCGCAGCCGTCATGTTCAGCGACGGAGAAATCATTAAAGGATCAAATCAGGAAAATGCAGCATATCCATCCGGTCTGTGTGCAGAACGCACGGCTCTTTTCTACGCAAGTGCCGCACACCCGGACAAGACAATGACTGCAATAGCCATAGCCGCATCACAGAACGGACAACTATGCAGCACACCAGCTACACCATGCGGAGCATGCAGGCAAGTGATGGCTCAATACCAGTTCAAAAGCGGCGTACCGATGAAGGTTCTTCTTGTGGGTGCATCCCAAATATGGGTATTTGATAAAGTAGATGACCTGCTGCCTCTTATTTTTGACAGCATATGATCATATAGAAGCACCCATTTCAAGATTTTTTTGCCAGAAATAAAAAAGTGCGTATATTTGCACTTGGGAAAGTCATACACGACCAGCTCCCTCCGAATCCCCCCAGGGCTTGACCGCAGCAAGGGTAGGAGGTCGTAGCGGTGCGATGTATCAAGCTTTCCCTTTTTTATTTTACACTGCTCACCTTCTCGGCTAGTGGTCATGATCATGGTCATGAATCACATCACGGGAAGTGTCATTGGTAATAAGCTTGCCCTGATATTCCCCTGTAAGAGTTTTCAAGAACGAGACAATCCGGTCTACCTCAGAAGTTGTGAGCTCTACCCCACTCTGATACAAGCCCATATCACGCACAGCGTCTTCAAGGGTCAGACGAGTTCCGTCATGATAATATGGCCAGGTATGCTCCACATTACGCAAACCAGGCACCTTGAAGCGATGACGGTCACGCTCAAGCTGCGTTTCCTTGAATCGTCCGTTATCTTCTACTGTAAGTTCCATAGCACGTTCCGCGAAATAATGTCTGCGGAGCCCCATCAGTTCAAAAGATTGTCCACCGAGATTAGGTCCGACATGACATGTAGCGCAATCATATTTCTTGAAGAGCTCATACCCGGCAAGTTCGTCAGCTGTGATGGCATCCGAATTTCCTCTGAGCCACTTGTCGAAACGGGAATCAGGAGTTATCAGAGTTCGTTCAAATTCTTCAATTGCATCTGTTATGTTGGCCTGAGTAAGACCATCGGGATAAACAGCATTGAAAGCCTTGGCAAACGGCTTATCTTTCTTAAGTTTTCCAATGATTTCATCAAAGGAAGCAGAAGCCATCTCAACAGGGTTCAACGGAGGACCAGCAGCCTGATCTGCAAGTGTCATTGCACGTCCATCCCAGAACTGCACGAAATTATATAATGCATTATATACTGTAGGAGCATTAACTCCACCTATCTGACCATTCACACCATGAGAAAACTGATGGTTATCTACACCTGCAGTCTGCAGAGAATGGCATGTTGCACATGAAACCGTATTATCTACAGAAAGACGCGGATCATGGAAGAGCGCAAAGCCAAGAGCAGCTTTCTCCTGATCAACTTCCACATAAGGATCTATCGGACGAATCGGTTCTGCTTCCCTATCTTCAGGCAGATCATCGTCATACATCGCTACACGCTCATCCCTAACCCACTCAAGGACAATATTCCTCTTAGCGGGTGTAAGTGAACTCCCCCAATGCATAAGATAATATTTTGGCATAGGCATTCTGTCATCAAGAACGACTTTCTCTATCTTGGCCAGATCAACTGCATTCACTTGCGCCCCAATCTTAAGAGCTTCCATCACCGGCTTGATATCATAAGCCCTGTAGCCAGAGTCAACGTCTTTCATGACTATTTTGCCGATGACCGGCATCTTAGCATAAAAAGGCAGTTTAGGATCAGCAGAATGACAGCTCAGGCATCCTCCATCTTCAAAAATCTGTAACACCTGCTCATTTTGTGTCAAGTCTGGAGAAGGAATGCGATTCATGGTCCTATAGACCGTAACCGAAACAGCTGTTGCGATCAAAAGTGCTGCTGCACACCATTTTAATACTTTTTTCATACGTCAGGATATTGATTCTTGTTTATTATCTGTTATATATATGCAGACTGTCCTGCGCTGTCGGAAGATAATTCACTCCCCACCAGCACATCTGCAGGCATGCAAAACTGAATATCAAAAGCAGACACAGAACCTTGCGCGATCCTTTGCCCAAAAGCCTCAGATGGATATAGAACATATAGCATAGCCATGTAACCAAAGCCCACGTCTCCTTTGGATCCCAACTCCAGTAATGTCCCCATGCCTGCTTAGCCCATAGCGCCCCGGAAAGCATTCCAAATGTAAGGAAAGCCAGTCCGATATACACCAATGTATCGGTAGCCTCCATTATGTTGTTCTTTGAAGAAAAGAGTCCGACTGCAGCAAGCAGGAATGCACATCCGAGAAATGAATACGAGAACATATAGACCGTTACATGGGGAATGAACCAAGGACTCTGAAGAGCTGGCATCAGGGTCTGGTCGTGTATTTCCGGCCTGAATATGTTGATCATTATGAAGACAGTGGACAGAACTGTTGAGAATGACAGTATCCAGCGATACCGCCAACGGATATATGTAAAAAGTCCTGCCGCAAGTGCAAAGAAAGAGTACCATAATCTGGTTTCTCCCATAGTACGCAAAGGTGGACGATCAAGACTCACCCATAATCCGATGATAAATATTGCAAGCACTGCAATGGAAGCCACTGAAAATATGACAGCGGCATTACTGCGTCTTCTGTACCGGAGCGATGATTGGGACCAGTGGTCATCCGCACACATCGAAATCAATGACCCGAATATTGAGAACATTACGGAGAATATCCCGAACCATATGAAAACATCCCATGAAATCATATTACACCTCCTCGACATAACGTTTCTTCGGACCTTGGATGAAGAGCAGCAATGCGCCGGCCAGCATCATGCCCACACCTGCGATTGCTCCATATTTCCATGGTTCCGTCACGACCTGTATAATGCAAGATTCTGACTTTCCTGCATCGTAGTCATATCCTGAAAGATATATATTTCTTCCGAATCCCAACGAATAAGGATGATTGACACTGAGGGTTACCGGTTCTCCATCTATCAGCATTTCAGCCTCATACATAGTAGGAACACCATTATCATGAAATTCAACCTTAAAATCCTTCAATTCCATAATACAAGGAAGCCAGGAAGGCTTACCATCCATACTGAATGCTCTACGAACAGGGACATCGATGTATGCCTGAAATCTCAGTGTTTCCGAATCAGGAGCACCCCAGAAAGCAGAAGAAATGACTAGAAATAATCCGACATGGTTCAAAATGAAGCGCCAACGTATTTTGCCCAGATAAGCTCCGGTTGCAGTCTGTGACCGCCATCCACGCAAGATCACAAAAAGCAGAACCGTCTGAAAATATAGCATAAATGAGACAAAGACCCACGAATTAACCAGAGAACGGATACCGGTCAAGCCTACAACAAGACAAAAGACAAGAAATAATGCAATAGCTGAGATAGAAGCACCTTTGGACAACATGAATGCGACAAATTGCGATTTCCTTGCATCTTTCCATATCCACAACATCCCACCAATCCATATCATCCCAATAATGATATTGAGAGGGAATGCAAAGAACGTCACTGGAAAATCACCAGCAAACAACTGAATGCCAAAGGCTGCAATCAGATATGACAACAGAAGGATATAAGGCATAACCAAGTATCTATCCAGACAAAATTAATAAAAAAAATACAACCTACAACACATCTATGGCTTTGTCGTAACAAACAGTAAGCATATATACGAGATGAGACATTCTGATCATATTCCAAATTCCACAGGAGCATCCCAATTGCAATGCAAATACCAGGTACCTCTCATGCTGACCCGGTCAAATATGGCTGTCCATATTGTTACATTTTTAGTTTTGCTCAAATTCGTTGATACAAGCATTACGTATCTTCTGGATATCCGGCAACAAATCACGTCCTATCCCAAGATTTCAGTTTGTCCTCATCAGTAATCGTGCGCACGACACGACAGGGATTACCCACAGCAACCACATTTGATGGGATATCCTTGACCACCACCGAACCTCCTCCGATAACTACATTCGAGCCAATAGTCACACCTGGCATGACCTGCACTCCTGCTCCGATCCATACATCATCACCTACAGTAATTGGATAAGCATACTCCAAACCTTTATTTCTGCGCTGGGCATCAATGGGATGTCCCGCAGTGTGAAAACCACAGTCAGGCGCTATGAATACATTATTCCCGAACTTCACTTTCGCACAGTCGAGAATGACAGTATTGTGATTGGCAAAAAAATTATCGCCAATCTCGATATTATAGCCATAGTCACACCAGAAAGGGGGAACAATACAGAAATCTCCTGAGATCTTACCCAAAAGTTGACGTATAATCTTCTGCTGTCCGACAAAATCCGACGGACGCATACGGTTGAAATCATAGCATAGGTCCTTGGCCGCACAACGCTCCCTGATAAGTTCTTTATCGTTGTTTGCATCATACAGCATCTGACGCATCATCTTCTCTTTTTCCGTCATCTGAAAATTATTTATAATATACAAATCACTTCCTGAGCCACTTGCAACGTTCTACAATCTGATGTCTGGTTATCTCGCTATGCTGCACCATATCAAAGCCGTGCATCGTTCCTTCTGTCCGGATGCAAGTGGTAAGGACACCGGCCTTATGCAACATCATCGCAAATTCATTTCCCTCATCACGCAAGCAGTCAAACTCTGCCGTCTCAATATAAGTGGCAGGCATCTTTTGCAATTCCTTCCCGGTAAGGTCCAGCAGCGACTTCTCGGTTGCCCCATGCAGATAGTACTCCCACATCTTCTTGTTTGACACACTGTTCCACACTGGAGTATCATTAAACTCCGCCATACTGCAGGTACGCATCGAGCAATCCACAACGGGATATACAAGCATTAATTTTGAGGGGCGGATATCGCTACTGAGCACCGTCTTTACTGCAAGGAAACCTCCCGCTGAGTCACCTACGATGGCAGTATCTGTCGTGTCTATTTCTAGATTCATGGCCTCTGCATTCATCCATTGCCACGCATCCAGGCAATCTTGCAGCGAGATGCCATAGGAATTATTGTGGGCAGTGCGGTAATCAACCATAACAACCACTGAATTAGTGCTCCGGGCATACTCTTTTGCGAGATCATAGTGGTATGGCGCAGCTTTGAAGACAAAACCACCACCATGTATGAAGAGAATCGCAGGGCGCGGAACACCACCCATTCTTGGAGTAATAATCCATGCACCAAAATCTTCGCCATCCACAGTTGACAAGATCTTTATCCTATTGATTGTCAATTCACTATCGGAGTGCATACCTTTTGGCATAAGTGTAAGGAAGGCGTTGCCTATGCCTAGGAGCCCACGTCCGAGCGGTGCTGTGAGGCGACACGCTGCACGAAAATTGTCATGTATGGGATATCTGTTTCGAGCCATAATTGTCAACGGTGACAAGATGAGTAAAAACCAGCAAATCAATCGCCGCATATCGTTCATAGTGTATTCTTCAGACAAAGTTACATATTTTTTCGACAATCGCTGAGCAGCAAGGAAGGAAGCAACAGATATCGTTAACCACGAGCTACGCCAAAAGGCTCGCTATGCCTGCTTTGTTGCATCCTGTCCACAGAAACAGCCCTTTCTGGGATCAACGGAAAAAGTAGGTTGGTAAATTTAGTCTTGTTACCTTTGCGTTATGGTAACAAAGACATTATTAGAGACAATATTTCCGAGTGTCATCGTTGAGAACTTTGACATCGTATCAATACAGCATTATCCCAAGGATGAGGAGATACATATTCATTTAGACGAGAAGAAGACCATCCCGGCAGAGTTTTCTTCTCGTCGTGTGATTTTCCATGGCTTTACCTCAGCGAAGAAGATCCAGGATTATCCGATACGAGGTAACGCCGTGTACCTTCATGTACGCAGACGTAAGTGGCTGGATCAGGATACCAACGAGATATTGACCAAGACCTATTCTATAGCGTTTGAGGGAACACAGCTCACCAAAGAGTTTG
>JAFRZX010000102.1 GCA_017442315.1 Bacteroidales bacterium
CCGTAATACCAGTTTGCAGACCCTCTGCAACATCGCAGAGGCACTGGATGTACCCGTAGATTATCTTCTGGGCCGGATGGACTCCCCTGCTGAATCCGTTGTTCGGATGTGTGCTTCCGCACATGCCCTCTCAGAAGATCAGACCCGTACGCTCATGGAGATGTGCGAGAGTCTCATTCCCATCATAAAGAAGAAAATATAAATTTCATTGGCTGCCGGTTTTACATCGGCAGTCTTTTTATTTTGGATTGCCGACAGATTGTGAGCGATTTCGAGTTATAAACTCTGATATACTTGACGCGTAAGGTAAACACCTACAAGATAAGTATATAGGAGGAATCGCAAAAATGAAAGTAAAAGATTTGATCGCCGGCATGGAAGGTCGTGCCATGGATGCCCAGTTCCAGAAAGATATCTGTGCGCTCTATGACACCAAGGACTACGGGGATACAGAACCTGACTGCCAGACCGGTTATGCGAAGTTGCTTCCCCTGCTGACGGAGGAACAGAAAATGAGTCTGGAGCAGATGGAGCAGGCTTATATCCACCGTCGTAATTACGCTGCGCAGTACGGTTTCAAGTGTGGCATTTTCGGAGCCTTCCGGCAGTTCTTCGGCTATTCCAAAGCCAACGATGGCGGCTTCGATGATCTGGTTTTTCAGGATCTTCTGATGCAGCCCGGTATGCAGCGACACCACGAGAACTACGCAAACATTGAGCTGTGTAATGAGATCGACCGGGCTATCATGGATGCGCTGAGTGAGGAAAACAAAGAGCATATGGTCAGCATCGCCTGTGCTTGGCAGCAGCGTGTTTACAGCGCAGCATTTGACGGTTTCTACTGCGGTTACCGTGCTGCTTACGATCTCATGGAGGATCTGATGCCCCTGGTCAAGATCCAGAACATGGATAAGATCCTGACCATGGAGTATCACATGGGTTACATCAAGCCCTACAGCGAGGTCGAACGGCTTCGTGATATGGCTGCATAAAAATAAAATGGGGAGCAGCAAATCGGTTTGCCGCTCCCCTCACATCATTTATATGCTATTTATAATTCTTCAAAAATACGGCCTTCTATAGCAAATTTAGAAATCAAAGACCCAGCGTGTCCGCCCATTCCTTGACGGAAGCAATGGTCTGTCTGCCGTTGAGCAGTTTACCCTCAATGATCTCGCAGGAGTCAGGCACACTGATCTTCAGCTCTTCTACCGTCCCACCGAATTTGCTGCCACCGGAGGTCGCAAAAAGGATGATCTTCTTACCGGAGAAATCAGCGCTCTCCAGGAAGGTGTTGATGATCGTAGGAGCAACATACCACCAGATGGGGAATCCCAGGAAGATGACATCGTAGTTTTCGATTTTTACATTGCTCTCAGCGATCTCAGGACGAATGGTCTTGTCCGCCATCTCAATAGAGCTCCGGGACTTCTTGTTCATCCAGTTCAAGTCAGCCTTAGTGTAACGCACCTTCGGACGGATTTCATGGATATCCGCACCTACAGTATCAGCAAGCATATCCGCAACCTTCGCGGTTACACCGCTGGCAGAAAAATAAGCAACAAGTTTCTTAGACATAGCAACCTCCGAATATTTATATTTTGGCAATCAGTCTATTTCCATTATCTTTCAGCCATTTTCTGTGGACTTTGTAATCCGGCATGGTTCGTTCAACAGCATCCCAGAATTGCATCGAATGATTCATCTCTATCAGGTGACACAGTTCATGTACCACAACATAATCGAGCACTTCAGGCGGAGTAAGCCCCAGAAGGCAGTTGAAGTTCAGGTTGCCTTTACTGCTGCAGCTTCCCCAACGGGTATGCTGCGTGCGAATCGCAATCTGATTATATTGTACCCCTATGATCGATGCATAGTGTTTGACTCTCTCGGTTACCAGTTGCCTGGTTTTCTCCCGTAGCAGTTTAATTTCCTGCTCAGTAAGCTTTTCCGGTGCAGCCAGGTCGCGATCAGCAAGGTGTTTTTCTATCCAGTCAGATTTACTTTCAACGAATCTTTTGATATCGTCTGACCGCATCCGTTTCGGACAGCGCAATACAACACTCCCGTCAGGCATGATCTGAATGCCGATGGTTTTCCGGTCACTTCGAATGATTTGATATGATAAGGTCATTCCTAATACCTTCCAACTTATTTATCAGTATTGTATCATTGCGCAGATACTTAGTCAACGAGAAGGACTTCTTGACGGATGTATCAGAATTTGAGATAATATAGAAAACTATGAAAGGAGCTTCCCTATGGCCAGACTGATTTTCCATATTGATGTGAATAGCGCGTTTCTCTCCTGGGAAGCTACCCGCAGAGTCAGTCTGGGGGAAGAAGATATCAGACTCATTCCTTCTGCCATTGGCGGAGATCGGGATAAAAGAACAGGCGTCATCCTGGCCAAGTCCATTCCTGCCAAGAAATTCGGTATCAAGACCGGAGAACCGGTGGCCATGGCACTTCGTAAATGCCCGGATCTATTCCTGGCCAGACCGGATTTCCGTCTTTATGAGGAATCCTCAAAGGCCTTCATGGATATCTGCCGGGAATACGCGCCTGTGGTCGAGAAATATTCCATTGATGAATGCTTCCTGGACATGTCAGGTACCCATAAGATCTATCCGGATCCAGTTGCCATTGCTCACACCATCAAGGACAAGATCCGCGACACTCTCGGTTTTACCGTGAATGTAGGTATCGGCGATTGTAAGATCCTTGCAAAGATGGCCAGTGATTTCGAGAAACCGGATAAGGTACATACCCTGTACCACCATGAGATCCCGCAAAAGATGTGGCCCCTCCCCGTCCGGGACCTGTTCTCTGTCGGTGCATCTACTGCAGAGAAACTTGAGAAGGCCAGAATTCGAACCATTGGAGATCTGGCAAATACACCACTGGAGCGTGTGCAGCGGGTCGTTGGCGTTAAGATGGGAAAGCAGATCCATGACTATGCCAACGGAATCGATGACTCCCCTGTTCTGGCTGTCCCTGAGGAAGCCAAGGGATACAGCATCTCCACCACCCTGGAAGAAGATGTCGTTACCACCGAACAGGCTCACAAGGTACTCCTGGCACTGACAGACAGTGTTACAGCCCGAATGCGGGCAGACGGAGTCAAAGCTTACTGTGTTGCTGTGTCTATCCGCTCCAATGATTTTAAGACCAGATCCCATCAGAAGAAGCTGATGAATCCAACGGATATTTCTACGGAAGTATATAAGCTCACCAAGCAGCTATTTGCGGAGCTTTGGGATGGTCACACGCCCCTGCGCCTGATTGGTGTAGCCCTAACAGACCTTACCAAAGAAGAAACTGCGCAAATGTCACTCTTTCCGGATGAAAAGAAAGAGCGCTCCAGGAAACTGGACAAAGCCTACGATGCGATTAACAAAAAGTTTGGTGCCGCCACGATCCAACGAGGATCCAATCTACAGTCAGATCTTCGTATAGGTAAGAAATACCAGGCACAGATGGAGCAGAAAAGGAATCGCGACAAATCCGAATAGAACATACATGCCCGAAACATTACTAAGCGGTACCAGGATTAAACTGGTACCGCTTCTCATATTAGCTACTCATAATCGGAACGTAATGAAAGACCTTTATCCTTCAGTTTCGTTTCGACCTCAGCAATTGTTTTTATGCCCATATTTCTGATTTTCATCAAATCAAATCTCGATAGTGCTGTCAGTTCCTCAACACTTTGCACGTTGGCTCGTTTCAGACAGTTATATGCCTTCACGCTGAAATCCAAATCCTCAATGGGTTGCTGTATAATAGGAATCTCTTTCGGTGGTTCTTTCTGCCGTCTCTCTACTTCTGCCAGACCGTATTTAATATACTTCAACCGTGAAGGATGTCTGATTTTTCGAATTGTCCTCTCGCTGATTTGCCGGCATCTTTCACCCTGAATACCATATCGCTGACCAATAAAGCGCATGGGTATGTGATCCCGGAAAAACGAGTATAGGATATAGATTTCCCGCTCAGTCAGCGTTTCCTCCAGGATGAACTTAAAGGACGCATCAAAGTCAGGAGGAATCTGATTCTTCCACTCATCATAATCTCCGTCCTTGAAAATACGCCGGAGAAGGTTCTCCGGCCACGGAAGTTTGTGGATAGCTTGGGTGGTCATACAGTACCACCCAAATTATTCACAACTTCTCTGGTGCTGATCTCTGTAATTTCATTCGTTACCAATTCTATCAGAAGTTCCTTGATATACGCACTCTGCTTCTTGCGAATATCCTTGATGGCTGTCTTTCCCATACCATTCATTGCCATAATTTCCTTATCCCCCAGTTGCACCAACTCCGCCACAGTAACAACTTTATTTCTGTGAAGACAATTGATAATCCTTATGGGCAATTGCAGATCTTCGATAGGTGTACTCTGTAACCATGGGATCAAATCTTTAGGAACATTCATTTCACCCGTTTCCTCATCTACATCTTCCCACCGCTCCTCAATACCTCGGTGAAAGCCATCCTGGAAACCGCACTCACTCTCTATACGAATCATCTCTCTGACCGTGGTCTTCATGCCATATCGGATGAGGTCGAAATATTTCGGATGCCGCAACTTCCGAAG
>JAFRZX010000103.1 GCA_017442315.1 Bacteroidales bacterium
AGGTTGCTGATAGACTTTGGAATAGGCTTCAGCTATCACTTTCCTTGCGGCGTTATGGTCAGGAATGGTCTTGATCAGCAGAGGCGGAAAAAAGTCGATTTCCGAAGAAGGGGAAACAAAAACGAATGAGGGTACAGGACCATGGGTTCCTCCTAGTAATTCTGCAGGGTAGGTCTCTATCCTTCCGGCCGGATCTGAATGTAGGATGTATTGCTTATCGGTAAGCCACTGCAGGAATTCCGGATTCTCTTCAATAGCCTTTTCTGCTTCCGGAGTTAGCCAGAGGCCTGTTATTCTGTCTTTGTCGAACTGTTCCTTAACTTCGAATTCCAGGATGTTGAAAGCATTCTCGTCGCATTGCAGATGAGTATAGAAGAATGAAAGCATCTGGTCTTTCATATATGGTCTCGCAGATCCGATACATGGAAGTTCACTATAGTATCCTATCATACCTGCAGATATGATTTCGGGATGTTTCATCAGTTCCTGTCTCAACTCCTCCGAACCCCCGCTGCGCAGATACCCCGGCTTGAGGTAGAATACATCGTCCACATTACAATGAAAATCAATGTTCACAAGTTTGCTGTAGTTGATTTCCATCACCAGAGACAAGGAAACCACCACTACCGATATCATGCTCTGGAAACAGATGAATACCTTGCTCATGCGCTTCTTGCTGTGATATCTGAAGTCACCTTTGGTCACATCAAGAGGAGTAAAGCGAGAAACGATCAGAGCGGGAGCCAGTCCGCATATCAGAGATGTCACCAGAATCAGGGCTATGAACAGCAATATGTCGGAAATGGTCCATGAAACAGATATGACGGTTCCTGCACCGTTTGTCGCCTGGATGAATGAGTTCAATGCCGGTACGCTGACCTTTGTCAGAGCCAGTCCGAAAAGGAAGCAGAATGTCGTGAATACGAGTGATTCCGCGCAATACTTCATGATGATTCCGGTTCTGTCGGCACCATTTAGCCTTCTCATCGCCATCTCCTTTGCTCGTTTTGTGGTCAGGGCGACACTGAGGTTTATGTAGTTGATGAGTGGGATTATGAACAGAAGCAGACATACCACGCCAAGAAGCCATCTCAAGCCGGCATGATGGTTCAGTCCGAATATGTTGGACCCGTCTGTGGTTATTTCGTCATATCTGACAAGTCTGTACCAAGTTTCATTACGATAGGATTCTCCATTTGCGCCCCAGGTTTCTACGGCACATTTACGGAATTTTGCCAGCACGGAATTCATGTCCGCATCATCTCTGACGGAAAACAATGTCATGACCTGATTTGCAAGCGGATGCTCTGACAAAGTAAGATTCTTCATGATCTCATTGCCCGCAAGCATGTCAGGCTCAAGAAGAATACCGCTGCCATAGTCGTCAAAGACTGCCGCTACGGTATGTACAGCACGTATCCCGTTTATCTGACGTCCCAGAACAGGTCCGTCCTGGGCCAGCACCTTCGCATATTCAGCGGATACAGCTACAGCATTCGGGATATCGAGAAAGTTCTCATCTCCTTCAATGAATGTGCATGGAAAGAAATAGAAGAAGTCCTTGTCTATGAAATCTGTCTTCCTTTCATCATCACCGATTATCTCCTGTTTCTGAAGTACAGGATTGGTTACCTTCTCGATTTCCGGGATACTTTCTTTAAGATAGTCTCCGAAACGGGTAGAGCTTCCCTGCATTTCGTTATAGCAGACGCTATATATGTTCTCATAGTTCTCATGGCCTTTACTGATCTGCCAGATATTGCTGTTGTAACACAGCATGGGCACGACAAAGGAGATTGCGATACTCAATCCTGCTGCCATGATCGCAGTGTAGAGTCTGTTTCTCGAAAGGAATCTCAAATAGCTTTTCATATAGATTCAGTTAAAATTAGTCTATTCTTTCTTCAGTGCTTCTGCAGGGTTGGCGCGCATGAGGCTGAGGGCCTGGAGCATTACCGCCGCGACGACGATCAAAAGCACGAGAGCTACTGCGCAAATGTATATGAGAGGGGAGTTGTCTATCTTGACAATGTAATTCTTCAGCCAATGTTCGGCGTAGACATATGCTGCCGGAACAGCAACGACTGCGGCAACGAGTACCGGAGCTGTAAATCCCCAGACAGTATTCCAGAAGATCTCCTTACGTGAGATTCCGAATACCTTCCTGATGGCTGAGGTACGGACATTGATCTTCGCATAGTAACTGCTCAAAGCCGTGATCGCCATGATTGTGATGATTATGGAAACAAGTGTGAAGAGGATAAGGAGCCTTCTGAGGTTAAGCTCTTCCCTATAGGCCTCTTCAAGAACATCAGCCGCTGACTTGATGTCAATATGCAGGTCGCCATAGCCTTTCTCTTCATAGAACTTCCTTATCTTCCCGATGCCTTCTCTTTCATTGACATTCACCTTCGCAATGACGCCTTCCGGAGTGTCATATTGTATCAGTTCTTCAGGAATTACGTATATGGATGTAAGTCCTTCTTCCGGCATGTTTTTCAACGTTCCCAGCCTGAAGTCGGACGCAGTGCCGCTCATATGCTGGTAGATGGGATAAACCGATCTGCCCTGGGAGTACAATGTGTTATCATTCAGCAGGAATGAGTACTCTTCATGTGAACTTTCACACAAGTACAGATAACCTAAATATGCATTGCCGGCAATCTTTCTGTCCATGTCATATCTCTTGATGCCAAGTATGTCAAAAGCAGTGCTGTCACCTTGCAGGTAGAAATTCTTATAATGGTTTTCGTTCGCTTTGTCAGAGAAGTATCCCTGCCACCAGCTGTCCGAAGGAAGTGCTGACAGATATCCGGCCTTGTCGATAAAGGATTCGGAACGAAGTTCATCTATGAAGCGGTTGCTCTGCTCGGAATGGAAACCGATATATATGATGTTGTCTGTCTCATATCCTCTTGGCTCATTCAGCATTGAATTCGTCTGAAGGACTATGACCATGCAGGAAGCTATGGCAAAAATACACAACAGGCCTTCGAAGCATATGAAGCCTTTGCTCAAGTACATCTTGTCGATGAACCGTTCTTCTCCTTTGATCACAACGATCGGATTATGGCGCACGGCTGCAACAGATGGCAGCAGGCTGGCCATAACCGCCATCAGCCCCATGATGAGCGCCAGAATCATGAATTCTCCCGCATGCTGCATCGGGTCAAGCCGGACCCCAAGGATACTGCCTACCTGCGTCTTCAATGCGACTGCAATGAGAATGGCGAATATCGCAGAGACGGTCAGAAGCAGGAGCGCTTCAAGGATACATCTGACTATTACCCCCGACTTGTCGGTACCGAGCAGTCTTCTCGTCGCTATTTCCTTCATACGGAAACGTGAAAAGGCGATTGTTAGTGCGATGTAGTTGAAAAGGGATGCGAGTACAATGAACAGGCACATTACCCAATATGTGTTCAAGGTTTCCTTATCCTTTATGTTGTCGAAGACATATGCAAAATATTCATCACTCTGATTCCTGATCTCGTCGAATTGCAAGATGGCCTTCTTTCTTATTGAGCCTGCATCACGATTCTTATTATAGACATGGTTCAGTCCAGATTCTACATCCGCCACAGATGCATTCTTCTCCAGTCTTATGAAATCAATCGATGCACTGTAGCCGCCATCGCCCATTGCCTTGTACTCACTGTCACGATAGGCTTCCAGGTTGATGATAATGTCAGGCTGCTTGATTACGCTATTTGGAAATTCCTTGAAGACACCGCTGACTGTAAGGTTATTGTCAAAGAAACCCTCTGAAAAGAGCTTTAACGACTTTCCGATCGGATTTCCTTCAGGAAAAAGTCTGTTTGCGAAGCTCTCGGAAATGACGATGCTGTTGTCTGAGGCGAGCACATCTTCCGGATTTCCTTCAAGCAGCGGAAAGGTAAAGAATTCAAAGAAATTCCTGTCTGATGCCATCAGCGATACAGCATTGTCCTGATCATCCTTGATAATATGGGCGATATCACTCCATATCCTTTCCGGACGCAAAAGAATACAGCATCGCTCCTCGATGGCAGGGATGTCGCTGTAGATATCGGCCCTGTTGAAGCTATAAGGCTTGCTGTCTTCCAGACATAAGTAAACATTGTCGGTATTCTTCAAGACCTTGTTGACGCTCATGTCGTCCACAATATAACTGCTCAAAAGAATCACAAACGCCAGCGCAACGCTCAACCCTACAACCTCGATCGCTGTGTAAAGTCTGTTTCTCGAAAGGAATCTCAAATAGCTTTTCATCGGTATTTCTGATTTTTGAAGCTTCTTGTAACCATTGTCGTGCCAAACTTGTTAATATATTGATTAGCAATACATTACTAAAAACACACGTATGAGCAAGTGTAAAGAAACTTTACAAAAGTGTAAAGGTAAAATTTATTTTATCGTCATAAAATAAATTTTTGCATCCCATCCGGAAACAAAGAAAAATGCAATGATGATAAAAAACAGAAAAATCTATTTTAGGATTGACCGAAAATCGTCAATCATGTTTGGGAATTGTTTCCGCTTTGCCGAACTTTATTGGAAAAAGCGAAGTA
>JAFRZX010000104.1 GCA_017442315.1 Bacteroidales bacterium
CCGAGAAATTCCTCAAGGCATCTGTCGCTGTCACGGCAACGGATATAGGGGTCTTCAGGTCGGGGGTTATGTTGTGCGTGAAGTCACGCCTCATCTCTTCAAGGGTCTTCTGGCGGAACATTGTCCTGACCATATATATAAGTACGCCCGCGAGAAGGATGATGATGGCCAGCGACGATGCTATCAGACCCCACATCCTGGCAAGGAATACCTTGAAAGGCGTCTCGATGGAAACCATAAGGGAATACGCGCCGTCATCATCGATAGGTATGACCGTGGTCATAGGGTTGTTCAGAGCCGGCTTCTCCCCTCTTGTCATTACTACCCGCGAGTCTCCGGCATCGTGGAAAAGCACCTCCGCATAATATGGCTGCAATGCATCAAGTTCCATCAGGTTAGGTTCGAAGTAGAGGCTGAAGTCATCAAGATCGATCTTGATGTACTTAGCATCGGCCAGGCCGGGAATTGCATCCATCCTGAAAGCCTTGTATATGCTCTTGTATATGGCTGATTCCACCCTCCTCCTGAAGTCTGTCACGGAATCATTATACATTCGGTACACCCATACGGACTGCACCACCGCAAGGCAAAGCAGGGATGCAACCGCCAGGATTGATATGTTTCTGAAGTATTTTCGTGACATTTTCAATGTATTTATTGCAAAAGTAACAATAAATTTCGCTTTGCAGACCGAGTTAACATTAGTTAACATTTATTAACATACAGTTAACACAGAATGCGGATTTATGTCTCTATATTTGCCATCGGAAAACCGGTTTCATCATTGTCAAACATTAAAGGAACATTGTTATGAAAAAGTTGATTCTTATTATCTCGATGGCTTTGGCCAGCAGTCTTGCATTTGCTCAGGAACACACAAGACAGACACATATAACTGACGGCAGCAAAACTTTATATCTTATCGATGGAGTACTTTCATTGAAGACAGCTGCGGATGAGCTTCCGAGCGATGCAATCAAGAATATGAATATTGTCACCGGCATCGAAAAGGTTGTCATCATTACCACGAAAAACGGCAGAGTCATTTCCGGAAGAGTGGTCGATACGGAGGGCAAGCCTATGATCGGAGTAGCTGTGCTTTCCCCGAAAACTCACAACGGGGTCGTTACTGACATGGACGGCCGCTTCCAGATGAGTCTTCCTGCAGGCGAGGCCTTTCTTACATTTAAAATGATCGATTACCCTTCAAAGACCGTTCAGGTGGACAAGTCTGACCTCGGAGACATTGTGATGGACAAGAATGCAACTCAGGATGTCGTGGTGATTTCTGCCAGAGGGGAAAAGATGCAGGCTGGAGATCCTCTATGTATCATCAAGAAGCCAGACGGCGAAATTTCAAAGGGAAGTTTTGATTCAATTACACCAGAGCAGATCAAGAGCATCCATGTTTTCAAGGATAATCAGGTAGATCTCTACAAGAAATTCGGTGATACATCAAATGGTGTCATTCTCATCGAGCTCAAATAAATACAGTTCAACATAAATAATTTTGGGAACTGTCAGACTCAAATCTCAAGACCGCTGTTTGTTTAATCGAGCAGAGCGGATGCAGGCTGACAATCTTCTGATACCGCTCTGCCCATCAGGGTAAGTCTTCTGACAGCTGTGCTGGCTGAAGTCTTGCCGGGCGTTTTATATGTGCATGGCAATAGATGGTTGCGTTCTTTCGCTGGCGCTCAAGCGACTTCGTCGATGATGTTGGCTTTCAGAGAAAGACGACGAGGGCAAGTGCCGCTTTATATATACAACGAATCCCCGGCACGGTGCCGAGGATTGTATCAACAACTTGTATTTTCTATGGAAAATTCAATGCAGATACTTTTCAATCTGCTTTATAGATTCCTCAAACATTGCGTCGTCTGAATACCGTCTGTCAATAATTGTGTTATACCTCGCCTTGAGTTCCTTTTCTGTCGGTACAGGATTATCATAGACTTCTGCCTCTATCTGATATCGTCTGATAAGTTCCTTTGCAAACCTCCTGTTTACAAAATTCTTGAAGTTGCAGACAATCCTATAATCGGGGAAATATCCATAATACACCATTCCTGTAAACCAATCTTCATAATTTCCGCAATCCGGCAATGGTATCATATCGAATCTGGTCTGACCAAATGGAGAGCCTGCAAG
>JAFRZX010000105.1 GCA_017442315.1 Bacteroidales bacterium
AACGAATCGGACATTAATGCCCTATTAAAAGCTGCAGAGGATTATTTCATCCCGAAAACTGAAGCCGAGGAAATCATCAAGAGCGTCAAGGATGCACTTAAAGATTGGCCGAAAGTCGCCAAAAGACTGGGCGCTCAAGAAAGAGACATCAATCTCTTTATTCAAAGATTCATTACCGAATAACGACTCTTTCCATTTTGGAAACTATCAGTAAACAGCAAAAGTGGTATGTGCACATTTTACACATACCACTTTGCGTTACATTGATCTATGATTCATATTCCAGGTGAATTTCGGCAATAAATCAAATTATTGCTAATATTTAACCCTATCCATACTCCAACAACGAGATGGTCTTACGGTTGGTATCCTCGTCAATCTTGCGGTAGCGGGCGAAGGCGCGGCTACCTTCTTTGTGGCCGCTGAGGGCGCCGACCAGGTTAGGATCCTTAACCTGTTTGTAGAGGTTGCCGACAAAGCAGCGGCGGGCCAGGTGGGAGGATGCGACTTCGTTGAGAGGGCGGATTTCCTGTTCGCTGGTGGTTGGATTATAGACTACAACCGGACGGATAAGACCTGCAGCGAGGAACATCTTCTTGATGGCAACATTGTATTTCTGTTGCGAGATCAGAGGGAGGAGTTCATTGAATGGCTGGTCCTTATATCTTTCGAGTATTTCCTTTGCAATAGAGTTCAATGGCACACGGACAGTCACCGGACGGCCATCCTTGGTCTTGCGTGGAATATACTCGACTCCTCCATTTATGACATTAGCTTTTGTCATCTTGTATAGGTCACCCACACGACAGTAGATCAGACATTGGAAGACAAATATATCCCTCTGAACTGCTAAAGCTGGAGTGGCAGACAAATCAGTCTTATATAGTTGATTTCGTTCCTCTATCGTTATATAGTATGGAGTTCCATAGACACACTCCTCTACTGTAAAATGCTTGAACGGATTGTTTTCAGTCTTGCTCTGCTCCACTGCCCAGCGGAAGAATGTGCGGAGTTTTGTGAACACATCGTTAATAGTATTCTGACCGCGTGGTTGCGGAGTACGAGTCTCCGGGAATGCATCATAAACAGGTTTATATGCACGTGAACAGATGAACTTGCCCGTTTCCTCATCGCGAGTGAAGAAAGTATGTTCCTTGCGCAGAAATGTCTCAAATTCCCGAAGGATATCTGGAGTAACAACATCGAAGGTCAGACGAAACCCTTATGAATGCCGTAACTGTAGCCATATCCTTTTCTCTAAAAATCCGTGGTGCAAATTAAAAAACGGCTCTCTACCCATCAGGATTGGGATATAATTGACAAAAGTGGTTGGTAAAACCGTTGTAACTTGATTGTATTCACATACTTACGCAAAATAAATGAAACCATTTTTGTCCAATGAGTGATATTTCCAAAATAAGAAGGCGTTTACGTTGCTTCGATTGAGGCTTTATTAATCTATAACGTCTCCCGATTACCAGAACTCAGAAAAACATCATAGAATCATTATCTTAGTGCAAATAATTGAGGATTCCCGTAATATAGCAGTGTTTTAAACTTTAATTATTATGGGACATAAATCATTTGAAGAGATTGTCGCGCTTTGGCAAGCCGACAAGAAACAGTATGTCAAGAGATCGACATACTCTGCCTATTCATTGTTGATCAACAACCATCTCCTGCCCTCATTCTCTGGGATCAGTGATGTTACGGAAACCCTTGTGCAGGATTTCGTCTTTAAAAAGCTGGAACAAGGCATGAGTCAAAAATCAGTCAGAGACATTCTTATTGTACTGAGGATGATTCTTCGGTACGGTGTGAAGCATGGGTACATGGCACATCGGGAAATCGATGTCAAATTCCCGACAGAACGCGAGAAGAATGAAATAGAAGTCTTGAGTCGGAATAATCAAAGGCAAATCATGAACTATGTGCAGAGTCATTTCAATTTCATGAATCTTGGAATCTATATCTGTCTTTGTGCAGGTCTCAGGATTGGAGAGGTTTGTGCGCTGGTTTGGGACGACATAGATATCGAGGCCGGCGTAATCAAAATATCAAAGACCATCCAGCGTATTTATGTGATAGAGGGAAATGAGAAACATACGGAGGTAATCATAGATACACCAAAGTCCCGGAATTCAATTCGTGAAATACCGATTGCAAAGGACTTGCTGAGGATGATAAAGCCTTTCAAGAAGGTCGTAAACGGAGGTTATTACGTACTGACAAATTCGGACCATCCGACAGAGCCTCGCAGCTATCGGACCTATTATAAGCGTCTGATGAAGTTGCTGGATATGCCAGACCTGAAGTTTCATGGGCTGCGTCACAGTTTTGCCACACGGTGCATCGAAAGCAAATGCGATTATAAGACTGTAAGCGTTCTGCTGGGACACTCAAGCATCAGCACTACACTCAATCTTTATGTCCATCCTAACATGGAGCAGAAAAAGAAATGCGTGGAGCAGATGTTCAAGACATTGCGATGAATTTAATCTTCTGCCTTGACCGCTTTCCGCACCTGACCTTTACCAAAAATGCAGGAGAGCTGGTCAAGGCATATCTCGTAGCCTTCCTGATACAAGGATTTTCTCATCTTCCTCCAGCCTCTCTATCAAATCCATTGTCCTGTTATATACGGCATTGCGTTCGGACAAGGCTTTCTGAAGCATAGGATATTTCGGATATATAACCTTAGCCATTGACATTGAACTGTCGCTCTTTCTATACCCCTTGTTCCTTGTCAGTACTACAACAAGCCTCTCATATCCTTGACTCATCGCATATTCAACAGAAATAGAAGATTCGCTATTCTTGCCGACAAGCATAGGAATGCCATAAGTCAATATTACAAACATCTGTATCACCTTCCAAGTAGCAATCATGTGGCAGATGTCTACGATGAGTATATATTATACTGTTCTATCATTTGTTCTTCATTTCCTCTTCCACTGTCGGAGCTGATTCCTTATATCTGAATCGACGGATCTTCTGGGTCGCTGTCTTCTCGAAAGGCTCTTTCATCACCTCAACGGAACTGACCTGCGAAGATTTGTTCACACTCTTATTGGTGATGCTGAGAATCTTCTTTTTCCAACCATCTATCTTCTCATATACCTTATCCTCGCTTTCCTTATCCCACTCAATGTAATTTTCCATCGGCTGGACAAGTGCAACCAGATGTCCGTTTCGTTCTACAACGATAGATTCACTTACACCCTCCACATTATTGAGAACATTCTCAATCTCTTCCGGATAGATATTCTCTCCGGAAGGGCCGAGGATCATATTGCTGTTGCGGCCTTTTATATAATAGCGTCCCTTTTCATCTTGAACGGCAATGTCGCTCGTACGGAACCAGCCGTCTTCCGTGAATACGCTCTTGGTGCGTACCGGATCCTTGTAGTATCCGAGCATCACATTCGGCCCCTTTGCAACAATCTCTCCCTCACCTGTCTTCGGATTGACATTATGCAGCTTGAGCTGTACATTATATACAGGATATCCCATGACCCCTACGCCTCTCCATCCATGCATCGCATATCCGAGCAGAGGGGCGGTCTCGGTCAATCCGTAACCGATTGCGTACGGGAACCTGGCCTTGAGCAGAAATGCCTCTACCTCCGGGTCAAGCTTGGCACCACCGATTCCATAGAATGTGACGTGACCTCCGAATGTTTTCTTCAGTTTCATTCCTATAATACGACACATCAGACCGTTCATGTGCTCATTCATCCATGACAAAGTACGGCTATTCTTAATAGTAGGAAGCACACTGCCTTTATATACCTTTTCTATAATCATCGGTACAGTAAGCATTGTGGTCGGCTTAACGATCTTCATAGCCTTCATCAGCAGGGATGCCACAGGAGGTTTAGGCAGATAATATACGGTAGATCCTGTGTACATGGGATACAGCATGCCGAGTGTCATCTCAAGGGTATGTGACATCGGCAGGATTGAAAGCCATCGGTCTTTCTCGTTTCTTTTGCACGAATGGTAGCAGGTGATGACATTTGAAGACAGATTCCTATGACTCAACACAACGCCCTTTGCACTTCCTGTCGTACCGGAGGTATAGATTATTGTCGCAATGTCATCAGGAGTAGGTGCGGATGTCCTGCCGTCACAGGTAAACTTGCTGTCATCTTCCTTGATGACATCAAATGTATCCATTTCGATGACAAGAATCATTCTGTCGATGATTTCCTGACTGATCTTTCCTGCAAGTCTCTTTGATACGAATATCACCTTGCTTTCAGAGTGGTTGATAATGTTTGTCACCTCGTTCTCTGAGCTGTCAGGAAGGATTGGGATTGAGATTCTACCGAAAGAAACCGTAGCAAAAAATGCTACTGACCAGTTCGGCATGCTCTGCGAGAGAATGGCCACCTTGTCTCCTGCTCCGATTCCATACTGCGTAAGTTTCTTGGACAGGCTGTCACACTTGTTCTTGAAAGAACCGTAAGTATAACCTCCTGCCTTCGTATCATACCACTGGGTATATTGATTTTTAGAATACACTGTCGTGGCGTATTCATATAATTTTGCGAGGGTATCTACATACTTTTCCCTCATCTTCTTCATTCGTTTGTAAACCTGTAGCATATCATTAATTTATTTTTTGATCGGAACATCATTCTTAACCTTTCTGACGCAGTGGTTCAGAATGGTCAATGCAAGTATAGTAAGCATGGCAAGCATCATGTATTGTAAAATCATCGTATGGTTCTTTATTCGGGTCGCAAAATTACAATGGAAAACCGCTAAAGGCTGAGAAATGTTGTGGGGATAAAAGGAATGTGGTATTTGACGCTATTTAGGGACGAACTTGCGCATTTAGGGGAGTTTGACAAATTTTATATATCTTTGTCCCAGCAAAAAATGAGGTAAAGATGGCTAAATCCATAAGCAAGATAATATCTGGTGCAGGAACAATAATCCACTCGATTCTAGTTCCATTGTTCGTGCTTGTATTTGTCATATATTACAAGCCCAATGGACTTTATCAGTTTCTGGACATGAACAACGCATCGTTCACATTCAATGCAACTATGCTTTTCTGTGTAGTCTTGGTCTGCCTATCCATAACACGAGGGTGGCTGTATCTTTTAGGCAGATATTGGAAACCATCTGGTCGCCTGTATCTTATGTGGTGCGTAGCCGAGACTTTGATACTGTCATTATTTTGTTCCCTATACATTGTCTTGATATCCCCAGAAAAATTATCTTTCTTTGAAATTGCAGGAACTGCATTTATCAGCCTGCTTGCTATGGCCATATATCCCTACGGGTTTCTTTGTCTTGGCTTTGAAATATATGCACGGGACCATGAAGATTCTAATCCTGTTGATGAAAACTCACTGATCAGATTCTACGACGAGCATAAGAAACTACGCTTTGTCATAGCACCTGAGGCTGTCATATTCATAAAATCCGAAGACAACTATGTACTGATACATTATCTTGACAGGAACCGTGTAAAGAAATTTACTCTACGTTCATCTATGAGAGCTCTCGAAGAAGACCTTTTAAAACATGGTCTTGTGCGTTGTCATCGATCATACTTCATAAACCCTACGTTCATAAAAATCGTACGTAGGGATGATTCTGGTCTTATTGTAGCTGATATGAGGCAGGATGGAATAGAAAGTATTCCGATCTCCAGAAAATACCAGGAGCATATATCAAAGATTCTGTAGTTCCAGTGACTACAAAAACAATCTCAATATTTTATCATAAACCAGACTCGTATAAAATGGCGGTGTTCACTGATGCCGGAGACGTGCCGTCAATACACCTTTATCGGATTCAGTCCTTGCGAATCAAACCTGTCATATAACCTGCCATCCGGCGTGAATACAAATACGTCGCCTGTTGTAAGATAATCAGAACATCCCACATAGACATAGCCATCGGATGTAACCGACACCGAATAAGCATTCGGAAGTATTGTCCCATCAGTTACAAAATTCCCCATTCCCGTATTGGTTGCCATATCATGAATGAATACTGTCCCCGGAAGCGGATTCCAATCAGCATCATATCCGCCGCATAGTATATACAGCAGACCGTTCTTTCCTCCGGCAATGGAACAGACTGATTCATATGGCAGATCTGAAAGTTTTCCCGAAACGGTATCCAGAGCCTGTACAAGCGAAGGAACAGCCGCATAATCGCCATAACTGAACACATAGACCATATTCCCATCCGAAGATGCCACCACCTTTGCAGGATTGACATTGACAGAGACTATATCCGTACGTTCAAAGCCATCTATGGAAATTACGGACAAGGTATTATTATAGTCAGGATATGCCATGCCACCTGAATCGGCAACATAAAGTTTTCCTCCTGCAGCATCCAATCCATCCGGATTAGGACCTACCTGAGCAAATCTGATAGAATAGTCTTCAGGAGAAATCTGTCCTACGTATCCCTCATAATATGTCACATATACTCTGACGCCATCCGTAGCAAAGCACCTGGGAGACAGACGGACACCATTATTTTCTGCATTGATCTGCTTCTTCACCCGAAGTTCCCTATCTGTCACAAATATGGTCTGAGAGCCACTTACTGCTATATATATGTCATCACCCACAGATATGATATCTTGCGCCAGATCACCAAGATAACGGGAATTTACAGTATAAAACATATCAGGAAAAAATGTCTTTCTCTGAAGATCATATATACCGACATCAGCATCATTATCCCCCCAGTTACCGTTATTAACTACGAATCTTCCGGACATAAAAGCAATCTCTGCAGACTCTTCATCTTGCTTGCAAGCTACCGACAATACAAATAAAACAAGCACATAGAAAAACCGGATACCTCTCATTTCCATATTATATCAATAATTAAAACCGACTCTTATTCTCAATGATCTTCCCGGCATAGGATAACCCTTTACCAGTTCATGATTAGTACCAGCGAGATTCTGGCCTTCCAAACTGAAGTCAACCCTATATACATGCCGCCTCCCAAAGTTGAAACTGCGACTGAGACAGATACAATGGTCAGCAAAGCCTTCAAGCATGGTTGAAGGAAGAATCTGGCTCTTGGTATATCTTCTTCCGACAGCACTTACCCTATAGCTGAGATTGGCCCACCTTGTTTCCAGAATCAGACTGCCGCTGCCGCAATGACGTGGTGTATAAGGAATCTGACTGCCGTAGCTCTTGCTATGCGGATCCGTCACATCTACGGCATATTGCAAAGACCAGTTGGCTGAAACCTGCATTCTAAGCCATTTCGCCAATTCAAATGTTCCAGATAAGTTGATATCGGAGCCATACATTACCACTTCTGATACATTCCTCATTTTCCAAATGAACATGGTTGGTACAGCAATTATCTTATCCTTGACAAGATTGCAATATGCGTCCATAGTCATAGAAATCCTACCCCACCCATGATCTTCTATTCCTGTCAGCCCCAGATTGAACTGATGTGCTGTTTCCGGCTTGAGGGCATCATTTCCTACGCGGGAATAATACAGATCATTGAATGTAGGCATCCTGAATCCTTTCTTATAGCTTGCTCTAAGATGGTAATCTCGGATGAAATTCCAATTCAATCCTACCATTGGAGACAAATTGAATCTATGCACCTGTTTATTGGCGTTCTTCAGTTTTTCCGTCATCATCATCCCTGTGAGAAAAGCATTGGCTCTCAATCTTCTGCCGGAATACTGACAGGACAGTGCGGTAACCGATGTCAACCTGCAAGGAAACGGGCATTCAGGAATATCGGAGTCCAAGGTGTTGACATAACAATCCTCTGCCAATGCGAAACGCCACTTCTGTCGCACACCAAACATAATTCTGGAAGATATGGAGTATTCATTCTGAATGTATCTGCTGTCCAGCGGTTGAGGATATACAGGATCACAATCAAGATGTCTGTTAAAGGACCTGCTATACCCTATATCGGTATGAAACTTCCATTGCCCGCCATTCCAGACATCATACATGACATTAGATATCACAGACTTATCCCACAGACGCTCAAATGGGTTCTGCGTATATAGTATTACAGAACCTGGCAATCCTCGCTCACTGTCATGACAGTTCAATTTAAGACGCAGCATTCCTCTATTGCCCCAATCAGCACACAAGTCTGCCTCTGCTCCTACTGATGCCACATCACTGTTGACACGTTTTTCTGTCGTGACAAGATCACCATTACGGAGCTTGAAAGGATAGTTCCCCTTTGAAAACATACCATCGGCAGAAAGCTTCATAACCCAGTTTTTTCCAAGTCTGCACCTCACTGAAGCATAAGGGGCAAATGCTCCGATTGTGGACCCTGTCATTCCAGCCGTGAACTGCATAGGCTTCTGACTGAAGTCAGCCTTCGCGCTTTCGATTTGAAGCACACCTGCTGAAGCGAGATGTCTGGCGCTGCAGAATATTTCATCAGAAACACCAAATGCAACAGATACAGATGACACATCATGCAGATTGAATCTGGATATGTCAACCTGACCATTCTGAGCATCCGAAATAGGAATACCATCATATATCACAGAGGTGTGGGATGCTCCCATATTCCTGACAGACACAGTCTTAAGTCCACCTATACCTCCATAATCCCTTATACTGACCCCGGAAAACTGCTCCAAGACTTCGTAAAGATCATGAGCACCAATATACTTTATCATATCATGCGACATAGCACGGACAGGAGACAGACTTACTGCGTCTGCATCCTTATAGGACGACACAGTCGCAACATCAAGAGTGTCGCCATAAACGGCGACACAGCATATTGACATCAATAAATTCAGGAGCATTTTGCAAACTCATAGAGTGTCTGACCCCGGACACCATCAGTTCATACCGTCATGGCAGGTCTTCTGACTTATCCAGCTCCGGGCCTTCCCATCGGCATGACAGTGGCTTGAATCCAGAGCATTATAAAGGACTTACAGCTGCGGGCACAGTTCCGGTCTCTCACCGGATTCCCTTTTCAAGTACACGACCAGAAAGGCCTGTACTCACCATGACCGTTACAAATGTAGCAAAAATAATTAGAAGATGTTTAAAATTTAAACAGTTTCTTATCCCTTCAACCAAGTATGTCTGGCAACAGAGTAAATGGGGACAAAAGGAAGTATGAGAGGAGTCTTCCTGATGTAGGCCTGAAACTCAGGATCCTGTCCGTATGTTTCATTCTGTCTGAGTTCAAGTCTGCGTGCACCGCTAAACATCACATAGACTATTCCTATATAACCAAGCGAAGCAATAACCCATTGTCCCGGAGTGCAGCATGCACCGAAACAGATGACGAAACTTCCTGTCCACATCAGCACCTCTCCGAAATAATTAGGACAACGGACAATACGGTACAAGCCTTTGTCCACAAATCTTCTCGCATTGATTTTCTTGGCAGCACTCTTCTGTGCATCCGCCACCATTTCAATCACAACACCAGCTGCAGCCACAACTGCTCCGATCCATGCCCACAGACTGTTTACAGATGCACCTTCAGCTATATTATACAGATAGAATGTTGCCGGACTGATCTGTCCAACATACAGAAGAGCACACGAAATCCATATCATGAACATAACGAAAACGGGCTTCTTGACAGTATTTTCCGGCTGATAAAGGATATGCTTATAGGTCGCGGACTTCTTCTCCCTTAGAAAAAGATACAATGCCAGCCTTATGCCATAAATGAACAGTACACAACACAGCAAAGCAACCGGCAAGGTAATGACATCATGAAACATGACTGCAGTAGCGACACTCAATGCTGAAATAGCCAAACCATATCCGATACTGAAAAAATAGATGAAATAAATCCATCCCAACGAAGACACGGCAAATGATATTGCCAGAAGAATCCAAAGATATACCATAATATTATATTTTTATGGCTGCCACCTGACAACCAGCTCAATACGATACAAATTTAATACAAAATACAGGATTTTCCCATAAAATTGGGATCAGGAATCAGTCACAAAAGTATGAGTCAAAGCATATATGTCGGCAAGTCTTAACAAGAAGTAGCTCTGCCCCGTTACTGCCCCGTTCTTTACGGGAAAATCGCCTAACTCGTTGCTATTCAACTCGTTAGGCGATTTCAGCGGAGAGTGAGGGATTCGAACCCCCGGACCCGTTAAGATCAACGGTTTTCAAGACCGCCGCATTCGACCACTCTGCCAACTCTCCAAAATGTTTACGAAAAACATATCTTTTTCAGATAATAACGCTTTCTTTTCGTAAGGGATTGCAAAGGTACGAATATTTTCGTAATCTGCAAATTTATTTGCCGATATTTTCAGCATCCCGGTTATGTTATAACCTTGCTATTCCTTAGCAAAGAATTTATAATGAAACAGCAAGAGATAGATAGCTCCGCATGTGACACAACTGTCAGCGAAATTGAATACCGCACCAAAGAAAGTCTGCGGATAATCCATCCAAGGCAATTTATAGTCAAATAACGGGAAGTAGAACATATCCACAACCTGTCCGAACATAAAGGCAAACGGTGCGCCCTGCATTACTGTCTCCGGCCATATGAGGCCATAAAAGAAACAATCTATGATATTGCCCATCGCACCTGCTGTAATCATTGTCAGGCCCACAAGCACCCCCATAGGAGTATCTTCCCTTCTTGCCAGTTTTGAAATCCACCAGCAAAGTCCGCCGAAAAGAATGATCCTGAACAAAGAGAGCAGGACCTTTCCCCACACTCCGCCGAAAGCCATACCGAAGGCCATGCCTTTATTCAGTACGAAATGAAGCTTGAACCAATCTCCTATGACATCAATCGTCTCGCCAAGATCCATATTGGTCTTGACGAGCACTTTGATAATCTGGTCAATTATTACCAGTACCGTTCCTAAGATGAAAAGCCCTTTCCCTTTTGAGATTTTCATATCGGATTACTTGTTCTTATTCATCATCTCCTTTGCCTCAACCGTAAGTGTGGCATGCGGAACTAGACGAAGTCTCTCCTTAGGGATGAGTTTGCCAGTCATTCTACATACACCGTAGGTCTTGTTCTCAATCCTGATAAGGGCAGCCTCAAGATTCTGGATAAACTTGTACTGACGCTGTGCCAATGCTCCGGCCTCTTCCTTTGAAAGAGCAGTAGCACCTTCTTCCATTACCTTGAACGTTGGAGACGTATCCTCGATGTCATTACTTGAATCATGAGTTACAATATCACGGAGTGTCTTATATTCCTTCTTAGCCTTTGCAAGCATTTCAAGAATAATGGCTTTGAACTCCTGGAGTTCCTCATCACTATAACGGACCTTGAATTCAGGTGCGTTCTTCATTTCTTCTGCCATAGTTTTATTTTTTTAGTTAATATTTCATGCTATCAGCAAACAATACCTACTGTCTGGATACCTTTATTCTTATTACACCATCATTCCATTCCACTTCAGAAGCATCCTCTGCTTCTGCCATAGGTGCAGCATCTACTGAAAGAGCCAATGTCTGGGCTGCAACATACTCACCGAAACTAGCAAGCGAAGCAGTGATTTCCGCACCATCCTCTCCATCTGCAAATATCCTTACATTGATCTTATCCGTAACATCAAAGCCACTGTTTTTACGAAGGTTCTGAATTCTGTTGATCAGTTCGCGGGCAATTCCTTCCAATCGCAGTTCCTCAGTCACAGTCACATCAAGAGCTATGGTCATGGAACCTTCTGTAGCTACCAGCCATCCTGGCATATCTTCAGAAGATATCTCATAATCTCCTGCATTAAGGGTAACATCTCCGGAAGGCAGAGTCAAAACATATCCCATGCCAGATGCTTCTGAAGCCTGAATTTCTGAGATAACATCTTGTGAAAATGCTCCGAATGCCGCTGCAATCTCCTTCATCTGCTTTCCATAGATCTTTCCAAGGGTCTTGAAGTTCGGCTTGATCTTCTTGGTAATGAGTCCGGTAGTATCAGAAATGAATTCCGCATCCTTGACATTGACTTCATTCAAGATAAGATCCTTTACCTTTTCAAGCTGTTCCTTCACCTTAGTATCAATGACTGGAACAATAATCTTGGACAAAGGCTTTCTTACATTGATTTCAGCCTTGCGACGGAGTGCAAGCACCATTGAAGTTGCCCTTTGAGCAAGGGCCATGCGCTCCTCAAGATCCTTGTCTACGACAGTACCGTCATAGGACGGCATAGGTACGTAATGAACAGACTCTTCTCCCTCAACAAGGTCAAGATAAAGACGGTCCATAAAGAACGGGGCAATAGGTGCAGCAAGCTTTGCAACAGCCACAAGCACCTGATAAAGTGTCTGATATGCAGACAATTTGTCTGTATCCATCGTTCCACCCCAGAATCTCTTTCTTCCAAGACGAACATACCAGTTGCTCAGATGGTCACACACAAAATCCTGTACAAGTCTTCCGGCTGCAGTGATATCGTAATCCTCATATGCGGCAACGACATCCTTCACAAGGGTATTGAGCAAAGATATGATCCATCTGTCTATTTCCGGACGTTCTGCCACAGGAACAGTTTCAACAGAAGGATTGAATCCGTCGATGTTTGCATATAGGGCAAAGAATGAATAGGTATTGTAAAGTGTACCGAAAAATTTACGACGGACCTCGTCGACTCCTGTCACATCAAAGCGAAGATTGTCCCAAGGCTGGGCATTGGTAAGCATATACCAACGGAGGGCATCTGCGCCATATGTATCAAGTGCCCAGAATGGGTCCACAGCATTGCCAAGACGCTTGCTCATCTTGTTACCGTCCTTATCAAGGACAAGACCATTGGAAATAACTCTCTTGAATGCGCACTTGTCGCTTACCATAGTATTTATCGCATGTAGAGTATAGAACCATCCACGAGTCTGATCCACACCCTCTGCAATGAAGTCAGCAGTGATGCCGAATCTGTCTGAATCAAGATTGCGGAGACCCTCCTGAGCATAAGGCATTGCTCCGGAATCAAACCACACATCAATAAGATCAAGTTCACGCACCATCTTCCTTCCACTATCGGATACCAGGAAAATATTATCCACATATGGACGGTGTATATCTATCTTATCGTAATTCTCCTTGGACATATCTGCCGGATCGAATCCTTTCACTGCAAACGGATTCTCAGACATGATGCCGGCAGCGACAGCCTTGTCGATCTCTGCATAGAGTTCGGCAATGGAACCTATGCATTTAGCTTCCTTACCATCCTCAGTCTGCCATATAGGGAGAGGTGTACCCCAATAGCGGCTGCGGCTGAGATTCCAGTCCTGGATATTCTCCAGCCATTTCCCGAAACGGCCAGTTCCGGTAGACTCCGGCTTCCACATTATCTGCTCATTAAGTTCCATCATACGTTCGCGTACCGCTGTAGTCCTGATGAACCATGAATTGAGAGGATAATAAAGCACAGGCTTGTCTGTACGCCAGCAATGAGGATAATTATGGGTATGCTTCTCTATTCTGAATGCCTTGTTCTGCTGCTTCAGCATAACACATATGTCAACATCAAGGGTAGGAGCATCTTCCGGAAGGGACGCGTCATAGGCATTCTTCACATAACGTCCGGCCCACTCAGCATAATCCTCTGACATATTGGCTGCAGCATATGCTGGATCCAGGTCTTCTATTCTGAAAAAACGGCCTTTGAGGTCCACCTGAGCCTGAGGTTCACCGTTTCGGTCTATAACCTGAAGACCCGGTACACCGGCAAGGCGAGCCACTTTCGCATCATCGGCACCAAAAGTAGGAGCTATATGCACGATACCTGTACCGTCCTCTGTTGTGACATAATCTCCCGGAATGACCTTGAATGCACCTTCGCCCGGATTGAACCAAGGAATCAGCTGCTCATAACGTATGCCGGTAAGTTCGGATCCCTTGAGAGTACCGTCAAGCACCTTGAACGGTACAAGCTTGTCTCCCGGCTTGTAGTCATCAAAAGGCACCTCGGCAGCCTTTGGATTGAAAAGAGAATTCACCAAAGCCTCTGCAACAACATACAAGGCAGGCTGTCCGGTATATGGATTGAATGAAAGCACACGTACATAACTGATGTTCGGTCCGACACAGAGAGCTGTATTTGAAGGCAGAGTCCAAGGAGTGGTCGTCCATGCAAGGAAATATGCAGGAACACCTTCACTGAACAGGAATTCCGACTTGTCATCCCTGATCACCGCAAACTGTGCGGTGGCGGTAGTGTCCTTTACATCACGGTAGCATCCGGGCTGATTGAGTTCATGAGTACTCAGACCGGTACCTGCAGCCGGTGAATACGGCTGGATCGATTTTCCTTTGTAGAGAAGTCCCTTGTCATAAATCTTCTTGAGAAGATACCATAGTGTCTCTATATAGCGGTTGTCATAGGTGATATAAGGATCGTTCATATCCACCCAATATCCCACACGCTCGGTCATGTTCACCCACTCGGCTGTATACTTCATGACCTCCTTGCGGCAGGCGTCATTATATTCCTCGACTGAAATCTTCGTACCGATATCCTCCTTTGTGATACCAAGCATCTTTTCTACACCAAGTTCCACCGGAAGTCCATGAGTATCCCACCCCGCACGACGGTTTACCTTATACCCGCTCTGGGTTTTGTAGCGGCATACAGCATCCTTTATCGAACGTGCCATTACATGGTGGATACCCGGCATTCCATTGGCAGAAGGCGGACCCTCAAAGAAAATAAACTCCGGAGCCCCCTCTCTAAGTTCCAATGATTTCTCGAACGCATGATTCTTTCTCCATCTCTCAAGCACTTCATTGCCTGTTGCCACAAGGTCAAGGCCTTTATACTCTTTAAATTTCATGGTATAGTATCAAATTTTTATCTATTTTTGCAGACGGGAACGGTTCCCGAAAATTTCAATCTGCAAATATACACAATTTCACAGATTTATGAACATACTGGATATCATTCTTTTAATCTGTCTGATTCCCGCCATTTTTCAGGGACTAAGAAAAGGATTCATTTCTCAAGCGATATCAATCGTATCACTTATAGCAGGCATATGGATGTCGGCCAAATTCGCAGACATTGTAACTGAGTGGGTATCAAAATATCTGAGCGCTTCCGAACAAGTTCTGAAACTGGTATCCTTCATCCTCATTCTGATAGGGGTATTCATAGTACTCGGACTGATCGGCAGACTTCTGGAAGCCACATTCAAATTCGTGATGCTCGGATGGCTAAACAGACTGCTTGGACTTGTATTTTCACTCGCCAAGGCTCTGCTTATCCTCAGCATGATCATTGTTGCGTTCAATTCCCTCAACAACACCTTCGGATTCGTAAGCAAGGAAGTGCTCGACGGTTCCATCCTATATCCTCCTCTGAAGGACCTGGCAGATACAATATTTCCATATCTGAAGAACATCATGAAGTTTAATTGACCTGCCATGGAGAGACTTATACTCATAGAGACATCAACAGCACTATGCTCCACAGCTCTTGCAGAAAACGGGGCCGTTGTTGCATACAGGGAGAGTTCTGCACCTAAAGCACATGCTTCGCTTACAGCTGTCTTCATTCAGGAAATGCTATCCGAGCGTAATATCAGTCTGTCAGACTGCGATGCTGTCTGCGTCAGCATGGGACCGGGTTCGTATACCGGACTCAGGGTGGGAGTTTCCACCGCAAAAGGACTTTGCTTCGGCAGCGGAAAGCCTATGATCGCTGTCGGCACTCTGGATACGCTGGTAGCCCAGGCTGCAGATGAAGTCCGGAACGACATAATGGCGGCAGTACCAAAGGAAGTCGATAAAAATCCTACATATAAATATATCATCCCTATGATAGATGCCCGCCGCATGGAAGTATATACGGCAATATTTGCACACGACACAGGTCATTCAGACCTGTCATCAGAAGACAGTTACCCAATCAAAGAGTGGAAGCGGGCAACAGACACAACACCAACAGTCATTGACGAAAACAGTTTTGCAGAATATCTGGAACTAGGTCCATGCCTTTTCATAGGTGACGGAGCTGGCAAATGTTCCGATATCATCAGGCATCCCAACGCACATTTCCGTCAGTGCCATCCCAAGGCATCAGCTATGCTTGCTCCTGCTCTGGAAGCTTATAAAGAACAACGATTCGAAGACGTAGCGTACTTCGAACCGTTCTACTTAAAGGAATTCGTTGCAACAGTCAGCAAGAAGAAACTCTTCTGACATTGCGACTACATCTATCTCATAAGCTTGTCCAATACCTTACGAAGGGACTTTTCATCAACAGCCTGCTCGTTTACAATTTCACCATCCTTAATGAAATACGCGACAGGCAAGACAGACAGGTTGTATGATGACACGTATGGGGAATTGCCTCCGCGACTGTCACATACGTTAACCCATGGAAGATTCTGTTCCTTCACAGCCTTTGCCCAGAAAGCCTTGTCGGGATCAAGAGCCACCTGATATATTTCAAGTCCTTTGGGCGAATATTCATCATACACTTCAGCCAGTACATCTATATTATACATCTTTTGAGCAGCATCTGTCGCACTCCAGAAATATAACATTATAACTTTGGAATCCACGTCACTGAGTCTGTGCTTCTGACCCATTATATCAGGGAGTTCTATATCCGGAAAACCAATTTCAACGGCACCGGAGATACGTGTATCCAGTTCAAGGTATCCGAATCTTCTTTCCGCTTCCTTTCTGAGAGCTTTTACATACTTGGATTCAGGCCATTTACGTTCCAGCGAATCAGCAACATTCTTGAAATGGATGGCATCGGTAGCCTGCCCGAACACAGGCAGATTATCCCCGAAATTCTGATAAAGTACAGGAATTACGGCCAACGATCCAGCATTACCCATCACATACTTTACACATTCCCTGTAATATCTTATATATTCCTGAGCAGTCAGACGTCTTAGCTCAAGTGCCTCCTCTACATCTCCGGCTGCCGAAAGCCTTGAAGAAAGTTCATTCAGCCTCTTTACTGCTGCAGCATATTCCTTCTCCACATGAGCAAGTCTGACTGATTCCTCTGATCCTTCAACCGTATAATTGCCCAAAGTATCGGCATTTACAGTCACCTTATCTCCTTTTTCAAGAATCAGCGACGCTATCTTGGTGTCCTTATAGAATACATATACAAATTCCGGCTGCCCTTCCGTCACAGGAACCTTATAAGAAAACCTGCCGTCTGCATCCACAGATACAGTATCAAGAATCTGATACTTGTTCATATCAAGAAGTCTGACAGTGACTTCCGCTGATCTGGCATCGGACATATTCACGTCCATTCTTGCCACTCGTCCACATGCAGCCGTCAGCGCAACAGCTGCAAAAAGCATGATTATTCTACTGAATCTTGACATACTCTTCATAAATTGATGCTGCTATCATGGTGAACTCTTCCACAGACAGTTCAATCTTTTTCTTTCTGAAATCCATATCACCCTCTGTCTGCAAAGGTACAAGATGAATGTGAGTATGAGGAACCTCCATACCGAGAACAGCGACACCTACTCTCTTGCAAGGAACTGCATTCCGTATAGCCTCCGCCACTTTACGCGCAAATGCACAAAGGCCCATATAGGTTTCCTGGTCCAGATTGAAAATATAGTCCTCCTCGACATTCTTAGGAATCACAAGCGTGTGTCCCTTTGCCATTGGCGCAATGTCAAGAAATGCATAGAAATCTTCATTTTCCGCCACCTTATACGAAGGAATCTCGCCATTGGCTATTCTGGTAAATATTGTCGGCATAATCAGTTACAGATATCTATTTTACTTGCTCTACAAACAATAAGGAATCATAGAGTTATGTCAAGAATTTCAAATCTTACAGTACCTGCAGGGACCTTTGCTTCCACAACTTCACCCACAGCATGTCCCATAAGAGCCTGTCCTATAGGAGTCTTAGCCGCAAGCTTGCCTGCCATAAAGTCCGCCTCATTCTCACTTACAAGGGTGAAATTCATTATCTGATTGGTATTCAAATTCTTAACTTTTACCTTATTAAGCATCTGCACCTTATCCGTACCTATCTGCGACTCGTCTATCACACGTGCATTAGCAACAAGATTCTGAAGCTTTGCTATGTTCAATTCAAGAAGACCTTGTGCCTCTCTAGCAGCCTCATATTCTGCATTCTCAGAAAGATCACCCTTATCCCTTGCCTCTGCTATTGCCGCAGAAATTACAGGACGCTGTGCGATTGCCTCGGCAAGCTCCTTCTTTAGCTTATCAAGACCCTCCTGGGTCATATACTGAAGTGCCATAATTATTTTATTTTAAAATTTTGTTTTCATTATCTCTGAATAGATGACAAGTTTTCTGGCATCTATTCTTTCTTTATCTGCTTCATTATTTTCTTCAACAACAACCGGCGACGTTCTCTTTACAGAAGGAGACGCCTTTCTGACCGGCTCTGCAACTGAGACAGAATCATTCAGCGGATTCACGACCTGATGATTATCCGGAACCGATTCCGGAACCGGCATCCACTCCAGAACCTCTGATTCAACTTCCGGCATCCAGTCGATGACATCGGATTCAGGCTCCTGCGAAAGTTCCTTTTCAGGTCTCACCGCCTTGCCCTTCTTCTTCCTGGATGCTTCAAATACGGCGGATCCGGCAAGAACCAAGACAGTTACTATTATATCGAAAATATCCATATCACATTAAGTTATAAAGATAGTCTCTGTCCTTTTCCAGTTGCAGCTTTAGTCCTTCCAGAGAATCAAACCTTACCTCATCCCTCAATTTAGAGATAAAGCTTATCTCAATGTCCAGACCATATATATCTTCGTCAAAATCGAAGATATGCGTTTCAATGGTACGGGCATTACCGGTTCCGACTGTCGGTTTATATCCTATATTGCACATACCATATCTATCTTGACCAAGTGTACGAACCTTAACATGGTACACGCCGTTACCGGGCACAAGTTTCAACGGTTCATACAATTGCATATTGGCAGTAGGAAAACCTATCGTCCTGCCAAGCCTGTTACCAGCAACCACCACGCCATGAAGCCGATACTGATAGCCAAGCATTCCAGAAGCACCCTCGACATCTCCAATGTCAAGGCGTTCACGGATCTTAGTAGAACTTACAGGATAGCCCATCGGCGATGATACCATATCTGTACGTACTACGTCAAGGGTCATCTTCTCTGCAATGCATGCCACCTCATCAGCACCCTTGGAGTCACACCCCATTCTGTTGTCATAGCCAAGCAGAATAGCCTTCGCCTCATATTTTTCCATGAGCATACGAAGATAATCTTCTGTAGTCATGGTGCTGAAATCCTTTGTAAAATCAAGAACTTCAACATGATCCACTCCCAAAGACTTCAATATATCCTTTTTCTCCGACAGTGATGTAAGGAGTCTTAGGGAACGGGCCTCTTTCTGCAGCACATTACGGGGATGTGGCCAGAATGTCAGGACCATGCATTCATCCCCGCGCACTGCAGCAGCTCTTACAAGCTGCTCTATTACAAGACGGTGTCCGAGATGGACACCGTCAAAAAAGCCGGTTGCTATAACCATCTCACAAGTTCGAAGTCCTGTCTGTGCGGAAGTTTGCTGTTCTTAGCATATATCCTGCCTGCAACCTGATACATTCCGGTTCTCTCAGGAAGGATGGTTGCCTGGAACTTGGCTATTCCATCATTGCATTCCACGACATCGAAATCACATCTCTCCTGAATGTGGAGACGGCCCTTATTGTCTGAAACCGCAAAAAGGAGTTCTACTCCTATTTCCTCTGGCTGAAGATCACCGATATTGAGAACAACCTCTGCATTGAACTCATTGCCTGTAGAGACATCCGAAGTCTGTCCGTTCGGCTTGCTTACAGAAACAACACTTACATTCTGCCATTCACGACGCATATGCTTCTTCCAAGCAGCAATCTCACGTGCAACCTTATAATCATCAGAAACAAGCTGAGCTGTTCTTACAGACTGCGGATCATAGTACTGGTTGATATAGTCAGTGAGCATTCTGTTGGTGGTGAAGTTACATGCCACCATAGCTACGGTATTCTTGATATACTCGATCCACTCGGAAGAACGCCTTGTCTTCCTGTCTACATTATAGAATGCTGGAGCGATTTCGTTTTCAATAATAGTATAGATCGTTGCTGCATCAAGCTCATCCTGATAGTTCTGGTCATCGTAGGTCCTTTCCATAGGAAGAGCCCAACCAGCGCCCTTCTTATAGCCTTCCACCCACCATCCGTCAAGTACCGAGAAGTGCATTACACCGTTCATGGCAGCCTTCTCTCCTGATGTACCTGATGCCTCAAGAGGACGTGTAGGGTTATTCATCCATACATCGACACCCTGAACGAGATACTTCGCCAAAGTGATGTCGTAGTTAGGCACGAATACGATCTTACCGATGAAACGTTCCTGCTTGGAGATATCTACAATCATCTTGATGAGATCCTGGCCTGCCTTGTCTGCAGGATGCGCCTTACCAGCAAAGATGAACTGTACCGGCTGGTTAGGGTCATTGACGATCTCAGCCAGTCTGTCAAGGTCACGGAACAGGAGATGAGCTCTCTTGTATGTAGCGAAACGTCTTGCGAAACCGATAGTGAGCACATCGTCACGGAGTGTCTCCTTGATAGTAACGATCTGGCGTGGTGAATAATGGTTTGTAGCTGCCGGATCGGAAAGTCTCTCCTTGATCTCCTCGATGAGCTTCTTCCTGAGTGTCGTCCTTACATTCCATACCTCCTCGTCAGATACCTTATAGATACCCTCGAAGCATGATTTGTCATAATGGTGAGTCTTGAATTCCTCTCCGAATACACCTGCATGGATAGCCTTCCACTCCGGTGCTGTCCATGTAGGATAATGTACACCATTGGTAACATAGCTTACATGAAGTTCCTCTGGAAGATACCCTGGATACATAGGTGCAAATATATCGCGGCTCACTTCGCCATGAAGCCATGACACGCCATTGACTTCCTGAGAGATGTTGGCTGCAAGATTGGACATGGAGAATTTCTCGTTCACATCGTTTGCATTGTTCTTGCCAAGGCTCATCATGGTAATCCAGTCTATCTTAAGACGTTCAGGATAGTGACCTATGTACTTTCTCAGAAGACCCTCGTCAAATGCATCATGTCCTGCAGGTACCGGTGTATGTGTAGTGAACAGAGATGATGCCCTTACCACTTCAAGTGCCTCAGGGAATTCAAGGTTGTCATTCTGGACATACTCACGCAGTCTTTCAAGACCGATGAATGCGGCATGACCCTCATTACAATGATATACCTCAGGATTGAGTCCGAGGCTGCGGAGAGCACGCATACCGCCGACACCGAGAAGGAGTTCCTGCTTCAGACGGTTCTCCCAGTCTCCACCATAAAGATGATGGGTAACGGACCTGTCCTCAGGAAGGTTGTCCTCATAGTCGGTATCCATAAGATAAAGGTCTGTACGTCCTACTTCCACCTTCCAAAGCCTTGCATTGAGGTTACGTCCAGGGAAAGCCACGCTCACTGTCATCCAGTTGCCATCCGCGTCACGTACAGGAGAAGCCGGGATCTTCATGAAGTCCTGAGCATCATACTTCGATACCTGAGCACCCTGCGCCGAAAGCATCTGCGTAAAGTATCCATATCTGTAGAGAAGACCCACAGCGACAAGATTGGTATTCATATCACTGGTCTCCTTAAGGTAATCGCCGGCAAGTATACCGAGACCGCCTGAGTATATCTTAAGAGAGGTGTCAAGACCGTACTCCATACAGAAGTATGCAATTGACGGGCTCTTTCTCTCTGCCTTCAGAGCCATATAGCCATTGAACTCTTCCATAACCTCCTTGAGATTAGCCAGGAATGTCACATCCTTTTCGAGTTTCTGGTATTTTCTGAGGCTGACCTTGTCAAGCATGGCAATAGGATTCTCACCGCTTGCGCTCCATGCTTCAGGGTCAATAGATTTGAACAGGTTCTTTGCTGATTCATTCCAGCACCACCACAGGTTTCTTGAGAGTGTCTCAAGATCCTTCAAGCTGTCAGGAAGATGACGTGATACGAACACACTATTCCATGACGGCTGATTTACATCGATTTTTTTGTACTGCATTGATTTTTCATCCCGCATTTCAGGGAATGCTCCTTTTTCTGAAATTACTTTTTCCAAAGCCTTTGAATAGGCTTCCTTATAATACACTATATTGTTTTCCCATAGGGCTATGTCAGATACCTCTTTGGCATTCTGCATATATTTATTTCTAGTATCCTTGCGCAGAGATGCAATCTCCTTCACCCGTTCGGCTACTCCTTCAACTACCTCAAAGTAATTGGAGTCGCTTCTGTCAAGCACGGTTATACCCGGATGCTTCCTGGTATAATGGCTACGTACCCACAGACCGAAACCGGCAAGAGTCGTTGTCAAGGTCGGCACCCTGAATGCAAGACTCTCAAGCGGAGTATATCCCCAAGGCTCATAATATGATGGGAACAAGGTCAGGTCAAGACCTGCGAGAAGGTCATAATACGACATATTGAAGACACCATCATTACCATTCAGGTATGAAGGTATGAAATAGACCTTCACCTTGTCACCGGAAGCGTTGTTTAAGTTCAGTTCATCTAGCCTTCTGGTCACAGAATCATATTCCGGATTCATAAGATAATGAGAACTTCTGGTTACATAGTCGGACTCATTGCCTGCAAGTTTTGCCACAAGCTGCTTGTCCGGACCATTGTGTCCTGACGGTATCATGATAAAGGCATGAACGCACTTACCTTTGAATTCCGTATGGTTAAGCTTGTCAAGGGCATCAATGAAAACATCGATTCCTTTGTTCTTCCACTCATATCTTCCTCCGATTCCCACCAGAACCGCATTTTCAGGAACTTCCTCGCCACTCATGGCGGAAGCTACCTGTACAAGTTTCCTTCTTGCCTTATCTCTTGCCTGCTCGAATTCCTCATCCGTAGCAGGAGTGAAACTTGGCTCGAATCCGTTAGGGGTAACTACATCTACTTGTCTGCCGAGGAACTGACGGCACTCCTGAGCCGTTATATCGCTTACTGTAGTAAAGACATGACTGTTCTGAGCTGCCTTCTTTTCAAGTGAATGTCTGGCAACAACATTGAAGTTCCTTGCCTTCTCATCAGCATCATATCCGAGAAGGCCATCATACAGAGGCAGATAATTACCAGCTATGCACCTTCCTATAACTGTAGCATGAGTTGTGAATACCGTAGCAATCGGCACATTCACAGACTTCAGATACAGAAGACCGGTTCCGGTCATCCACTCATGGAACTGTGCCACAACTTTGTCGGAAGAATCCAGATTGAATCTGTAGAAACTTTCTATCACTCTTCCTGCCGCATATCCGAACAGAGCTGATTCCCTGTAATCCCAGTTTCCTGTCAGAGAGTCAACACCGAACTTCTTCCAGAAATCAGTAAGTATTTCATTCTGCCTTGTAAGGAACTGTTTGAAATCGACAAGTATAGCCACTGGCCTGCCAGGAACATTCCATCTTCCGATACGTACTCTCAACCCCTCCGTCAAAGCATGGGTACGCCATGCCCGGTAAAGCGAAGGATCCTCGATAAAATCGGGATTGCTTTCCGTATCCATCCACACATCCGGACCTACCATTATATGGTGGCTTCTGTATTCTCCCTTAAGATAAAGCGACTTGGTTGCAATGACAGTGTAGATTCCACCGACCTTATTGCAGACCTCCCAGCTCACCTCAAAAAGATAGTCCGGTTTGATAAGTTCTTTTGCCATGTGATAATATCAATAATTTATTTATTTACCCCGGCCAGAATCTTTTTAGACTCCGTCCGGGGATATAAGTATTAAAGGGGGAAACCCTGTATTCCGAAGTGCTCCTACTTCTTTATCGGTTTCTTTGAAACAGGTTTTCTGGCTGTCGAAGCCTTTTTCGCTGTCTTCTTTACAGGTGTCTTCTCCTCTTTTGCGGCTGCAAAGTTAACATCTGAAACGGAAATTGCATCATTTACTCGCAAAATAAAATCACTTAAAACGTTCATATAATTTATAAACGCCTCATATGGAGTATCATACGGGTTAAAATATTTATGCACCGCACCATCTGAGAAGAACTTCGTACACATATAATAGAAGTGGTCGCTCTCCTGAAGGTGGCCGAAATCAGACCAAAGCGATTCATCATTCAGAAGAGCCAGTTTCTCGGTCTGCTCATTGAGCTTGTTGAATGCATCATTCTGAAGCTCGTTTCCAAGCCAAGCTGTCACATCGCGCTCCTCATCAGCCCATGAAATCGGATCCGGAACATCCAGTTCTGCAACCGGTCTGTGCTTCTTTGTCGCCTGCGATGGCGTAACGAACTCAAACTCTCCGTCAGCAAGAACAACTTCCGGAAGGAATCTCATGAAGTCAAATATACCGCTGGCAGCCTTCTGATGTTCTCCGAATGTTTCGTAGTCCATGAAAAGGTTGACGATATCATCGTTCTTTGCGGCAGTCTTGAGCCAACTAAGATATTTTTCACCTGTCAAAGGCCAGTCTGCCCATGTCCTGTCTGAAAAACGGAATGCGATATCATCACTGAGACTGGAATTCTTGAGAAGGAGCTTCAGCCCTGATGCCTGCGCACAATTATACACAAAGTTAGGGCTCTTCCATCCAAGGACGTGTCTTGCACCCTCGGTAAGCATGGTCTTGAATCCCATATCGTATACCATTTCACCGATTGCATCAGAGTAGATGAGCTCTGTGTTGCGGAAGGCCTTAGGAGTAACTCCGAAATAGTGTTCTATAGCTTCCTTATGCTTGAGGACCTGGTTCTTGAATTCGATTGGAGAAGCAAGGGATGCCAAAGAATGATAATAGGTTTCCGACAGGAATTCCACAGATCCTGTCTGTGCAAGCTTACGGAAACTATCTATCACCTCAGGAGCATATCTGTCGAACTGCTCCAGAACCGATCCTGAAATTGAGAATGCCACCTTAAATGCACCTTTATTAGCCTCGATGAGCTCAAGAAGGAGGGCATTCATCGGAAGATAACACTTCTGGGCGACCCTGCGGAGAATGGTTCTGTTGGCGAAATCATCATAATAATGCGAATCCTTTCCGATGTCAAAGAACCTGTATAATCTCAATCTGTTTGGCTGATGTACCTGAAAATACAGGCATATACTCTTTTTCATAATTATGGTTATTTTAGTTTTTGTCAATTACCTCCTGATAAATACCTTTTATCTTGGCAGCAACATCATTCCACTTGATGCTGTTCACCTCATCGTATCCGCAACGTGCCGCAAGCTGCGAGATTGCCGGATACTGCAACAGTCCATAAATAGCATCCGACATGGCATCCACATCCCAGAAATCAACCTTGAGGGCATATTTCAGGATTTCCGCACATCCCGACTGCTTCGATATGATTGAAGGGACATTGGTCTGCATCGCTTCTAGCGGAGAAATGCCGAAAGGCTCTGAAATCGACGGCATCACATATACATCCGACAAAGCGAACATCTTATGCACTTCCTTTCCACGAAGGAATCCGGTAAAATGGAAACGGTCTGAAATTCCAAGTCGCGCGACATGGCGGATACATCTGTTGAGCATATCTCCGCTTCCCGCCATGACGAAACGCACATCCTTGCATCTTTTGAGTACCTTCGCTGCAGCCTCTATGAAATATTCCGGACCTTTCTGATAGGTTACACGTCCCAGGAAGGTAACCACCTTCTCCTTTACGTTTCTTTCGACTTCAAGTTTTTCCCGCCCTGTAAAATCAACTGCATTATGAACGGCAACGACCTTCTCCGGGTCTATTCCATAACGGTTGATACATATGTTTCTTGTCAGTTCGCTGACGGCCATGACCTTATCGGCAGCCATCATTCCCTTGGTCTCCAGATCGACAACACGTGTATCCACCTGATCATCACTTGCACGGTCATACGAAGTGGCATGCATATGCACCACCAGCGGCTTTCCTGTAAGCTGCTTTGCAGCAATGCCGGCAAGATAAGTCAGCCAGTCATGGGCATGAATAACATCGAACTGATCCTTGTACTGCATGGCAATTGTCGCTCCGACCATAGCATAGCGCGCGACCTCTTCCATAAGGTTAGCACCATACTTTCCTGAGAACTTGTATTTCTGTCCATACTGGACACGGAAGCCCTTGATCTGTCTTTTGCGTTCTTCCTCAACGATGGTCTTGAAGTCCTGAGGATCGACATATGGAACCATATTCGTACCGATATGTACAAACTGCACCTTGCCAAGGAACTCGTCAACCGTTGCACTGACAGTATCAACCGCCACATCGCTGGCATTGATTATCTTCACCGCACTTTCATCTTCATCACCGGATGCCGAAGGCATTACGAAAAGAACATCCACATCATTATAGGCCAGACCCTTGGTCATGCCGTAACATGCTGTTCCGAGTCCTCCTGCAATATGAGGAGGGAACTCCCATCCGAACATCAGAACTCTCATTTGTTTTCCTCCTTATATTTATTCAACAGATAATCGATCCTAAGCAGAGCTGCCGTACTAAGCGCACACGAAATAGCGCCATGCGGCTCATGAGGTGGATCTCCGTCATAAAGTTCAGAGAAGAGTCCGACACCATGCTTGTTCACATCCTGATAGAAACCTTCTGTAAGATATTCCGCCCTTTTGTAAAATACCGGGCCCATCATCTTGAAGCAGACATCGATATAAGGGGCAAGTAAAGCAGGGAATGCACATCCCTGATGGTATGCAAGGTCACGGTCAATCTGAGACCCCTCGTATACACCTCTATATGCCTCATTTCTAGGAGACAGAGATCTGAGTCCCCTCTTCGTAAGAAGTTCATCGTTGATTGTCATCACTACCTCGGAAACAATTTCATCCTCAACAGCGATATTATCAAGACATATTGCGAACAGCTGGTTTGGTCTTACCGCCTGGTCATTCGGACCATTGTTCACATAATCGACAAGATATCCCCAATCCGGCCTCCAGAACATAGGCTGGAAGTTCTGCTTCACCAGATCACGTACCGGAGTCCAGCGTTCCACGAACCCGCTGTTCTTTGAGCCATACCTGGTCTCCATGTCAATGGCGAAACAAAGCGCATTGTACCAGAACGCGTTGGTTTCTATCTGATAACCTGCTCTTTCAGTCACAGGACGTCCATACACATATGCATTCATCCACGAAAGAGCAACGCCATCCATCTGAGCCCAAAGCAAGCCGTTAGGATGCATAGCAACTTCCTTTCTGCGACCTGGAGCATAGCTTTCTATGATACCCTTCAGAGTCTCACCATATTTCTTCCACACATGCTTTTCGCTGGCACCGAAATGAATGTACTGCTGGATTGTATCTGTGAGCCTGAGAGGTGACTCCACCTGAGTTGTCCTTCTGAAAAGACGCTCCTGCTCATCAGCAATGAGGGTGTCAAGGATCCTTTCAAATTCAGCACAGTTACCGTCAGCATAAAGGGTCAGACCCGGAAGAGCCGTAATAGTCTCACGCAGGAGACCGGTCTCAAGCCATGAGAAACCGGCGTTGATTCTTATCTTGCCACCTCTGTCGCACTTGAGAAGCTTCGCATTATGCACAAGCAGGTCGTGATATGTCTCTATGTCATCATATTTTCTATGACAATCAGTGAACTTTCTTTTCAGTCCTTTAGGATTGATCTCATTTACCGATGCCGAGAACACGAGTGAATCACCAGGCTTGAACTCAGTCAGGAAATAGCCCGGTACAAACAGATCCTCCCTGCAATCGAAGCCACGACGATATTCATCGGAATAGGTCACACCGCTATACCAATATGGCTGCGACTTAAACACAGACTTACATGAAAGCTGAAGATTAAGATCCGGGAATCCATCGTAAAGTCTGAAAGATACACCGCCATCCACTTCATCAAAACCCGTATATGCCTCTGGGTTCTGACTTGTCAGGCTATGCACGCTTCTGAATGCAAGGAAAGGCTTCAGCATAAGCGAAACCTTGGAAGGAGCCTCAAGAAGCTCATACTTGATAAGCACCTGATCATTGTCAGGAACCATCATAATGGTCTTGGTAAGAACGATACCTCCTACTTTATAGGTAATGACAGGTACCGGATCTGCATCAAAATCCACAATGTACTTATGTCCCCTTGGCTCATAAGTGTCACCATAGCAGTGAATGCCAAGGTTGAACTGTTTACCACCAAGGACAAGACTTTCATCCAGCGCAGAAAGCAGCATATACTTTCCGCCACCAAGCTCCTCTACAGGAACAGCGAGCAATCCATGATAACGTCTGGTATTGCAGGCAACTATGGACGAATTGCAGTATGCTCCCGTCTCATTGGCTGCAATGAACTCGCGTTTAAGCGAATATTCCAGATTGACAAGCTCGGACTTGTTGAATTTAAGAAAAGCCATATAATAATGTTTTAAAATATATTGTCCGCAATCATTCATGCATCTTTAAAACTACCGCACAACGGCTAGGCAGATAAAGATACAAAGTCTCATCATATTTGCCGCTTCCGTTCGCACTCTTCTTATGCACACTAAAATGCACCTCTCCAGTATTTATCCTAGAGAAGCCGTCAAATTCGTTTTCATCCGTATTCAATACAACCTCGTATTTTCCTGCCGGTACAGCAAAGCCGTAATCGGTGAATGAGGTTGTGGGGTTGAAATTGAGTGCAAAGATACAATTTTTTCTTTTAAAAATAAGTATCTTTTTTTCTTCATCCTGCACAAAAAGTTCAGGGATATCATCAAGAACCGCCTCCTGACGCACCAGTCCGATCATTGCCTTGTCAAAATTTCTTAAATACCTGTACCTCAAATAATCAGGTTCGGCAAGAGACCACTGCCTTCTAGCATGCTTATAGGACCATCCGTTCCCCTCACGAGGGAAGTCTATCCACTCCGGATGACCGAACTCATTACCCATGAAAGTGAGGTAGCCGTCTCCGCATGTAGCCATAGTGACCAGACGGATCATCTTATGAAGCGCCATCCCTCTGTCGATTACCGGAGACTGTGATTCCTTGTTCATCGAAAAATACATATCCTTATCCATCAGACGGAATGCTATGGTCTTGTCACCCACCATAGCCTGATCGTGACACTCCGCATAACTTATCGTCTTTTCATCCTTGCGCTTGTTGGTAAGCTGCCACCACATCTCACCCATGCTCCAATGATCGTCAGGAATCTCCTTGATCCACTTGATCCAGTTATCAGCCACTCCCATGCTCATACGGAAGTCAAAGCCGACTCCTCCCTGAGCAATCGGGGCAGCCAGTCCTGCCATGCCGCTTACATCCTCGGCAATAGTGAAAGCATCCTTGTTCATTTCGTGAATAAGTACATTAGCCAGTGCCAGATATGCAACCGCATTCTCATCCACGCCCTGATTGAAATAATTGTCATATCCTGCAAAGACCTTCTCCAATCCATGATCCCAGTACAACATACTGGTCACTCCATCAAAACGGAACCCGTCGATATGATATTCCTCCATCCAGTACTTGCAGTTGGACAGAAGAAAATATTTGGTTTCATCCTTGCCGTAATCAAAGCATCGGGAACCCCATGCCGGATGTCTTCCCTGCCATCCCGTATAGAAATACAGATCCTCTTTTCCATCAAACAGTCCAAGTCCTTCAGCCTCGTTATCCACAGAATGTGAATGCACAATATCCATCACTACGGCTATACCAAGCCCATGAGCCTCATCAACCAATGCCTTGAACTCCTCCGGAGTGCCGAAACGCGAACTCAAGGCATAGAAGTTAGCCACCTGATATCCGAAAGAGCCATAGTAGGGATGCTCCTGAAGAGCCATGATCTGAAGGGTATCATATCCCAGATCTGCAACCTTAGGAAGCACATTCAAGCGGAATTCTTCAAAAGTGCCCACCTTTTCCTCTTCCGACGCCATGCCAATATGACATTCATAAATCAAAGGATGAAGGCGCTTGCCCGGCTTTTTATGACGCCATGAATAAGGCTTATCCGGATTCCATATCTGGGCACAGAATTGTTTCGTCACAGGATCCTGAACCGTTCTTGTCACATATGCCGGAAGCCTCTCGGCACCTCCGCCCGGCCATTCTATGTACAATTTGTACAAAGCTCCATGCTCAAGAAACATAGCAGGAAGGACAATCTCCCAGTCTCCCCCTCCAAGAGGTCTGAGAGCATATGCCTCGCTACGTTTCCAATTATTGAAATCACCTATCAGATATATCTTATTGGCATTGGGAGCCCATTCCCTGAACACCCATCTTCCCTGAGCATCACGATGCATACCATAATACATATGGTTATTCATTCCTTTGCTCAACGATCCGTCAACAGAAAGCCTGTCCTTCAGGTCAAGTATCATCCGGTGTCTTCTGTCAATGACATCCTTGTAAGGAAGCAGCCACTCGTCAGAATCGTAAATCATTTTTTTCTTGGCACACATATCAGTCAATTTTTTCTCTAGTTCCACGCAAATAGGCACGACAGGCTTCAAGCAATTCCTTTGAACGCCTTACGCATCTGTCTATATCGTCAATTCCCGTCTTAGGGTCTTCTACTTTTGCGGCTATCGCTTCAAGCTCTTCAACCGCTTTCATATAATCGAATCTGTCTGTCATATCATATTTCAATATATCACTGCCTGTTCCCGACATCCGTCGTGACGGTGTCCACCGTACAGTCCAATGCTCCATCAGCAAAAATTACAGAAACTCTATCTCCTGCCTTACGGCCCTCAACCCCTTTTATGACAATACCGTCCGCATCAGTTGCCAGAGCATAGCCACGCTCCAGGATCCTCCGCGGATCCGATGCTTCAATCCTTGCCTGCAGTACATTCAAAGCCGACTCCATAGCCGTTATCTTCATTGCAAAACCATTCTTTACCCTGGCTGCGAATGACTCCAGCATGGATTCTTCGCGATAAAGGCGGTTTGCGGCTGCCAGTTTTATACGTGTTTCAAAAGAAGCCAATCTCTGGTCCTCCCTCTCATAAATATCAACCATGTAGTCCGCTAGCGCCGTAGGTGTCTTCAGATATTCGTAGGCCACCATATCGCATACATGGAAATCCTGGTCGTGTCCTATCGCCGTCAGTACCGGCAAGGGATACTGAGCGATAACAGAGGCGAGAGCGTAGTCGTCAAAACATGCCAGATCCAGTTTCGCTCCGCCCCCACGCAGGAGCAGCACCGCATCATAATCTTTTCCGCTTTCCATGATGGAGTCCAAAGCAGAAATAACGGAATCCGGACATCCTGTCCCTTGCATCAAAGCAGGAAACAGCTCTGTATCAAATCTGAATCCATAAGGGTTCTCATGGAGATGCCGGCAGAAATCACGGTAACCGGCTGCATCTTCCGCAGAAATCACGGCAAGATAATAAGGAAGACGCTTGAATTCCAGAAGCTTCTGCAGTCCCATAAGTCCTTCCTTCTGGAGACGTTCAATTGCAAGTCGTCTTTCAAGTTCCTTCTGTCCAAGAGAATATTCCGGATCAATATCATTGACAATCAATGACATCCCATAAAGTTCACTGAAAGAAACCTGCACCTCCACCAGAATAGTCATCCCCTCCTGAAGAGGAGTACCCGTGACCGACTCGAAATATGGCGCAATGAAACGATATCTTGAATTCCAAATTATGGCATTTGCTTTTGCAACAAGCCCGGATGAACCGCTTTGGGAAAGTTCCATATAGCAATGAGCACCTTGCCGTGCCTTTATTGCACTGATTTCAGCCTTGACCCATAAACGGGTCGGGAAAAGACATTCCACTCCCTTTTTCAGTCTCGACTGCAATTCAAAAAGGTCAATAAAGTCTTTTTCCATTTATAGCATAATTAGCGGCGCAACAAATTTAGTAAAAAACCGCTTACCCCCATCATTATTTCAAAGTAAATAAAATAAATTTCATATATTTGCGCACGTTTTAAACAACAGACTGTTTTATGAAAATTACGGAAGCCCTCTTTTCGGGCAGCAGCACGAGGATTTCAGAAAAGCCGAAGCAGAAGTTTCCGGAGTTCGCCTTCATCGGAAGGTCGAACGTAGGCAAATCGTCACTCATAAACATGCTCTGTAAAAACCGCAAGCTTGCCATGACCTCAAGCAAGCCGGGTAAAACCAGGCTAGTCAACCACTTTCTCATCAACAGAGAATGGTATCTTGTCGATCTTCCAGGCTATGGATACGCAAAGATGTCTGCTACCGCCAAGCAGAAACTGGAACAGGTAATCCGCAACTATATCAATCTTTCCGAAGAGATGGTCATGCTGTTCGTGCTTATTGACTCTCGTCATGACATAGGAAAGATAGACATGGATTTCCTGATAGAACTCGGACAGAGTGGAATTCCTTTTGCCATCATTTTCACTAAAGGAGACAAAAACGGACCTAACGTATTGGCCGCACAGATCGAGAAGAACAGGCAGCAGATACTTGAACTTTGGGAAGAGCTGCCTCCTACATTTGTCAGTTCTTCGGAGACAGGGCTTGGCAGAGAGGAAATCCTTGACTACATAGAATCAGTCCTGCACAGCATCAAAGAAAACGTTTAGTACAATTCCAAACCCTCTACATATATGCACAACGAACACAAACTCAAGATCTTCACCTGCAAAGCATCTAAAGACTTTGCTGAAAAGGTAGCCAAGAAACTAGGTCTCAATGTCGGAGACTCGGACGTTCTCACATTCAGTGACGGAGAATTCCAGCCATGCTACAATGAAAGCGTCAGAGGAGCGACTGTTTTCATCGTCCAGTCCACATTCCCTCCTACAGACAATCTTTTCGAGCTCCTTCTGATGATTGATGCAGCAAAAAGAGCATCGGCACACAAGGTCATAGCCGTAATGCCATATTTCGGATGGGCAAGACAGGACCGCAAGGACAAGCCGAGAGTTTCAATCGGTGCAAAACTGGTAGCCAACATGCTTCATGCGGCAGGATGTGACAGGGTAATGACATGCGACCTGCATGCTGATCAGATACAGGGCTTCTTCGATTTTCCTGTCGATCACATTTATGCAAGTGCTGTATTTCTCCCTCACCTGAAGGCAATGAATATAGAGAATCTTGCCATTGCTGCTCCTGACATGGGAGGTGCAAAGAGGGCGAATGCCTATGCCAGATATCTGCAGTGCCCTGTTATTATCTGCCACAAATCACGCGAAAAAGCCAATGTGGTCGGTTCCATCACTGCAATCGGAGATGTACAGGGAAAGAATGTCGTTATCGTTGATGACATGATCGATACAGCCGGGACACTTGCAAAGGCAGCCAATGTCCTTAAGGAAATGGGAGCAGCCAGCGTCCGCGCATGTGCCACCCATCCGGTATTCTCCGGTCCTGCATACGACAGGATTGCAGAGTCTGCTCTCGAAGAAGTCATCGTATCGGACACCATTCCTTTGAGCTGCGATCAGAATAAGGACAAGAGCAAGATTACCGTATTGTCAATGACAGATATATTTGCAAACATAATAGATAAGGTATACAACTACGAGGAAATCAGCTCCAGCTTCATCAATTAGGAATCTTTTTTGATCATGAGGGCGATTGAAGTTCAGACCTTGTCATTCCGTCCGGACGTAAGTGGGGGTAGAGAAATCTTTGACATAGACATATTTACAGACATTCTCCCAACGCTGGTTGTCTGACATGGAAGGGACTACACAGTTTTTCAGTTAGCTTCTTATTGGATTATGGAAATATTTTTTGCAGCTCTGATACTTGTGGCACTATGTATCATAGGACTCTGTTTCAATATCATTTTCAGAAAAAACGGAAAGTTTCCTGAAACTGAAATTGAAAACAATAAGGAAATGAGAAAGAGAGGGATCAAATGCGCAAAGGAGGAAGAGCTGAAACTTTGGGGAAAGAAAGATGCAGACGGAAAGCCTGTCTGTGACGAAAGCAGCTGCAGCAGTTGTGGCAACACCTATTGCAACTGATATATATAACGATCCTGGATAGGGATGAGCGATCATCGCCGTGAGGCGGGATATTAACAACTTAACTATAATATCATTATGAGTTTATTAGCTATCGTAGGACGTCCGAATGTCGGGAAGTCCACACTTTTTAACCGTCTTGTCGGAATGCGTCAGGCCATAGTCGATGAAACTGCCGGTGTAACACGTGACAGACATTACGGAAGATGCGAATGGTGCGGTAACGAATTCTCTGTAGTAGACACAGGAGGATATACGTCCAATTCCGATGATATATTTGAAGAAGAAATCCGTAAACAGGTGGTTCTTGCAATCGAAGAAGCCCATGTCGTACTATTCATGACTGAGGCAGGCACAGGAATCACTGATTACGACGAAGAAATTGCCGACATTCTCAGAAGAAGCGGAAAGCCTGTAGTACTGGCCGTAAACAAAATAGATTCTGGTGAAAAGATGTATGACGCATTCCAGTTCTATTCCCTCGGTCTGGGAGAAGTATACAGCATATCTGCTGCAAACGGAGGAGGTACAGGAGACCTTCTTGATGCAATCATCAAGCTGATGCCTGCAGAGGACCCTGACAAAGACGAACATCCTGAACTTCCTCATTTTACAATTGTCGGAAAACCTAATGTGGGAAAATCATCACTCACAAACGCATTGCTTGGCAAAGAAAGGAACATTGTAACTCCTATTGCCGGTACGACAAGAGATTCAATAGCTACCTTATACAACAAGTTCGGTCATGAATTCATGCTCGTGGATACAGCCGGCATGCGCAAGAAGACCAAGGTACACGAAGATCTCGAATTCTATTCTGTGATGAGGTCCATACGCGCTATAGAACATTCCGATGTCTGCATACTCATGGTTGATGCACAGACCGGTATCGAATCACAGGATATGGCCATATTCAATCTTATCCAGAGGAACAAGAAAGGATGTGTCGTGGTTGTGAACAAGTGGGATACCATCGAGAAGGACAGCAACACTATGAAGGAATATACAAAAGCTATCAAGGAACGCCTTGCGCCGTTCAATGATCTGCCGATAATATTCACATCTGTTATAAACAAGCAGAGGATCATGGATGTGCTTGACGCCGCAGCACACGTATATGATAACTACTCACGCAAGATACCTACTTCAAGAATCAACGAAGTGATGCTTCCTGAGATAGAGAACTACCCACCTCCTGCATGGAAAGGAAAATACATTAAGATCAAATATGTAACTCAGCTTCCGACACGCTCACCTTCATTTGCTTTCTTCTGCAATCTTCCACAATATATACGTGAGCCGTACCGTCGCTTCCTTGAGAACAAGCTAAGAAGCAACTTTGACTTCTTAGGATGCCCAGTACAGGTCTTTCTGAGACAGAAATAGGCGTTGTTCCTATGCCAGTCCGTTGTGTTCCAACCATTTTCTGGCATAGGAACATTTTGCTTGTCTAGCAAGATCTTGTGAATCTGCATATAGATAGGCTGCCGCTACCAGTTTTCCGGCAACACCTCTTCCTCTGAGCTGCTCAGGCACAAAAGTGCTCAAAACATCCAATGCCGAATCATGTATATCATAAAGAAGGTAAGCGATATAGCCGTCAATGCTTATTTCAAATCGCTTTCTTTCAAGGTCATGGGTTACTGAAGTATCCATTGCATATCGTTTTTAAAATGCGGATCAATCAAGTCTGATGCCATATATGCTAATCATGTCATAAAGACAAGATGCTATTGAACAAAGGAAGTATCAATGCCGTCATCACTCCCATCAATGCTATGGCCAGACCGCTTACAGCACCTTCTATTGCACCCATTTCAACAGCTCTGGCAGTTCCAAGACCATGTGCAGCACTTCCCATTGCAAGACCTTTGGCAACAGGGCTCTTTATCCTGAACAGCTGCAGACACAAGGGCCCCGACACAGCTCCTATGAATCCGCACAGAACAACGGATACAGCAGTAAGGGAGATATTTCCGCCAATGGATTCGGAAAGTTCCATGGCTATGGGGGTTGTCACTGACTTTGGCTCCAGCGAAAGTATAAAGATGTCATCAAGCCCCATCAGGCGGGACAATATATATACACTTGCCACTCCTACAACACTTCCCGTCATTACTGCCGACATTATACTAAGGAAATTCCTCCTAATGATGTGACGATGATCATACAGAAGCAGTCCCAACGAGACAACGCAAGGGCCCAGCATGAAATCTATCAGACGATTTGACTCCATATAGAAGCTGCATGGAACATCTGTTACCTTAAGGACCATGATTATCACTGGAATACTGATAAGAAACGGATGCAGAAGCGCCAGGCCTGACTTCTTCTTGACCCACAGTCCAAGAAGGTATGACCCGATTGTCAACATGAGCATGAAAGGCATGTTCATAACGAATTCCGTCTTCATCATAAGTTTTTCCTCCTTTCTAAAAGCTGCTGTACGATTCCTGTTGATATAAGGACCATAACCGTAGAAAGTATGATTACTGCAATCCAAGCCAACAGGTCAAGCTTAAGAATTCCCCACAGATCCATGATTCCCATAAATGCCGGCAAGAAGAATATTGTCATATTGTCTGTAAGAAAGCCGGCTACCGGTCTCACATCATCATCCTTGACCAGACCTAGAAGAAGACTGCATAGAAGAAGAAGCATACCGATGATGCTCCCTGGTATAAAGTCTGCTGCCAGCGCCGAAATGACATTTCCGGCCACCCAATGAAGCAATATTATAAAGAATCCTTTAAGTATCATTGTTTCCTGATCATTTCATGTATGTATGACACAGTACCAAATAATATCTGTGTAATCGCCTGAGATGTATGGGAAAGAGTCGCGTATACTACACCCAATTCGGTTGGGATTTCATATAATGCAGACAAGGCGAGGCTTATTATAAAATGAAATGCACCGATTCCTCCAGGGACAGGCACAGCAAAACCCAAGCCTCCGACAAGCGATAGAAACAATGCATCAAACATATCAAGCTCTTCAAGAAAAGGTGCTGCCTTTACCGTACATGCCGCCATAACCCAATACATTCCCCATATGAGAGCAGTATATGCGAAAAACAGCCATTTCCTATCCATCTTCAGGCAGCTTGACAATCCCTGGAGAATATTTCGGAAAACATCCAAAATCTTACCGCAGAGTCTGCTGCTGTAACGGAAACGCCATACGGCATAAAATCCGGCTGCCGCTGTCAGGAATGCAAGGGCCACTACCCACCACAAGCTGAAACTTAATCCGGCTTCAACCGGATGCCATATCTGTTCCATAAAGAAACTTCCGAACCGGTTGAATCCGACGACAACAACCACAGCCAGAAGAACAAGCATGACAAGAAGTTCCCAGCTGCGTTCCATGACAACAGTACCCAGTACCTTGTCATAAGATGCCTTCTTCTGTCCGGGATGCAGAGGGTCCACGGGAGCTGAATGCCGCGTTATCACGCCACAGCGGACAAATTCGCCTATACGGGGGAAAATAAAATTGGAGAGGTTACCAATATTGACACCGTTAAAAGTGGTAACGTATCTTGTCGTTTCATCTATAGGCAACAACAGCCGGCGCCAACGAATCGCCCTGAGCCAGAATGCCAATGCCCCGGCAGTCATTGAAAGCAATACAAATCCCCATCTGCAACTTTCAAGAACATCCATAAAAGTTTTCCACTCAACTTCACGGAACGACACCCACAGGAGGAGAAAAGCCAGACTTGCAGACAATACGTACTTAAATATTTTCCTTATGTTTACCTTCATGTCAATAGCTACAAGCAAAAGTGCAAATTTATGCAAAATTTGCTACCTTTGTTGATTCAATCTTAAAAAGAACACATATGGCCTCTATTTTAGGTATCGGGAATGCCTTGACAGACATCCTGGCAGTGCTGCCGGATGATACATTCCTGAAGACATTCCACCTTCCGAAAGGAAGCATGCAGCATGTAGACATGGAGACTGGTGACAAGATATGGCAGACCCTTAAGCCAATGGGGGTCCAGCTTGTAGCAGGCGGGTCAGCTGCAAATACAATCACCGGTACAGCTATATTCGGAATGGAATCAGGCTTTATCGGCAAGGTTGGTGATGATGACCTGGGACATCTGTTCAAAAGCGATCAGGAACAGTATGGAATCCGTTCTACCCTGCTGAAAGGAATACACTCTTCAGGTAAAGCCATGGTATTCATCACTGCGCCCAATGCGGAAAGGACCTTCGCCGTATACCTGGGAGCTGCTCTTGAGCTCGTACCTGAAGACCTTAAGCCGGAATACTTTGAAGGATACGACTATTTCCACATAGAAGGATATCTTGTTCAGAACCAGGCAACCATACGTCGCGCCGTCGAACTGGCCAAAGCAGCCGGATGCATAATATCCATAGACATGGCATCATACAATGTTGTCGAATCAAATGACGCATTCCTTCACGACATAGTAGAAAAATATGTAGATATCGTATTTGCCAATGAAACGGAGGCGAAGGCATTTACAAAGATGGAACCACGCGAGGCTTTGGATGAAATTGCCAAGCATTGCAGCATTGCAGTAGTCAAGGTCGGAAAGGACGGTTCGATGGTCAAATGCGGTGACGAGTATCACTACATAGAAGCATGGCCGGCGACACCGGTAGATGCGACTGGAGCAGGCGACACCTATGCTGCCGGATTCCTTTACGCACATTCACTCGGAATGCCTCTGAGGGTCTGCGGAGAAGTCGGATCGATAATTGCCGCAAAGGTCGTAGAAGTAGTCGGAACTAAGATTGACATTCCACGATGGAAGATGGCCAAGAAAGAAATAAGAGAGCTCATTGCAGCAAACACCCCTATTGAATAGATATGTTTGAAGCGATAAAAGATATTTTCCGCAGCAGCAGGCTCCGCAAGATGGCAAGCGATATCCCTACGGGATTCATTCCTCTGCCAGAGATATCTACTGCCAATGTCGTCATTGATGTGGAAGAGCCAGGGTTCGACCTGCTTAAAGAGGACATTCTTGCATGGGGAAGGTCAACGGGCATAAAGGTCAACATATTCTTTTTTGACTTCAGGAAACTTGGGAAGGATGAACTTCTGCTGACAAGCATCCAGACAACCATCCTGAAGAGGGAACTGGACTGGATCGGCATGCCTGATATGGACAAGATATCAACACTGATAGAAGAGCAAAGCGACCTGTTCATATCAATGATAGATGACAGCGATTTCCCGATAGACTTTATCAGCAAATGCACGAAGGCAAGGTTCAAGATAGGGAGATATCCATATAAAGGAGATGCTTTCGACATGGTTATCACCGGAGGTCAGACAGAAGACCTACGATCTGACTCCCGTCAGATATTTGCAGCCATAACTGATTTTCTAAACAAAGTGAGATAACATGAGAAAGATAAAGGATTACATAATGGTCGCTGTAAAAGGAGCATGCATGGGAGCCGCAGATGTGATTCCTGGAGTATCAGGAGGAACAATTGCATTCATCACCGGCATATACGACGAGTTCATAAGCTCCATAGCATCAGTCAACTCAGAAGCAGCACGCCTGCTGTTCACTGGCAGGTTCAAAGAATTCTGGAAACATATAAACGGATCGTTCCTGCTGAGCATAATAGCCGGAATAGGTGTCAGCGTAATATCACTTGCCGAACTGATGCAGATGCTTTTGAAAGATTTCCCTATTCAGACATGGGGGTTCTTCTTCGGATTGATAGCAGCTTCCAGCATTTTCATATTGAAAGGAATATCAGGGTGGAAAGTGCGCGAAGGGCTATTCCTCATTTTCGGCATCATATTGGGTGTCGTCATATGCACCCTGTCCCCTACCCAGACTCCAGACGGACTTTGGTTCATCTTCATAAGCGGAGCAATAGCGATATGCGCTATGGTACTACCAGGAATATCAGGAAGTTTCATACTGCTCATCTTGGGAAAATACCAATACATAATGGAATCAATAACAGGCTGTACAGGCAACATCGCCGCCCTCTGGGGAGGTTCCGGAGCGGATGCAGGCACATTCTGGACATCAGCCTGCATTCTCGTAGTTTTCCTTGCAGGAGCAGTTGTCGGAATCATATCCTTTTCCAAGTTCCTGCACTGGCTGCTTGCCCGATGGAATAAAGAGACCATGATAATCCTGGCCGGATTCATAATAGGCTCACTTGTGAAAGTATGGCCATGGAGCAACACCCAAGCCATTGTATACTCACAATTCCCCGAAGCAGCTGCACTTGCCGGATCAGGAGCACCTCAGGAAATGATCGACGCCACTGTCGCCAGGCTTGCTCCGATGACGGACATGCACATAGCAGGAGCCATCCTGTTCGCTGTTCTTGGGTTCTGCCTCGTCACAGGAATAGAAGTAGCCGGGAAGCTGATCGGCAAAAAGAAATAGAGCAATAACAAATTTTGCATATCACAAAAAAAGTCTCTATATTTGCACCCACTTTCGGAATGAGTCCACTAAAAGCCCCTTCCGAAACGCAATAAGGATCGGTTCGGTAGCTCAGTTGGATAGAGCAACAGCCTTCTAAGCTGTGGGTCTTGGGTTCGAATCCCAACCGAATCACGAAAAGAAGCAAATCGCGCAACCTTTGGTTGTGCGATTTTTTTGTGGTACGGCGGAGCGTCGAAAGTTCGTTTTCGTAAGCGACGACGGAGCACAAAAAACGGCATTTGCGCCAGCAGAATGCCGATTTGCTTCAGTTTCGATGATGGCCCGCGGAGGAAGGGAAAAAGCCTCGCAGAGGCTTAATCCCCGAATCACTTTAATCGCCCTCTCAGATGTCTGGGAGGGCGATATTGTTAAGTCTTTCCCCACATTTTCCCCACACAATCAAGACTTCTTCTTGTTTAATAGAATTTCTATTGATTTCAATAACGACTCATACACAGCCTCGACTTCTGCAATTTTAGCATCAAACTCTTGATCAAAAATAGGATTTGAATTAAATCTACTGACAGTGTTCTTAAGTTCTTCTATCAAAGAATCGAATTTACTTTTATGAGCTACTATATATTCTAAATCTGCACACACATCGCTTTCATCAACAACAGATGCCTGATAATCATATTTAATCCTCATTTCTTTAAGGGTTTTCCCATAGTCTTCAAGATCTTTTCTCATTGCTTCCCAGGCAGTCGTATGATTCTCAGCGTCTCTTCCGTTTAAATTGTTATATATAAGTCGGCACAGATGATAATGGCCATAATACAACCTAGCAATTGACTGACGTATTGAATATATGTTAGAATCCATCATCAGTAACAACGAAACAGAAAAGATATCTTTAATGTTGGTCAAGAGCTGTGTATACTCCAAAGGGGATAAAGGAGGAATCGGCGCACAAGATGAGAATCCAAATAGGACAAAACATATAACAAGGATACGAAATAAGTATTTCATAGGCAATAATATTATACTAATTATAGAGTCAACGTCATCAAATCTCGAGAGTACGCCCTAGCCCCTTTTAACTTTTAATCCAGACTTAAACGCTTCTTTTACCAGCTTCCTTGAGGCCTCTGCCTCATCTGCCATTGCCTTCTTATGATCACTCGGCGCACCACCAGCATAAATGAAATACTTATCCCTATAGATAACGCAATCAAAAGCATCATCCAAAGTTTTCTCAGTAATTTCTGAATTTAAACCTCGACAGCCATCAAACACAAACTTAATGGCTTCTTCCAATGCCGGAGCCTTCTCTGTGGCCATAGCCAAATATTTCTGAGCCTCAGCGTTATCTCGCTCCCTATCTGACGAGTAAAATGTATAAACTTTTTCTTCCATAAGTTTCTTAGCGTTTTCATCTTATAATTGGCGATTTCGCCATACTGTGAATTCTTTATAATTCATCAACTCATAACAGAGTCACTGGAACTTACAAAGTTAGGTATTCTCAATTGAAAACAACATATTTGATGAATTATAACTAATTTTGTTATGTCAATATTAGTCTCTAATTATAAATTATATGTAGATTATGTCATTCAAAGCCAAAGTTTCTATAGATGCAAATGGTGTGAAAGAAGAACGTTCTGTATTATTTATACAGACTCTTTTACTAGGGCGAACTAAAAACTATATTGATAAAGGAACTACTCAATCTAATATTGATGGTTATATTGAGTTACTTGATTCATCAAATAGAATCAATGGTAAAATTACCGTTCAGGTAAAAACTGTATCTCAAAGGGATGAAGGGCATAATAAGTTCCCTTGTCCTACATCTTTATTTGCATATGCTGAAACGACAACTGATAATGTCTTCCTTTTAGCAGTAGACCATTCTCAAGATAAAGTGTTATATAAACATATTTCACCAAAACTTTTAAACGAGAATCGAGATAAAGAACAACAAGAAACCATTACGTTACACTTCACGCAGAACGAGGAGTTACGAAGAGATAACATAGATAATGTATTAGAAGATTGGTTAAGTATATGCAGTAACCGTGTATATTGTTTAACTAATAGTGAAACTATTTTAGAGGAGAATAGTGAATTGAAGTCATATTTGCAAAACATTCCTAAAATGGCAACCGATTTAAGGTCTTGCGATATTACAGAGATTCAAAACTTTACAGATGCGTATAACGGGTTATTAGAATCCGATTTTAGATATATTAAAAGTGTGCAGTTCCCTAATGTGTGGAAACGAGGCATTGCGATATACGCATACACAGATAATACATTAGAATATTCTCTTTATAATATTAATCTGGGAGAACTTGTTGCACCGATAGTTCAAATGCCCCAATGCTCAATTTTCGAAATAAAAAACAGGCATGACTATGCTTCATTCTCTTGTACTGAAAATCGGCTAAAAGAAAATCCCAGATTATATTCTCTTTCCATCATAAAGAAACATGTAGAAGATTTTATCAAAAATCAGAGGATTATCCCATCTGATGAGACCTTTTTGATAGAATATATTCATGAGTTTATTGAAGCAAATTGGAGGCACTTGCATTTAAAAAAGTATTCTGAACTGAATGTATGTTCATTGATTCAACACTTTCAATCAAAATACGCTTACATTGATAAAATGCCAGTACACTTAGTATCAGGTGGAAAATCTATATACTTAAACACAGTGTATAATGCCATTAAGCTTTTGTCTGAAATTGGCTACACGACCATTCAATATCCCTATCCGGCAAAAGGTTCTTATGGAAATACGGGAATGGTATATGATTTTTACTCTCCAACAACAGCATTAGAAAAATCACGAATAGTAATTTTAAATACGATACGTGCATATCAAAGTTTTATACAATCAGAGTTTCCTTTGTTAGCTGATAAACTTGATGCTTTTTATGGTGGGAATCTTATTTCTGTATTGGTAGACTACTCTGATCCAGAACATAAATTTATATTTCACATTCATTATTTCAGAAGTATCCTGCCATCTAATGAAAAAACTATTATAATTGAAGATATTAGTGAGTCAAGAATAATAAAAGAGAATAATTTATCTTCAGCAACAGATTTCTTAAGAAAAGAATCTGTGATGTTTAATGGCCGTGAGTTCTCTTGTTTCAGAGGAGGTGGACTGAATGATATGACAATCTTGTTCGGGAGATATAATTGTCTAACTTATTTTTACGAGTTGTTAAAAACTCATTTTGATGATTACTTTAAAAGTCTAACTCACGAAGATTAATATTGGGAGAGTACCAAAAATAATTAAAACAAAAATCACCAAACTATAAAAATAGGTTTCCACAACAAAACCGGTATGGAAACCTATTTTGGCGTTATTTGTCACTTCACTACCAGCAACCACATCATATAAATCCCACTACTTCCAAGCATCATAATCATCCATATAACTAAAGTTACCCATAGGTCTCTGACGTTGAGGTTTCTTTACTTCTTCAGATGCACCACGCATTGACTTGAATATATCCCGGAATGGTGTCAACTTTATATTGTCATTCTCCGTACTGATTGCTAAGCCATAAGCGGTAGAAAGAATTGGGCACAAATTTCTTGATTTAATTTCTGAAATATCTTTCACAGCTTTCTGATTCCATTCATTAAATGAAATAACCTTAAGTTCTTTAAATCCATCATACACTCTTATAACATTCGGAAAAGTACTACCACCTCCAGAGTAAATCAATGGACGATTCTTTAAGGCAGCATTTAGCCTCTCTATTTTCAGATTAGTCTGACTTCTGAATTCATTGATCAATTTCTGATGCAAATGATTAGCAATACGTCCAACTTCTTTGGTAAACTCAATCAGCCTTGTTGCATTGATTTCTATCACGTTCTTAACATTAGAGTCCAGCGAACGGTTATCCTTCACTTTATCTTCTGCACAAGTTAAATAATTCAAGCCTTTATTAATTGAAAAATAATCATACACCTGGGGTTTCCCATTGAGTACTGTGAAAAAAGATATATCCGTTGTACCACCTCCAACATCTATCATAAGGCTCATACCGTATGATATTTTGCCTTGACTTGTCAATGGCTTCAGACAAGCGTATGCTTCTGGAAAGACTAACAACCCATACTCTTCCTTGATACTATAGGAATACTCAACTATCTCGGTGAGTTCTTTTAGCGTCTGTAAAGTAGCATTCAAAAAACTTTTCTTATCATTCTCAAACACATCCTCGACTAATCGATAGGCGCTTGCTACAATTGTAGTCGCAATTTTCTTTGCCATAACGATACTACTGCCATCAGCTGGGGCACCCATCTGAATAGTAAACATTTGTCCATACTGTTCTTCTAAATCAAAGAGAAGATTAGCCACATAGAGTATTGAATAAAACAATGATTCTTGTTGAGATAAAGCATTTGAAGAGGACGACATACAAAAGGCACTCTGTTTAAAATACCGAATAATTCTTCCCTTGTAATTATGGGGAAGAAAGCCATAAGTAAGCCTCGTATCCTCATCAATACCTATTACGGTAGGTAATGTATATTTAAGTCCGCCCTTAGAATCATTAAACTTCACAAAAGAGTACTCCAGCTCTACTCCCTCCTTTCTCTCTATACATATTTTTGTCTGATGAGTTCCAAAATCAAGTCCAACCGTAATCATATGCTATAAAATTGATATGTAATTCAGAGATATTATCTCATCTTCAATAGTGATTAACGAATCTTCTTTAAGCTGGGCTATCTTTTCAGCCTTCTCTCTTGCTTCCGTTTGCAGGTCAGATTTTCTCAAACGCAAAGCTCCTTCCACACCTCGACGTTCCTTGGCATCAAGAAAACCATATTGAAGAGATAGTTCATAGTCTTTAATTTCGTTATTTAATTTTGTTATACGAACATCATAATACTCTTCCGTCTGCTGTATATTTCTATTTCTATCACTTTCGACTTGCTTACGTATTTCCTGTAAACGACGGGATTTTTCTACATTTAACAATTCGGCAAAATCATATCGCATATCTTGAATCATTTCGCTATCAGTAGCTAATTGAGTAAGATTAGATTCCTTTCCGGCAACTTGAGAACGAGCAAAAATGCGATCCGTTAAACTTGCATCAGACATTGCAGCCCTTTCATTGACATCAAAGACTAGAGGATAAAGTGTTTCTGTGGTTTTAGGGACTCCTAAAACCTTTCTACATACTGCAATCTTATAGACAGCCATATAATACGACTTACCTGTGCGCAATAAGTCATCAGAATCAAGTGCATAGCTGAAGGAGTTTTGCGATATCTTATCTTTCCTTTGGAAATAATTCAGACATGCTTGAATTATTGGATGATAGATGTTTAAATACATCATTTTCGAGTTATCGTATGCCTTTTGCTGATTAAAGGTCAACAGAAATTCCTGTTTATCATCAATCTCTCGCTTAAATCTATTGAATAATACATCATTCTCATCCCCCAGCGGTTGATACTGAGTAAGAAAATTTTGTAATACTCTAGGATTACTAACAGAGATAGAAAAGCGATATATACCATCTCCAACACTTGCTAATGAACAGGTTGGCATTTCTACTCGAATAACTGATTCAAGATAATTACGAAGTTCAACTTCAGTCACATATGAATTAATTGCCAACATTCTATTAATCTCATCCTGGAAATAGGCATCGTTTGTCAAAGCATTATTAAGACCTTCTTTTAAATGCTGTATATTCTCTTCCTCATTAGCAATCGCACGTTCAACCTGTGCTATTTTCACACGCCTTTCTTCCTCCGTCAAACGACTGATGAACAGTTCTCGTTCTAAATTATTGTAAACTTCTTGAATTGTATGGGACCCTCCTTTCTCTAAAGGGGCATCAAGAATAGCTTCCATATCTCCTATAGTTCCTCTGAAGATTCCTATTCGGTCTAACAATCTCACGTATATATCTTCTTGAATAGAGTCGGACACTATCATATTATATATATTCACCACAGGAGATTTCTGTCCAAACCTATCGATACGACCAATCCTTTGTTCTACAACCATCGGATTCCATGGCAAATCATAATTAACCATAGAGTTACAGAACTGCATATCAAGTCCCTCACTACCAACCTCTGAAGACAATAGAATATGAGCATTGTCATTATTTTTAAACTCATCGAGAATATCTGCTCGGTTGTCAACCTGACCATGAATAATAAGACACCCTAACCCTCTCTTATTCAACCTCAACTTCAGATATTTAAGCGTTTTTCGAAATAGTGCGAATACAACTATTTTCTTTGTTCCATGTTTAAAAACCTCATCAATAATCTTTATCAGTTCATCAAATTTAGCATCTTCAAAGCCCTCATATAAATCAATTCCCTGATCCAGATTATCTTCTGTATTCATATAAGCAAATACACTACTTGCGACTTGCCTCTTTTTCTGAACTAAGCCCAATGCTCCCCCTGGGGTCATCACCTCTTCGCCCCATTCATCAGTATACGAATTATCATCAATATATTGTTCTATAACCTCATCAAAGAACCTTCTTTCTTCCTCGTTCAATATAATCTTTCTTGGATGCGGCTTACGTTCTGCCTGTGAAAGATCTCTCGTCACATCCCTCTTTCTTGTCCTGGAAAAGACAGTATTCATGACACTCATAGACGATATCAGATACTGAAGACGAGCTCTATTTTTATGCGTATCATCTGAATTCAACAAAGAGATTATTTCCTGATACAACGGATCCACAGCAAAGGTTTCACCAATTGTAGTCTCTTTTTCCATCACAGTTATCTCATTTATCGCAAATCTAGTAACAATCTTTGCACTTTCTAATTGCCCTGCAATAAGAGATAGCGGTACGTTATTATTCAAATCAGTTAATGCTTCTACAAAAGGGCGATTCTCCTGAAGGCGGTTTTCAAAGATCTGGTAATTATAATATCTTGTTGAATCCAGTAAATGAAGGAGGTTATATAGATTCTCGGTACTGATCATTACCGGAGTCGCAGTTAAAAAAACTGCTGCATTAGTCCTATCCATAACAACTTCTGCCCCTCTAAAAGTCTGAGTCGTCTTATTTCTCATCTTGTGGGCCTCATCACATAGTACGAGACTAAATTTGAAAGAACTCTCTTGAAGGAAATCTACAAGATTGGCAGGGCATTTCTTCGAAGGCTTATTCTCCTCTTCTTTCTTACGCATTCGGATCTTCTCATAATTCACGATAGCCCGTACAGGCACTCTTGAATCAGCCATATCATTTATAAGATCCTTTTGAGTCTCATAGATCTTAAACGATAAGCCAAACTTAAAAGAAAGTTCGTCTTTCCATTTCTTCTGCAAAGATTTTGGACATACAATCAGAACGTGCTGCAGTTCTTTTCTTGCTTTTAACTCCAACATTATATGACCTGCCTCAATAGTCTTTCCCAAGCCCACCTCATCTGCGACGAGCAGTCGTCTGTTCGGTGAATTCAGAAACTTCAACAGAGGTTTAAACTGATATGCACGAAAAAGTGTTTTTGAAGCTTTCAGAGAAGATATTGTGCTGTTATTTTTGCTTTTTATTTTAAATGTCGTATTCTTCTTCGAGAAATCCGAGTATGAGCCAAATATTCCATTTATACATCTTTCATAAGGATCGGCAATATCACAATCGGGAATCAAATTAACCTCCAATTCATCGGATATATATCCCTCCCAACTAACTTTGTACAATTGTCTTCCTCTACGTGGAGGCATTACCTCCACAACAGTTCCATGATTACCAGATTCTGGTTTTACAACTCTGCTACCGATTGAAAACTTACTCATAATGACAGGGATAATGACTTAAATTGATTGACTTACAAATATAGTAATTCGTTATATAATTGAGAAGATATGTAAAATGCAAAATTAACAGCACCTTGAGCCAAGACAAAGCACATCTAAACTTTATTGCATAATATACCACTCAAAAACTTTCAATATGATTTTGCATAACACTTCAAGAATTCGTCTGTTTCTCCTCCCTAATACCGGATAGTTTTGTCTCTTCTTTTTCATATCATTTTTAGGGAAGAGGCGACTACATATATTATACTATGCCATACATTTTACGGAAGAAGATATTGCTCAGCTATTGCCAAGTTATTGCTCAATATTTCCCAAGTCCAAATGGCATTTCGTGTCACGTACACACATCTTGCAATCTGGACTAACGCCCCTCGGAAGTCTGATCGATTTTGTAACACGACTTTCTGAATGTATGTGACACATTTGGAGGGAAAACAGGAGTGGTCATAGTGCATATCTTTATAAGATTATAAAGTTATACGGTCAGATTTTCATACGGTTATAAACGCATAAAGACATATGTGTATAAAGTATATTTGTATGTTAACACACGAATGTATTTATGTGTTAATATGCGAACACATTAATATGTACACACAAAAACGCAAGAACACATATATGTGTATGTGTGCTCGTGGCAAATCGGACGTAACACGATTTTCACCGAGTTCCGAGGATGATAATTGACGACTTCGGAGGGCTTTGTCTGACGAACGCACATCTTGCTTTTGGTTCGAAGGGAGATGCCCGGTCAGGCCGGGCATGACGGAAAGGCCCAAGAACCAATGGATTCTTGAGCCTTTCCCTTTTCATCTCTTGCTGAATGAAACATCAACGGTTCAGGAGCCGTTGGATGTCGGACAGGCGGTAGCGTTTCTTGCCGCCGACGGTTAGCGGTACGCGGTAGCCTCATTTCTCCCACCGCCATAGGGTGGCAGATGCGACCTCCAGCATTTCCATAACTTTGGCACGACTCAGATAGAGTTCCGCCCTTGATTCAGCAACCGAC
>JAFRZX010000011.1 GCA_017442315.1 Bacteroidales bacterium
CTAAGGTTGTTATTCCGTTAAATGTTTTAACAAAAATGTCTTCCAATGGTCGGCAAGTAATGACAACCCAAGATATTTCAGCTTCGTTTCAAACCATACTACTTTTGCAGTGCGAATCTACCTCAGACCTCACTGATGTAGTGAAGCCCGGGCAGGTGCGAGGCAAGCGTTTTGCCGTGAGGGTCGCCAGCAACCCTGCCTATCACAACATGATTGACAAGAATAATTTCAATCCGTCTCAACCCGAGACTTTGGTCATCACCTCTGTAGAGACCTTGAAAGAGGCTTTCCAACAATGGGCGGAGGAACAGGAACAGTCACGTCAGGCAAACGCTAATGATGCCATGTTTGATGAATCTGTAGTATTGCAACGATTGGGCAAGAGCCGTGCCACGCTTTGGAGATGGAATGCTTCGGGTTATCTTACTTGTTATAAGATTGGAGGCAAAAACTGTTACAAGCAGTCCGATGTGGAACGCATAGAGAAAGGTTTGAGATGATGGATAATACAAACACCCCAATCCAGCCCCAGCCACCCAATATAGATGATGTGGTAAAGAAATGGCATGAGTCACGCATCAGTATGACGGAAGAATACGACACGGGAGCTGTTGTCATTCAGGTGGACGGCATACCAATCGGTACATTCGGCAATTTCAGCGCATCCATTGGAAAAGCCAAAAGCAAGAAGACATTCAATGTTTCTGCCATGACTGCAGCAGCATTGAGTGGCAAGAAGGTGCTCACGTATGAGGTTAACTTACCTGAAGGCAAGAACAAGATTCTTTATGTCGATACAGAACAGAGCAAGGCACATTGCAAGAAGACTCTTGCCAGGATCCTTGCTCTTGCCAACCTTCCCGAAGGTATAGACAATGAGCGTCTGGAGTTTCTTTCCTTACGCAAATACACTCCTAAAGAACGCATTGAAATCATAGAATGTGCTCTTGCAACTACCGAGGGAATCGGACTTGTCATCATTGATGGAGTGCGTGACCTTCTTTTTGATATCAATGCTCCGCTGGAGGCTACACAAATAACTTCCATACTGATGCGCTGGACGGATGAATATCAGATTCACATCCATACAATCCTCCATCAAAACAAGGGTGATGAGAATGCCAGAGGTCATATCGGAACAGAGATTAACAATAAGGCAGAAACCATCATTAAGGTGGAAAAGGACAAGTCCGATGAAAACATCAGTAAGGTGTCCGCAGTACTTACACGTGCACAGACTTTCCCCACCTTTGCATTCCGTATCAATGACCACATTCTTCCTGAACTTATTGAGGACTATGTGTCCGAACCAAAGAAAGCCGGTCGTCCGTCAAAGAAAGAGTTCGACCCATACTTTGACATCACACAGGAACAGCATGAAATCGCCCTTGAAAGGATATTCCCGACCATGTTTGACGAGTTCAATTATGAAGACCTCCAGAATAAGCTTGTCGAAGAACTTCGCACCATACTTGGCAGCTTCAATAAGAACAAGGCAGCAGCGGAAATCACTTTTCTCAGGAACAAAAGAATGGTTGTGCAGGACAACGGGAAACTCTACCGATACAATCGGGGAGGCTACCGCTACTGAATATGCGTACTATCTTCGGTTACTTTACTTTATTCAAGGTGCATATATATAGGAATAAAGATAAGTAAAGTTGCAATCACACAAGAACCACGAATATAGGTAGAAAATCCATTGGGTAAGATCCAAATGGAGATGAGTATCTGATGTGGCGGATGTGGACAGCTTGCTGGCTAAAGAGGGATATTTTATAAAATTCCGTAGCTTATTACGGCATTTTTTC
>JAFRZX010000012.1 GCA_017442315.1 Bacteroidales bacterium
TGCCTACCTTGAAACGGTCCGGACGTGTCAAGGCATTTTTGGAAAATACTACCCGGAGGGTGGAGATTTTTCAAAAATCTCGTCTTGGCCTTGACTCGTCCTTAGAGGGCCGTTTCCATATTTTTGCATCAAAAACAGTTGGGTTCGACCGTTTAGATAGATCAATCTATCATATATCAATTGCCCTCTGTACGATTATAACAATGGTGTGATTGTGTATTAGATTTATAGAGAGTAAGAACCGCAGAGCATCTGTATATGTTCACAACTGCCTCTTTCCTCTTCCATCATATAGCATTACTGCACGATTTACAAGCTGCTCACGATTATTAGTGGAAAGTTCTGCATAGAAGCGTTCGGCCGCACCTAATAAAGATTTTCCGGCAAGAGAGTTCCATTTCGCCCAGAAGTGTTTATACATTCCTTTGAAGATAATCTTGCATTCCTCTTCGCTCCAAGTATTCCACATATAGTAGAAGAAACTTGAAACTGCATTTTCAGGTAAAATTTTCATAATGATTTGAGTTGTTATGATTGTGATATAATTAGTACTGATATGTGTAGTACTGATATGTGAAGAGATTTGCTTGCATATACGCTATGCTGCATCCTTTATCGTGGTAGTGTCTGGAGTCTGGTCATCTGGACGTGATGGGGCAAGGTCGAGAGAGATTTTCCTGTCGAGTGCGGCAAGTTCTGACTTGAGGGTGCGGAGTTCGTCTTCCTTCTTCCAGGTCTTGGATACGATTTCCTGAAGTGCCGGAATATCCTTGTCAAAGGTGCTTATCCTATCTTGGTACTGGGCAATGACCTGTGGCATCCTCTGAAGTGCGTTCAGGAAATTGACGGTGGCCGTGTGAGTGTCTGCCATTGCTATCCTTCCACTGTTGTAAGTGTGCCTGTACTGGCCCCTTACACAGAACCTGTTGGAATAGACTGGCGTACCTGTTTCATAGGATACATCGGTGATGACCTCTATCGTAAATCCGTACAGGCTTCCTATCTTCTGGAACCTGCCGTCTGTCCGTGCTGTTCTGGCAATGGTCTGAAGTTTTGTTCCGATGACCTTTTCGTCCATTGCATTCACACCGTCTATCCTGACAAGGTTCAGGATGTTTCCTGCCGAATCGCATTTCATCTCTGCCTGGAACTGAGCCTGATCTGCAAGGAGCCTGTCAAGGATATCTTGTGCCTGCTGTCTGTCCTGCTGTATCTTCCGCAGTCTTGTTTCCGTATCCCTGCGTCCCTTGTTGAATGATTTGCGTTCGCCTTCGAGGGAAGCAATACGTTTTTCCAGTTTCGCCTTGTCCAGCAGGTCGGTGTTGCCGGAAAGTATAGCCATATATTCAGAGTAATTCATTCCGGATTTCTCATCCATCGAGCCCTCATCTATGGTTCTTGCTCCTCTCTCTCCGCAATAAACGCTGAAAATCAGCAAATTATAAAACAAACACCCAATTTTACACCCAAGAATGTAAAGTTGGGTGTTTTTATTTTATTTAAGACGAATCATATTCGCTCGGAAAATAATTTGATAAAAAACAGAACA
>JAFRZX010000106.1 GCA_017442315.1 Bacteroidales bacterium
GATTCGAAGTTCCTTAATAGCCTTGGAAAAATCATCTTTGGTATTTTCATTTTGAGCATTTTGGTATATCATAAGTTCAGCACCTTTTCCTTTGTGTAATGTTGTTTGTGGTGAACTTATTATATCAAAGATTTGGTGCTACTTTTATGTCAATACACCAATTTGTTAAATTATTTTGCTTGAATTATCAAGCGTATTCTCCAACTTTACTAGTGGGAAAGTTGAGTTAATTAATAACCCTTAATATTTTGAGTGTTTTAAACATATTAGGTGGATTATCTTTAGCTGCATAGAACAACGGAACTTCATCTCTATCCATCTCATATATCTCTCCACTATGTGCACTTATATATTTTTTTAATATGCTTATTATCTCATCCTCTTGTTCAGAATTAAAGGTATTTTTGTTCATAACTAATGTGATATACCCATCATCTCTCGCAACCAAAACATCATAATCAAAAGAAGCACTTTTATAATCTTTAGGAAGTGCAAACAATGAAATATAATACACACTATCACCATTTTCTAAAGACTTCAAAATTTTCTTCTCACTCTTACTTACGCTTAATACCTTTCCAGACTTAAACGCAGTTCCGCTTATTCCAACATGCGTAGGCTCATATCCCAATAGTCTAACAATTTTCTTTGCATCATTATACCACTGCATCCACCTTACATTATCATTATCAATCTCTCCATTAAATGTTATTGATATTGTAGTATTCTCCATCGTTGCATGCTCCTTATTGTTTAATACTCCTTATCTTAATATTTCCCGCTCTGCCACCAAGTATTCTTTGATTATCTTTCATTCTATTTCTCAATGCCAACGGGTCATCTGTTTTACTTGGTACTTCTACTTGGTCAATTAACCCATCCTTTCTGACCCCCATAATATCTGGTCTTCTATTCGGCTTTGCCCCTGGAATTTCATTACTCAATCCTTTGTTCACATATATTTTACTATAGTCACCACTACTTTTCATAATGTCAACTTCATCAAGTATTGTTTCCCAATGACCTTGTGTTCCGTTAGTATGAGGCTTGCTTGGCATTATTACTTCTGTATTTATACCACTCTTTTTACCACTATCCCCCGCAAGCTGTTTCTCTGCACGTTTTTCTCGCCTTGTTAATGACTGTCCCTGTTCTCTCTTTTCCTGAAGATGTGCTAACAGTCGGCTTCTGTCATCAGAGTTTGATGTTCCTTTTTTTATCTCATTAACAATACGTTTTACGCCTTTAGGACATACATAATGCCCACTCGGGTCTATGTAGAATACAGGATTATTCCTACAATAAGCATACAGATTCAGCCCATCTCCACGATAGGTATCTTCCTGCGTGAATCTGCCAATGACAGGGTTGTAGTAACGTGCTCGTAAGTAATACTGCTGGCTGATAGGGTCGAACTGCTGACCGTTGTATTTGATACGATTCTCTATCGTTTCTTCACATACTGTCAGATTTCCCCATACATCATACTCATAATGGTTAATGACATTCGTGTCATTTACCACATGAGTGATATTCCCTATCTCGTCTGATGCATAATGGTAGTACGTTCTTGCGCTCTCTGCGTCAGATGCTAAAAGTTCATTCGTTCTAATGTAACGGATTCTGTCTTCCTGCGTTTCTTCCGTTACAACTTCTGTTCCACGGAAGATGAAGGATACCAGCCTTCCGTTCTCTTCCATCTCATGACGAAGCCCCTCTGCATCGTAATGATTAATCTGGATATTTCCATTGAAGGTTTCTACCTTGTTATTCCGATTGAACGCATCATACTCATACTTCGCCCTATCATCTTGGATAAGATTTCCGGCATTATCATAGCTAAACTGGTGCATTGCTCCGCCCTTGGTATACTCTGTCAGGCGGTTACGCTTATCGTAACGGTACAGCTCTTCCATACCGTTCATAACACGTCTGGTTCGGTTGCCTGCCTTATCATAGAACAGCTCTTCCTTACGGTCTGGATATTCCACCTTCGCAAGACGGTTCATGCTGTCATAAGTGTATCTGGTTGTGCCATATTTATGCTGTTTCTCCAGACGGTTACCATTGCCATCGTAACGGTAATGGTTGTCTACGATTACCTCATCTCCGAGCATGGTTCTTAAACCAGTCAGATTCCGGTCAATGTCATAGTCATATTCGGTGTATAGGCTGCCACATTGGAGACGCTTTATTGTTCCGTCTCCATGATATTCATATCCGGCTATCTTTCTTCCATTATCCCACACCTCGGACAGCCTGTCATCAGAATCATAACGGTATTCCGTTACCTTACCGGTTACATCTGTCTGAGTAAGCAGATTTCCATTACGGTCATAATCTAGTGCAAGTAAAGTCCTTCCGCTTGCCATCTTCCTCATCAGCCTGTCCATGACATCATAGGTATAGCTGTAACGCATGCCCTGTGAAAGGGCGGACTTTAACAAGCCCTCTTGGGTGTATTCGTACACCTCAGAAAGTTCCTCTGTTTCCTCTGATTTTCTTGCTTTGCGGGTAAGAAGATTTCCATACATGTTGTAAGAGTATTTGGTCACTGTACCGTTGCGGTCTTCTTTCCTGCAAAGACGTTCTTCCTCGTCATAGGCATAAGATTCCTGCTGTCCCATAGGGTCAGTGATTGCTGCTAACTGGTTGATACCGTTATAGGTATACGTTGTGGTATTCCCTTCTCCATCTGTGGAGCTGGTTATGTTTCCGGCATAGTCATAGCCGTAACGCTCACTACTTCCGTCAGCCTGCTTAATCTCGGTGATTCTGCCCCATTTATCAAGGACATATTCTGTGCGGTTGCCTACACCGTCTACCACACCTGTGATATTGCCAAGGGCATCATACTCATACTGCTGAGTCGCATTGCCTTTCGTTTCAATACGTGTTCTTCTGCCACCAAGGTCATAGTGGAAGTCCGCTCCTGCTCCTGTGCCATCTGTGGTAGCGATAAGCTGTCCTTCACTGTCATAGACGTTGCTTTCCTGAATGCTTCCGTCGGCACGGATAACAGTCAGTATTCTGCCCTGTGCATCATAGGTATACTGAACTCCTGAGCCGTTATCTCCGGCACGGTCATATTCCTTCGGCCGGATTGTTTTTATAAGCTGTCCGTTCTTATCATAGAACTGTCTGGTAACACTGCCGTCCTTCTCTGTGCGCCTGATTTCACGGTTCATCAGGTCATATTCGATTTCCGTCTTTCTGCCCTGATTGTCCGTAATGCAGACCAGATTTCCTGCCTTGTCATAGGCAAAGTGTGTGGTATTGTCGATGCCACTGTTCTTGTCTATATGACACTCCATGATAAGGCGGTCTGCTGCATCGTACTCTCTATGAATCTCTGCGCCTGTTGGCAAAAGTGTTCTAATATTATTACCGTTTGGGTCATATTCGAATCTGACAGACACACTACTCCTGCCGCAGCCATCCTGATCTGCACTGCGGTTCAGCTCTGTGAGTCTTCCTGCCGCATCATAGCGGTAGCGTAAGACTCTGCTCTGGCTGTCATTCATCTTCTGTCTCTCATAGATACGTCTTCCCTGTGCATCATAC
>JAFRZX010000001.1 GCA_017442315.1 Bacteroidales bacterium
ACTTTGTACTATCTGACTGTGCATTATTGTCAGATGGTGCATGGAATGTATGATCTGACCGATCAGATGGTGCATGATATGTATTATCTGAACTATCAGATAATGCATACTTTGTACTATCTGAATTTTCAGATGGTGCATGATATGTATCATCTAATGCCGGGATAGTTATCTTGACTCCATACTGACATCTCTCCTGACGGATAAGCCCTTTATCCAGTAATTCAGACTTGTATCTTCTCATTGTTCTCACATCCTTGAGTCTAATTGCTCTTGTCATAGCCTCAGCAGAAAAGACATATCTCTGTCTGTTCTGCATCTTGATGTACAGTAATAGCAGCAGAGCATGAGGAGACAGCTCTATCCTTATTGGATCAAATATCCACTGCTTGAATTCAAGCTCAGTCATAGAGCCTCCTTAAGATAACTTATAATGATCCTTAATCTGCTCTATTCTCTCATCCGGGATATGGTCTACTTTGTCCCAACGTCTGATAGCAGTATCAGATACATCACATATATCCTTAAGGTCTGATATAACTTTCTTTCTCAGTGTGCACTTGTCCTTAAGAGACATGCTCTTATCCTTGGTTAATTCCTTAACAATGTCATCAATAGTCATCTCTACTCTCCTAGAATTCTTGAATTTTTGACCGCATCTCTAAAAAACTCATCAGGAAATCTCAGATAAGCATCCTGTCTATGAGGATGTACATCTAAATGTATCTCTGAGAAAGGCTCTGCGAACCCCTGTAACCCCCATCTATCTTTGATCACATAGAAATCCATCAGATACTCATATCCTTTTGGCACTACTGGATACATCTCATGCTGATTGAAAGTCATACATATTCCTAACATGACACCAGTGTGTGGATAATGCGGTCTGATTATTATTCTTTCGACACTATCATGTCCTTTCTGATCTAAGTACTTAATCAGCATAATATAGTCTCTTACTTTGATTATCATACCTTTACCCCCTAAACTTTCTTAAAAGTATATCAAAGACATAGTTATATTATCCAACCTCACAGGTTATTTTTTCAAATTGATAAATTTTTATTTCAATTCTGTGAATGATGTTTGATTTTCAAACATTGACTTAAAAATAATTTGATACTTAAATCAGCATAAGTTAAGATTTTATACAGGTTAGATTTTCAAACCTTGTAAGGAGTAAATATGCAGGACATTGATGACAGCCTCCTGTGGGAGATGGATATAGATGAGCTGATCGATGAGAGAGACAGAGTCACCAGAGAGCTTGAGCATCATGACTATGATGCTGACTTTATTGTCTATCTCATGGATTATCTTGTTGTAGTTAATGAAATTATCAGAATTAAGGAGACAGCATGAAATTAGCAGCAGATATCTTGGTGCACATCCTAGGTGCATCCCTGTTTATTATTTGGTGGTATCTCATGATACTTGTATTAGGAGCGTTAGCATGAGAGTAGTAGCAAGAAAATATGGCTTTCAGGCGACCATTAAAGAGACATCTGACAACAGATATCAGCTTTCTATCTTTCTTGGTTCCGTTCCTCACATGATGGTAGAGGTGTATGACAGCTTTGAGCAAGCTAACACTGAGCTCCATTGCACTTTAGGTCTTGTCGTAAGGGAGAAATTGCACAATGCAGAAAGACTATAAAATTATCTTTAACCATTATAAAGAAAAGCATCAGCAGTACTGTGATGCTATCCTCAAGGCTCATACCACCGACTCAGAGGATGAGGCATGGCACACTAGACGCTCCATGGGTATTGGTGGATCTGAACTTGGTACCGTTATGGGATTAAATCAGTATCAGACTGCTCATCAGCTCTGGATGACTAAGACCGGGAGAGCCGAGCCATTCAAGGGTAACAAGTACACTCACTTTGGTCATGTACTTGAGGATGTAGTAGCTCAGGAATTCAGCAGACTGACAGATATGCCTGTACAGGTATGCTCTACCCACTTCAAGCATAAGACTCTGCCTTTCTTAGTCGGTAATGTAGACAGAATTATCATGACTACTGATGCAGATGGAAAAAAGCACAGGTCTGCCATACTCGAATGTAAGACAGCACAGAGCTTTATGGCATCCAAGTTCTCTAAAGATGCTGCTTGGTACATTGATGAGGAATTCAAGCATGATAAGGTATATGTCACCAATCTGCATGATATACCTCCTGCATATTACATCCAGTGTCAGCATTACATGAACATCACAGGTCTGCATGAGTGTTATCTTGCAGCACTTATTGGAGGCTCTGATTATCGTATCTACTGCATCAAGTACTCTGAGGCTGATATCTCTATCATGGAGTCCATAGCTACTAGATTTTGGTGTCTCAACATCCTTGATGATGCTGAGCCTACCGCTAAACCTACAGATCTATGGTTGCCATACATGGATGGAGATGGTGTCAAGGTGGTAGAGTCTGGAGACAACGTATACAGACTCATCTCAGACTATCAGCATATCTGTGAGATGGAGAAAAACATCAAAGCTCAGAAAGACATGATCTCTGATAAGCTTGTGGCAGAGATAGGGACCGCTAATATGCTCACTGATAATGCAGGCAATAAGCTTGCTACACTTAAAGCAGGGACAAGGTCTACTGTAGACATTGAACTCATGAAAAAGACTGATGCTGAGCTTGTAGAGAAATATCAGGCACTTGCTGAAAAGTGCACCATTAAGAAAACAAATAGCAAGAGAACCCTTAAGGTATATTAGGAGATTGTATGGCAGGAAATACCGCATTTAATTATCAGATGCCTCCTGAGTATGTATCATCTACTCAGGATGTCATCAACACCATTGGAGCCAAGATAGAGGCACCTGTGCTTTTTTCTCAAGTATGGGCTATGCTCTCTGAGAACGGAAAGAAAAAGAACGTCACAGCTTATGATGTGTTCAGCTTTCTGCTTAACTGTCAGAAATTGCAACTCAACCCTATGCTCAAGCAGATCTATGGCTTTGAGTCCAAAGGAAAGGTAGTGACAGTCATCTCAGTAGAGGGATGGAATGAGATAGCCAATAGGCATCCTCAATTTGATGGCTTTGACTATGAATTCCCAGAGCCTATAGAGAGAGAGCTGTCTTATCAGAAATCAACTTATGACAATGGTTACAGAAAGACATCTACAGTCACAGTCAAGAGACGTGTATCAGACTGGATGATATGCAGAGTGTACAGGAAAGACAGAACTCATCCTATAGCTATCACAACATTCTTTGATGAGGCATCTACAGGCACTGAGCCATGGGCTACCATGCCTATGCAGATGCTACAGAATAGAGCCATGGTTAATGCCATCAAGAAAGCATTTAACATCAATGCTTATGCAGAGGATGACAGGTCTTATGATATGCCTACATATCAGGAGGTAATGACTAGCTCTGAGACACAGATACCTGTATCTGTCACTCCTGCTGCTGAGATACCTGCACCTACTGATGTGCCATGTATTGACGCTCCACAGGACAATAACTCACTCTTAGCCGGGGTAATCGCTGAACCAATGCCGATACCTGAGCATCTGATGGACACCATCAAGGCAGCAGATGTCACCGAGCCACCAAAGAGAAAAAGATCCCCTAGAAAGGTTAAGACAGAGGAGACACCTATAGAGACACCTGTAGAGCCTGCAGATGTATCTGAGGAGTCTATACCTACACCTGTGACTCCACCTGTGCCTGAGCTACCGCCACTGCCATCTCTTAAGAAAGATGATGCTATCCAAGAGCCTAAGATGTCTGCTACAGCATCTGACTTGGCAGATATGCTCATCAAGGCTAATGATAAGACTAAGCTACAGTTCTATGGTACCGTCATTGCTCAATTCAAGGATCTGACTCAGTCTGATAAGGACCTACTGAGGAGATTGTATGCTCAGAGACTTGAGGAGTTCAACCATGCCTAGACATGAGAGAGTATTCAAGAAAGTCAAGTGTATCATGGAGGATACAGGCAGAGTACACATGAGTCAGGAGGATGTAGACTATATGTGCGACATCAAGCAGGCAGATAACCTAGTCTACACTCCTACCACTCTAGTCAGCCCTGCTACCAAGATGCACAGAGAGAGATGTCCGGGGTACTTTGGTGACACTCTGGAGCAACTGATAGAAAAGATAGATGATTGTGAGGAGGAGCTATTGTATGACATCCTCGACTACTCAGAGACATACAGATATGTCTCATGCAAGAGTCACAAGTGTTATGCACTCTTTCTGCCGTCAGTTTATTTGGAATTGTTCATTAGGAACTTTTATGAGGTAAATTATGAGTAATAGATCACTAAACTTGGTGATGCTCCTAGGCAATCTAGCTGCTGAACCTGAGTACAAAATACTTAACAGTAATACCACTGTAGCTACTGTAAGTATGGCAACCAATGAGAGCTACAAGGATGCTCAAGGCAATACTCAGGATAAGACTGAGTGGCATAAGCTTGTATTCTGGTCAAAGCTTGCTGATGTAGTTCATCAGTATCTGCACAAAGGCTCACAGGTGTATGTAGAGGGTAAACTGAGAACCAGAGACTACACTGATCAGAGTGGTCAAAAAAAGTATGTCACTGAGATACAGGTTACTGAGCTTATCATGTTAGGAGGAGCACAGAGCACTCAGCCACAAGGTCAGTATCCTCAGCAACAGCCTCAAGGATATACAGGTGTCTATACTCAGCAGCAGTCATATCCTCAGCAACAGCCACAACAGGGATATAGTCAGCCACAGGGGCAGCCTCAGCCGGGGTACATGCCACCTCCTCAGAATATGCAGAGATAATGATGATAATCCCCTGTATTCCATGCAGGGGATAAGGAGATAACATGAAATATTCACTCATAGAAAAGAGAAAGATACTTAATAACTATCTTACTCATAAGAACGACTATGCAACGATCAAGGAGTATGCGGAATTTCACGGAATACCACCTACTACCATGTCATATCTTATCAAGAAATCTGATGAGATATTAGCAGGATCTCAGGATGATACTCAAGACATTGGAGACACTGGATACACTATCACTCTATCCCATCAGCTCCATGTCATAGCTCCATATACTATCATAGATCTGCATCTGAATACAGGAGCTATTCTGTATCACGGCAGAGTATCTGCTGCATCTGAGGTCATTGATAAGTATGCTACATACACTGTAGGTATGGTTATGGTTAATCATGCTACAGGTGGTCTTGATATCATCATCTACAAGGAGTAGTTAATGGTTTTCAAAGTTCATCAATTACTCAAGCTCTGCACTCCAGAGGATACCATCAGCATCATTTTAGTTAAGGGCATAGAGAGAGTAGGATATACCTACAAGCAGTCTGAACTGTATGATGACTATATCACCTCTAGGAGCACTCACAACAGTGACCTGTATCATCTCACTGTAGACCTTATCAGAGCCAACGGCAGTATAGTAGAATTCTATATCTTTAATCCGACAATCAAGGGAGTATTCAGTCATGATGTACGGAATGAAACCGCTTGAGCAATCATACAGCAGATGTAGAGACATCAGCGAGCTTAATCACTACACTCAGCCTGATGACTTCTACAATCCTGTGACTCATGTGTATGAATTTTTTGACGATAACAAAAACTATCACTACTACCGTCCTGATTTTGTCGGTCATAATGGTGATGTAGTCATAGAGTCTGACAAAGGTATCTACCAATGGTCATCAAGGGCCAGGAGATGGAGATTTAACGGTAGACTTGTATCTCATTTCACCAATGTAGACAGCCCACAGCTCCTCTTGGGTTACTATTCACAGTCCCTACAGAGCATAAAAATCGATCAATGCCATACAAGGAAAGATTACCCGGAGGTTTCCATAACTGGAACCTCTCGAGTTGGTAAGATTGAGATTTTATTGGTCCGGAGGAGTTTTGTTGAGTTCCGAAGAAAACGGCGGAGCTGACGGATGATACATTTCCTTGTAATCCAGGTGTTCCACCAAATTTAAAGATTCAACCGTGTACGGTTTTCCTTCGAACATTGCCGTGATAGCATCAAAACTGTTGATTCCGTTTTTCTTACAGGTCTCAAGGTAAGTCATGACCATTGCATGGTATTCGGCGGTTTCAGTTGATGCAAACTGACCGCTCACTTTCATATGCGTCTTCTCTGTACGAAGTGCTCGTTCAGAGCAGTTGTTTGTAACCGGGATGTTAAAATTCCCCATCCAGGCGAAGTATGCATCCATATATTCAGGAACGGAAAGTCTGTTGATTATTCTCAGTTCCAGGAGTAATGATTCAGGCGGAATGATTTTGTTTGATTTATTGCCAAGCTCACGCTGGCGTTTTTCATGTTCCTGAATCATTTGCTCAACGATAACTTTCCGGGAGGCAAGTACAGCGATCAAATTTTGTTTAAAATTATTGATTTCTTCAGCCGGAAGAGAGGTACTGCTGCTGTCCTCTTCAACCATAGTGTTGCGTTTGTTTATCAGTTCTGAGATTGTGTTTTTAAGCTCCAGCGTCCATTCCGCCCTGTCTTTGTTGTTTTCATAAACTCTCAGTAAATCTCTTAAAAGGTGAGCGTTACATTCGGCATTCAGAAAGTTAAAGATTTCATTGTAGTTAACAGTATTGTGGTCGTGTATTACTCTGTTAAGAACAGTTAAAGAGGTCAGTATACCGTCATCAATAAGTCCCTGCAGATTCTTTTGATCATGCGCGGTATAGAGGGAAATGAAGTTGGTTACGTATGTTCTGAAACAGATGTTTTTTCCGTTGGCTCTGACAACGGTATCATCCCATCCTATTATGGCAAAGAACTGAAACAGTGATGTAACTTTTTTAGAAAAGTCCTCACACATCTCACCGAGCTGACGGGAAAGTTTACAGATATAACCCTCACTGATATTCAGCTTAAGCAGAGAGTTGATAATCAGGCTGACTCTGTTGACGCTTACGATTCCTCCCTTGAGCAGAACACAGATGAGGGATTTGATGTGGGGACCGTACTGGGCCGGCTCTTTGATCTGATTCGGTATTTTGATTTTGAACCGCATGTTGCAGTGACTGCAGACGATTTCATAAAATCTGTGTCTGATTCGATTGATTTTGATTTCGAAATCAATCTCCTCCTTTTCTCTTACAGTCAACATGTCATCGGTAATCCTGGCACCGCAGTTTGGACAGTTCAGGATTTCAGGAATGAGCTCCCGGTCCTGCATCTGCTCTTTGAATTCTTCAGGAAGGTGATCTCGGTAACCTGTTATCAGCTCATCCGTACTTTGTGCGAGCTGGTTTTTCCTGTGGCCCGGCTGACCGCCTTTCCGGCGATCACTTTTTTGGCGAAGATTGGGAACCGGTTTCCTTTTTTCCTTGCCAATAGGAGTTTTTGAAGTCGGCAGACCGGAGTTGTTGCTGTCAGCGTTAAGCTGAGAAGTTATTTTTTCTAAATTATCCTTCAGTTGCCCGTTGGTCAGCTCAAGTTCACTATGTTCTTCGCGAAGAGTTTTCAGCTCTTCTTCAAGTTCTTTTATTTGTTGCTCGAATTTATCATTCTTTGCCTGCATTATGGCATTTTCATTCTCAAACTCAGCGCATCTGCGTTGACTGGCAACATTCTGCTTTATCAAATTCGTTTTTTCTTTTTTGAACTCGTTAATCTGCTCTTTGAGCTTTTTGACCTGAGACTTCCGCTGCTCAAACTTCAGTTTAAGATTTTGATAGGCAGCGTCTTTTCTTGCAAGCTGGCGCTGGGCCTTGTTTTCAGAATTGGGTGCCGGCTGTGTCCACTGTTCCAGTTCCTGCTTAAGTGAATCTCTTTCAGTTGTGAGAGAAGCTATTCTGTGCTGCATCCGGCGACAATCTTTGCTCAGCTGATTATACAAAGAACTGCGAACCCAGCGGGTTCCATCCACGATGAGTGCATTGCAGCTTAAATGTATAACTTTCTCAAACTGTTCCATGATGTTTTAGTTTTTAAGCCTATATGATTGTGCCGTAAATAGGCAGACTGCATTGCAACTGCCTGATAAAAAAAATTATTCAGCTGATAAGCAGTTTGCTGTTTCTGCAGTTTCGTTTTTTTCAACTGTTTCTGCCGCTTCAGTTTTTGCAGTTGCTTCAGCAATCTTCTTCTCGAGTTCTTCAATTTTTTGTTTGAGTTCGTAATTTTCCTTCAGAAGCCTGAGTATCTCCTTTTTTCGACCGGCAAGAGTCGTAGGCATCTCATATCCTTTTTCATATGGAGGTTGAACATAATCCGGACTCTGACTTTTGTTACGCTGGTCGGTAGGAACAATTTCTTTTGTTACCGGATCAACCTTTCCAATAAGACGTCTCCTGCATATCGGTTTCTTGTTAACCTTGTCCCAGGTTCCGAGATTTTCGTAAGCATAAATAACTCCGGATTTTTGTTTTACGTAAGTAATATTATTAGCCATAAAAGTACCTCAAATAGATATATAATCGATATGGTATATATTATACCATATCGATTTAAAATAGCAACAAAAATCTTTGAAAAAGCTATATTTTATAAGGATTCCCGAGCTTTTTTACTATAAAAAATTAAGGTCAAAAAAATCGGTTTTGGAGGACGAATAGAATTGTTTAAAAATTAGTCGTATTTACGCATTACCAAGTGTGGTAACGATTCTGCGATTTTTGATAGGCTGTGAATAGTAACCCTCTTGGAGGCTTTCAGAGTATCTGTAGGTTCAGAAAAGATTGACAGGATACACTCCTGTTTGCTAGAATAGAATTACTCCTTTTAGGGTTGATTAAAAAAATTAGATTTAATAACAAGTTCATAATATAGCTCTTAGATATCTCTAGGAGCTATATTTTTTTGACCTTATCAGCAATCTTATAGAACTCCCCCTCATTAAGCCCGGCATAGGCTAAGAGTCCACTCTTGCTCAGAAAGATATGACCATTGTACTTGTAGTAGTGCTTATCACAAGGCATAGTCAGAGCATCTCTCTTGCTTGCTCCTCTCTGCATCCTCTTAGTGTAGCAATTCACTGATACACCATACTCTGCACACATATCCTTAAGAGTATCATAGGTATTACCTAGATGATCCGTTATCTTTTCCATGGCAGTGATTCCTCACGGCATAAGCTAACCCTATAGCACCTATATCCACAATAGTCTGTAAGCTCCTGTTATTCTGAGCAAAGCTTATACCTTTGTCAAAGATATAAGCTACTAGGTCACTGTTAGACACTTGCTTGTTATCGATTATTTCCAGGGCACTTTCTCTTATCACTTGTAGGAGCTGATCTATCTGCTGTATTTCTTGACTCGTTGCCATGGAGTACCTCTGGATTAATTAGTGGAGCTTGCTCATACACCTCTGTCTGCTGTACTGTCTGAGGAGTCTGAGCGACATTATCATCTCTTATCTTGCATAGAGCCTTAAGCTTGCTCACCCTTGCATCTGTGATAGGTGATGCATAGACATTAGCCATAAGCCACTCTGCAGGTCTTATCATCTGAGGAGTGAACTGCTTATTATCTACTGTAGAGAACCATGTATACAGCACATTACAGGCTGTCTCTCTTGATGTCTTAGGTACTCTCACACCCTCTACAACATAGCCTGTGGTGGTAGTAGCAGGTTTAAGTGCATTGATGATAGTAGCAGTCTGCTGAGCCGTGAGATTAGTCTGGAAAATCTGAGACTTAAGTGCAGCATTCTCAGCCTGAGTACTGATAAGCACATCTCTGAGAGCCTGAGTCTGTATCTCTCTCTGGAGCTCTCTGTTAGCACAGCCCTCTCTCTCAATAGCTTGCTTAACCTCACAGCAACAAGCCTGCTGCTGAGATGCTAACTGCTGAGCCTGTAATCTGCTTTCAGCTCCTTGGCTTGCAATGTTAAGGTTAAGAGAGCCTACACCTCTATCAATAGCTGAGTTAATACCACCGAAACCTTGACACATGCTCAAATTAGTAGCTGCCTGACTCTGCACCTGATTGAGAGTATTATTGTAGATACCCTGCTGAGTATTCATGGCAGTGCTATTGATAGCTCCTACAATCGCATCCCCGGTACTGTTCACCAAATTACCTATAAATTGGTTCTGACCGCTAGTCTGCATAAGCAGGTCACGATCCGCATTAGCAATCTGACCGCTCACATTATTGAGCTGACCTTGGATGCCATTAAGAGCACCAGTGTCATATCCGATGCCTGCAGCTCTATTGCCACCGAAACCACCAAAGCCATTACCGAGCCATGATCCAATCAGACCACCGAACCCAGCACCAAGGGCTGTACCGCCCCATCCACTACCTGCATTTTAGGCAGGATAGTATGTGTTATTTCATCCATAACAATCTCCTCTTTATACAGCCTTTCCTCTGGCTGTAATAAAGATTGTATGATGAGATTGTTAAGCCAAAAAACCGATTAATAGATCGTGAGTCACAATTATAAAAAGTGTACTCTCTGAGATATTTTTTCCATAAAATCAGCAGACAGATACTGACTGCATCTCCTACACTCAGCAAGGTATCTCTTGTAGTATAGAGCTACATATCTATCAGCACCTCTATATCTGCTCCATGGCTTATCAGATCCAAGATAGTGCACCATCACAGGAGATAGGTTAGCATAATTAGGTGATGTGAACATCAGATTATAATGCTCAGGTATCTCTCTGATGACATCAGCATATCTGACATTAAGATAATCCTGCTCAGGACAGTACACATGCTTAGCATTGGCTCTCAAAAAGCCTCTGTAGTCATCCATGATACAAGGTACCGTATTGACTGCCTTAGAGCCATATACACAGAAACCTGTGTTAATGTATGAGTGATATGGTGCTATGTCTAGGACATCAAGACTCTTGACCCACCTGTCTCTATTTCTCCTTTCAGAGACTCCATAGATGTACTCTGCTCTGCATCTGTCTACCAATGGCATCACAGTGTTAAAAAACAGAGTATCAAGGTCAAAGTTAACCACTACATCATACTCCTGAGCAAGCTCAGAGAGTGCCTGTAGTCTCATCGCATATGCAGGCAGACTCTCTCTGCTGACAAACATCTCAAAGTATTTATCTCCTAAATTATCATGCTCAGGGAGTGCAGGGAACTCACACTCTCTGTACTCTACTGGATAATCATCAAGAGCTGCATGCAGTCTCTTGAGATTAGTGCCTGTCTGATAATAGACTATAGTCTTGAGATAATTAAATCTAAAGAAAGAGCTTAGAGCCACTATGCATGGATCTATGTAGTCTGCATTGACTACACAATATGCTACTGCCTTATATGTCATCGGTGAAAATATCCTCATCATAATTGACCAGAGTGATAGATACACGCTTATCACCCGGATTAACCTCAGTCACCCATGCTTTGATCAGCTCCCCAATGGCAAAGAATGGATACTCCATGCTGATGCCGTAATCAGAGCACCAAGTCAGAGAGCCATCTAGTACAAGATGATGACTGTCTGAGCGTGTATATGTGTACTGAGACATAGAGCCATCAAGCTTTCTGATATAGATAATGCCTGTAGTCAGTGCCTCAGGTATCTCCATATCTGTCTCTATAGTATGAGATGATGAGACATACTCTGTCACTCTGCCTGTGACATTACTGAGATTCTCATCAAGAACAAGACCAACAAGGTCATTATACTGACAGTTAAGACCATCATACTCAGTCTCTATCTTGTAGGTCACTCTGGTGCTCATGAGATATCTGAGTCTCCTCATACCCATAGCCACAGCTTGCTCTCTTGAGGTCACACCAAAGGCTGTCATCTTTTCCTGATGCACTGACATTGGATATGCAGTGACTAAGCTGTCACCATTCTCATCAACATGGCAGAATATGGTCTCAGTCTTATATGTCTGAGGTGAGGTGTAGTCAACCACCACCTCATCAACATCATCATCCTTTGGTAAATTAAAAGTTATCTCAGGAGACTTGGTCAGGTTCTGAGGAGTGAATATCTGAGCCAATGGCTCTGCTACACCCTGTACATGCAGTCTTGTGAATGAGAGCTTATTATTGAGCACTACAGGAGAGGCAAAGCCTACATTAAGACAGTCTCTCAATACATTAAGCAGAGTACTGTCATCATCAACGGTACCATTAAGCTTAAGCCCTTTATTCATCCACAGAGTATTATATGCAGCAAGTGAGGTATCATTGATGATACCTGCATACTTAGAGGCATTGCAGACATACTTGACTACAGGTGCTATCTCCTGAGTAGCAATCAAGTCACCAGAGCTAATGTCCGGGAGCTTTCTAGTCCAGTATGTAGCTATTTGGTTCTCTGACAGTTCTGACAGAGTCTCTGTCCCCTTAAATCTACAGATAAGTACTGTCATGTCATCATACTTATTGACAGTACTGATGACTGACTTAAGCCCTATCCATTTACAGGTATTAAGAGCTCTGGTGCTATTGTCTGCATCAGAGAGATTTTTCATCCTAAACTCATAGTTACCTGCAGTCTCAAGCTCAAGCTGATACGTGAAAGCAAGCTCATCATTGGTATGCTCTGTGAATGTTCTCTCTACAGTCACCCATGGATCATTAGTGCCTGCTAGTCTATAGCCTATCTCTATCTTGACTGAAAGGTCACGAAAAGAGCCATCATCCTGCAGATAGCCTAAGCCTTGAGGAAAAGAGATATCATACTCAAATATAGTAGCCTCAGCCCCATAAGGACATGCCCTGTATGGACCTACATACTCCCCGGCAGTACTTGAGCTTTCATCAATAGTGAAAGATAGTGAGCTATTAGGTATCCCCTGTCCCCAAAACTCAACCCATCCGCTTATCACAGCATAGTCCTGAGACACTCTGGAGACATTGTATACACCTGTACTGCTATCATGAGAATTGATGATATACATGCCATTATCAGCCCATGGATAGTCCACCGGGAGACCTTGAGTCACAAGTATCTCAGTCACATACTCTACAGAGGTGTTGTATGCTCCTGATGGAGCTGTAGGAGTAGCAGGATAATTGCCTTGGTCAAGCTCTGTACTGTCTACAGTGATAGTAGCTATCTCATCATCATCTACAGTACTGTAGACAACATCTAAGAGCTCACATGGTGATGTTACCTCATCTGTAGCATCCACACTCTCAATGCCTGGACCCGATGTACCCCCATGAATAGTGTATGTCAGTCTAGTGATTTTCTTGACCACTATTCTCACTATATCCCCGGCAGAGGTAATCTGCTGAGTATCAGGATCAGTGACTCTAGCTCTCAGCCATGACTGATGCAGAGCATAATGGTCATCAGCAAAGTTATCAGCGAGCACCACATCTATAGAGCTAGTACCTGCCACTGCATCATCAGTGATAGTATCTGATGAACCTACAAGTCTGGTGTTATTAGCTCCTGAGATAGTAAAGTACACACCATCACCCCATCTGAGGTCTAATTTTTTTTGCACAGGAGGAGTGACTGACGGACCTGCACAGCCATATGATGTAGAGCCACCCACATAGTAAGTACCGCTGAATGTATCATCAGTAAAGTACACACTAGGATTAGACTGAGACGACTGATCAATCTCTGACACTGCAGGCTCAAGTGTATGACCTGATGCAGTGACCTCTGTAGAGGAGTAGTAGCAGTACCATGACTTATCCTCTATAGAATTATCAGCAGTCATGACAGTACCGGGCTCATAGATAGCTACTCTGCATCCCTCAAGCTCATTGATAGGAGTCTCACCCACATAGATATCTGAGTGATTAGCCTCATAATCATAGTAGCCTACCCCTTGGCAGAGTATCACATCCATGAACTGTCTATTATTTCTGTAGAATACATGCTTATCTGCCAAGTAGTCAGGAAAGTGTTTAAAAAAGCCAAAGTTCTCAGGTACTACCTGAGTGAGCTTGACCTTGTTACCTTGAGCGTTGACATCATAGATGGAACTGCCTTGCTTGGTATCTCCTTGAGTAGCAGATGTCATCTTATTAGCCATGATAATACTGTACACGGCAGTACCCACAGCCATGATGACTGAGATGATAGCCATCACTGTAGAGACTTCAATACCACCTGCCTCAATGACTATCTTGAGACTCTTAGCATGAGTAAGGTCAACTATAGACCAATCATCATATGAATATCTCACAGCATCTACATATGCACTCAGATATACAGATGTCTCTGGAGAGTATGACGGACACTCACACTTAATAAGATCTAAGAGTGTGCATGCATGAGCATCAGTATAGTGATGTTCTAAGACTCTACTCAGATCCTCTCTACTTACTACCTCTATCCTTAACATATCTGTAATACCTTTTCTGAGACAGTGATACCCTGTCTAATTGTTCATATCTGCAATTTCTCTGCTGTGATGTATGCAGTATCCTGCCACCTATCCACAGTCCTACATGATACAGTCTGCCATTTACGAAAAAAGCCACTATGTCATAATCCTGTGGCTCTTTTACCTCAACAAACCTGCCTGAGTCTCTCTCATACATCAGCCCCTTATTCATATCTTTTTGAGTGAGATCGGTGTAGTCATGTAGCTTGATGTCTAAGATCTCTCTGTACACATCTACAATTAAACCCCAACAGTCAAGATAAGGGTACTCTCTGCCATTAGGGGTATGTTTGATTAATAGATAATCATTAATTTTCCTACTCATATGACCTCTTAAGCTACATACTTGAGTCCGGGAGCGTTGTAGGTTGTATACCTTAGCTTAGGAAATTCTGTATTCAGCATGTCACAGAAAGATGCAGTAAAGTTAGCTGCATCTCTGGTTAATTGACCGCCTGTCACAGTAAGCTTGAGAGAGTACAGTAGCTCCTCAGTCTCTGGATGCCACTGTCTGAGAGTCAGATATGTAGTAGCTTTACTCTGTAGAGTCCTCTTAACATAGTCATAGCACTGACCAGATACACCACAGACAGAGAAAGCTAGGTCTGTAAAACCGCTGTCAGACCTTTCAGGGAGCTGAACTGTAAAAGCTGATGCATGATAGAGCACGTCATCAATTTTCTTGTCCTCATATGCAAGAATAAAGTTAAGCTCTCCTATCTCCTCATTCTCTATAGTGAGAGTGACGGCAGGGAGCTGACCGCCTGATGCATATATCTCATTAAGTGTGTATATCATGCAACTTTTCTCCAACTTTTCTCCAACTTTGTGCAACCTTAATAACTGCATAAGTTATTAAGGTTGTTAAGGTTGTTAAGGTTAATCCCCTTGATCCTCTACCTCTACAAATAAGCCTATGACACCATTGTTAAGGCATACATAATTCTTACCATTGAGACTATATACATTCTCAGCATTAAGCTTGCCCGGTGTGTATCCGATCTTTACAGGTGATGTAATAGCCGGGTATGTCATCGGGACGTACATTTTTTTGATATAAAGCTCATTATTACCGATACGAGGGAAACCATGTGCAGTCACCATTGGGAGTAATGCCGTTGCTTCTATCCCCCCCGAAATATTTAAAGGAATGTCAGTTGAATCTATCTGCTGGCATAGGCTCATCTTGTGACACAAGATCGATGTTGGGACATATAAAGGACTATTTGGACGCTCCCAAATGCTATAATTTGATTCATATTTGATAAAAAATGGGTTAAATGACATCGCATAATTAAGCTGATAATTGGATGATACATTCTCATTTCTCGCACTATATGAGTATGACGCATCAGAAATTAAGAAATCATCGTTTAGTCCAAAATGCAAGGATCCATATGATCCGTTATTCGTGTACATACATGAATTGCGGTCAATTACTAAGGCAGCAAGTCCCGTTATTAATACAATAGTATCTTGACTTTTCCAATAATTGATACTAATTGATAATGTGTTGGCACTCTGATCGAATTGATATAACTTAACATTGCCCAGATATTTATCTCTATTTGTTTCTTTTGAACTTTGGAGTTTTCTTAGTTGTGCGGTTGGTACTCTGCCATATGAACCCAAATTAGCTGCACCATACCTCATATCATTAGTAGGTGTATCACTTAATGCACAGTATAATGTATGAGTGTCTATTGATAATCCTAGGCATTTTTTATCAATGCCTTTCCCTAAAAAATATATATCCGTACAAAGTGAATTATTATTATTAACATCTCCAGTATAGCCACTTGTCGAGCAATAAAAAGGCTCACCGCTCCACTTAGCATCACCTATTGAAACTTTTTCCTGTACTGAGATGCCTAGGTTCTGAGACAAAATAAAAGCGACTAAGTCACCTAATATCTTATTTTCAGCCTGTACTCTAGCTGATACGGTACCATCAGTGTAGTCACTCACATTAGCTGTGAATGTGACTGTTTTCTTAAAACTCATCTCTACTCCTCCACAATTGTATATTCACCTGAGCTGTCTCCAAGGTCATCTACATCTGAGATTATTCTTGCAGAGTCTATTATAGAGAACTCTCCTGTCTCGTCATCACTAGCACCTGCAGGGACATCAGGATCCCAAGATCCATCATCTACAATAGTATTGGAGACATCCAGTGTCATGCTTACCCGGTATATAGTACCCTCAGTCTGATTAGTGCTCACCACACTTGCATCTATCTCACCGCCCTGTATTCTCACATACCTATACTGTATGTGCTGATCTGTATCTACTGACAGTAACGGCATCACAAACCATGATGCCCCACACTGGATGTCAGCCTTATACCACTCTATCAGAGTCCTGTACTCAAGCTCAGTCATTATCATCTGTACTGAGAGAGTGTCTGGAGCTCCCTGATTAACCAATCTCTGTCTCACATAGCCATCAGACATCTGAGTCCTAAGCATGTTAGCCTTGTGCTTGATGGTATAGCCTGTCTGCAGAGGTCTTGGCAGGCTGTTTGGATAGTACTTAAAATCAGTATTCATGTCATTATTCCCTGTTTATGACGTGCATCAGATCGATACACGTCAAATATTAGCAATTATGCTCCATATCTCCTCAGAGCATAGGTGCTCTCCATCGTTTGAGCAATCTGACCGCCCTTTCTGATGTTTGAGACAAATATGTTAATGATCTGCTCTCCATCCTGTGTAGAGCTTTGCTCTACCTGTCCTGCCTTGGCTCTATCCTCATAGAGATTAACAGTCACAGAACTGCCACCCATAGATGCCCTAGCCATTGCAGCAGTATCTTTTCTGGAGGTGACTGATGCAGGTCCCCGGACTATCTCAGGTCCATACTCACCAACAATACCGAGCTGACCACCCTTGATATAACCGCCCTTGTCATGCATAGATACTGACTTGAGCTGAGATATGATGGATGTAGTCAGTGATATGGCTGCAGCGTAATTTGCTAAAGCCTCATACCAAGTCTTACTCTCAGATAATGCAGTCATCCAAGCTAATGCAGCCTTAACTGTGGCAGATGCTACAGCAAAGCTTTTCTGTATAGTGAAAAGAGCTTTATAGCTTGCTGATGACTCATTAAGACCTTGAGTCAGATTAGAGAAAGCATCAGACATGCTGTCCATGGCATCATGAAAGTGCTCAAGGTTCTCTACATCCTCCTCAGACAGTACACTACCCTTGCTCTTTTTCTCTATCTTATTCAGCTCTGCAGTATAGTCTGTATAGAGCTTTTCTCTAGCCTTGAGATAGTCATCCTCAGATACCAGAGACTCATCATGATACTGATCTAATAGCTCAAGCTTGGCTCTGTATGTATCCTGCAGGTTAACCACATCATCATCATAGATATCTTTCAAGAAATCCTGAGCCTGTTTCTGGATATCCTTGTACTGTCTCATATACTCATCATTGATGATTTTCTTGGCATTGAGATACTCTGACTCTGTAGCTAATCTGCTTTTCTTGAATTCCTCATCAAGCTCAGCTAATTGCTCATTATGTCTAGCCTCAAGCTTTCTGAGGTCACTGAGACTGTTCTTGGCTATATCCTTAACCTTGTCATAGTATTTAGCCCAGTTATCAGCCTCAGCTCTAGCACCTTTTCCACCACCAGAGCCACCACCCAAGACCATACTTGAAAAAGTAGGCACTGTAGGAGCTGATGGAGGCTTTCTCCCCAATTCATCCTTGATACGCTTGGTTTTTTTCTCAATCTCATCAAATTGCAGATCTATAGCTCTATTGATGATCTTGGTATTCTCAAGCATCTCATCTGATGTCTCATTGATGACATCATTGTAGGCATCAGCAGCCTTACTGAAATCACCTGTATAGGCGAGCTCAGCCAACCACTCAGACGCTCCCTTAAATCCACCCTTAAGGGCTGTCCATGCATTAGAGGCTGGCTTTGCCACATACTCCATGAAACCTGCCCGAGCGAACTCAAAGAAATTAGAAAGGAATAAGCCGATATTTGAGAGACCTGTCTTTGACTCTTTTTCTGAGTCATCGAAAAAGTCAGAGATGTAGTCATAAGCAGCATCCAGAGCTGACTTAACACCTTGATATACAGCATCCCACCCCTCTATCAGACCTTGGAAAAAGCCTTTGATGTATGGTGAATTCTTGTTAATCCATGCCGTGATGCCATCCATGGCAGTAGCAATATCTCTCACTATCTTAACGATGAGATCACCTAGACCACTTTCACCAATAGCCCGGACAAAGTCACCCCAAGCATTATCAAGGTGATTAAGAGCACCTGTCATACCAGACTGCAGATAATCAAGTACTCCCTCATTTTCTTTGCCTACAGTCTCAAAGTAATTGTGGAGACTCTCTGCACTCTTATCTATAGTAGTGGTAACACCCTTGTAAGTCAGAGCAAGCTTAGAGCCTTGATCCTGAGCTGTAATACCTAACTGATTAAGTGCCTTGTATCTCCCCTGCATGGATGAGGTAAAAGCATTGGTCACAGTATCTAGGCTCTGACCTGTGCCATATGCAATCTGAGAGAATGTCTTAAGCATGTCAGCAGTAGGCTGTACACCATTTCTCTTAAGGTTCATGGCAGCAGTCTGCAGTGAGTCAAAAGGCTGTATAGTATCTCTGGCTGCCTGCTGTAACATCTCAAACTGAGCTCTTGCTTGATCAACACCTCCAAAGGAGGAGATAAAGCCTGCTACAGCTCTCTCTGTAGACTCAAGCTCTCTTTTTACTGATGATACCAAGGATGCAGATGCAATGCCGACTAAGGCAGCTTTCCAAGCTGATGCCATGGAGGAGAAACTAGATCCAATACTCTTGGTATCTCTCTTGGTGTCTTTTTTCATTTTCTGCAATTTCTTGTTATAGTCAGTAGTATTCAACTTGACCATATTAAGAATGTTATTGACTACAGACATCTATCTCCTCCTCTCTACATCTCCTCCAAGCAATGCATATGCTTGATAAGACATCATATCCTGCTCTTGACAGTCTTTCTCAGCTCTCTCATCTGGATGAGCATCATAGTACTCAGCCTTGAACACCTCAGCCCACATATTAAGCTCATGTACTGGGAGAGAGAGTACACATGATATAGGCATATGTATCTCTCTTGCTATGCGTACACAGAGCTTGACTGTAGACTGCTCTATCAGTTTTTTTCATGCTCTCCATTATTGAGGTCAAATATAGCCTTATTCAATCTCTGAAAAAGCTTACCCGGTAAAGCTCTGAGGAGTTTTTCTGACTCATCCTGAGTCTTGAGCTGTGCATTGCCATTCTCATCAACCAGAGCACACATCAGAGCATAGGCTAATGCCTTAACATCAGCGGTATTGCCCTTAACCTGTAGCATATTGTGAAATTCCAACTGCTCACAGCCTGAAAGCTCTCTCACTCTCAGAGTACAGCCCTCACCAAGCTCATGAGCATCCACATCTACAGTATTAAACTTGATATTTTTAATTTTTTCTAAAATATCCATCTCATTAGTCCTCATTATTGATAAAAAAAGGAGCTCACATGAGCCCCTTTATCCTTGATACACATCTCACTAGCTTGCAAGTGTCCATGTAGGCTTAGAGTTAAGCTTACCAACAATGTCCCACTTGAGAGTATCAGATATGCTAGGGTCCTGAGGAGTAGCAGTCTTAAGTGCCACCTCCATGATAGCAGTAGACTCATCCTGATACTGGATGCAGAGAGAGATGATAGAGCCACTGTTGGCAGCACTGATAAGAGCCTGCTGAGTGGTGTCACCTGTATAGTGATGGATAGTGATAGTGATCTCATTGCCATCCCATGCACCACTGAGATATCTCTTAGTGTCTTCAGCAATACAGGTCTGATCAATATCCTCTACAGTACCGCCCAAGCCCGTGAATACAGATACACCCGGAATAGTGACATAGTCACCTGATGTATCACTTGCTAATTTGTAACCTACAAGGGTATTTTTGCCTGTGATGGCATTTTTCTTGGTTGTAGGTGATAAGGTTGCAGTCATAATAACTCCTACAATGTTGTTAATAATGCATTACTACTTATTAAGAAAGCCAGAGTCCATCAGCTTGAGTATCTGCTCCTCTAACTTTTTCTTAATTCTTTCTTTATGTGCCTGCCACTCCAATCTGAGTACAGACCTGCCTCTGATTTTCTTGGTACCTAAGTCACCCCATATACCTATGTATGTAGCAGGCTTAGGTCTGACTCTATAGTCACCATTCCTGTTAATGATATTCTTGTTATGGATGTCAGGGAGATGCTTATCTCTATAGCCATAGGTCGTATATACAGTGCCTCTCTGAGACCTTGACTCTTTTGTCTTAGCTCTCACAGATCTTACAGCATATCCTGTATGTTTCTTGTATGATGTCCTAACTTTAGCTCTCAGAGACTTGATAGCATCAGCAGTAGAGTCTCTAAGTATCTTTTTCTGAGTATCCAGTGAGAGTTTTCTGTCTACATGAGACATTCTCTCCAAGAAATCATCAAGCATATGCTCAAAGTCTCTATCATTGCCACCAACTGTCACCTCATTGATATGAGTAGCATTGGTGAGCTCAAACCTCTTACCCATGACAATATCCTCTATTCATCAGATGCTACATCCCACACTAAGCATGAGAGAGTAGCAGATGCTATGCAGACATCCTCATCCTTATTGTCCAAAGTGATAGCCTCAAGCATCAGATCTCTGATACATCCCTCAGAGAGATTATCAATACCCTCTAATGCATCTATCAGAGAGTCAAGGTCAGTAGCAGTCTTGGTGATGAGCACAGCATTAACTGTCAATTCTTTATGCCATCCCATATCAAGATCATGCTGATAGCTCATGTCTAATGACTCAATAACTATAGCTTTCTCTGACTCTGCTGCAGTAGAGTAGTCATAGCTCACACTTGTATCAGGAATGGTAGACAGAGCGTCTACAAGGTCAGTCTTAATGTTACTCATGCTCATGGTTAACTCTCCACTGTCTGTATTATCGTATTATCAAGTTCTACACCTAGTATCATCATACCTGCAGATGTATCAGTATTGATGCTCACCACCCTATATCTGCACTTGTTCGGGAGCTCTACACACCAATCTTGAGAAATACCAGGTCTATATCTCATGAGTATAGTGTATGTCTCTGTAGGCATCTCTACCGAGGAATTCATTATCTCTCTGAGAGTCACTTGCTTAAGGTTACACCACACGGTACCTACAGTGGTATAAGTCACGATATGAGATCCTGAGGTATTGAGAGTCTTGCTTGGCTTAAGCAACTTTATCTGATCTCTGAGCTTTCCTGCTGATACGTTACTTATCATATCTCACCCACCTATCAAGTAAGTGCTCATAGTACAGTGTATATCCTTTCTCCTGCCTGTTTTCTCTAGCCATGTAGAAATCACCTGCAGTTACCAAGATAAACTGCTTGATACTAGCCGGGATATTCTCTGGTGTACTTGCTACAGCATCAGTATCAGTAGCAGAGCATATAGGTCTCCTCATTCTGGTCTCAGCCTCCTCCTGTGCTGACTCAATGTACTGAGCCAATAACAGATCCTCTGAGTCTGAGTCTATTCTGAGATGAGCCTTAAGCTGAGCAACTGTCACATATAAGTCCATAGTTTACCTCCAATAAAAAAGGGGAGTCTGACACTCCCCTTAACCTTAGGACTAATGAAATTATATGCTATGACTATGACACTGAGAAATCACCATATGCCAAAGCCTTAGGCTGAACTACAGCAAAGTCCAAGCGTCTTTCTACTCTGAGAGTCATAAGGTTCTTTTCAAAGTCATCACCAGAGCGAGCCATCTCAACAGTCACACCCTGACGCTCAAAGATCTTACCACCCTCATAGAAGTTACCCATATGGAACTTACCAGAGGTCACAGATCCTGAGAGGATAACAGGTACACCCCAAATTATCTGCTGAGGGATGTCAACAATACCCGGAATGAGGTAATCTTTGTTAACATTCTTAGAGCAAAGCACCTTACACCAATCAACAGGGTTAAGCAATAAGCTGATATTTCTGATATTGGCTGCCTCCATCTTGGTCTTAACCTTGAGGATGAGGTCAATAACAGTATCACCAGTGTCAATGCCTGCACCTGTGATGTAGTCAGTGTAGTTACCTGATGCAGATAAGCCCTTGAGCTGACCTGAGCCTGTACCATTAACAATCTGAGCATCAATAACCTTATTCAACTGATACTGCATATCATCGTTAATGAATGTCACTATATTGCCGTTATCAGCGATCATCTGCTCAGTCATCTTAGTCCAATGAGCCAAGGTCTTGATAGTGCCTGTCTCAATAGTGCCCCTGTAATTACTTTCAGGCTTTGCACTACCCTCAGATACTACTGCAGGCCCTGTAGCAGTCCCTGTAGTGGTAAATCCATACTTGATGTACTGATAAGCATTAACATCTATGTTAATCTTGCCAAACAGTGACTCAATAGCTAAGACCTGACGTGGATCAGTCACAATACCTGCCTCATATGGCTGAGCCAAGGAGGTACGTGTAGCAGAGTTACTTGCCTGAGTAGTCTCAGGAGCTGCAGCAAGCTCTAATCTGATAGATGCATTTCTATCTCTGAGAGCTGACTTAAAAGCCTTGAACTCATTAGATGCAACAAAGCGTGAGCCATAGTCCATCTTGTTATCAGTGGTGATAACAGACTGAGCCTTAGTCTGCTGTAAAGCCTGCACCTCTTTCTGTAAAGACTTGATAGTGTTCTCAAGTTCTGATACAGAATTCTGAGAACCCTTAAGAGACTGAATTTCTGACTGCAAAGATGCTACAGTCTGAGCATTGTCAGTGATCTTGCCATCAATAGTGCTGATCATCTGAGAAATTTCATCAATGTTACTCATTACAATTTCCTTATGATATTGTCTAACTTACCTAGAATAATACTAAGCTCATTAGCCTCAGCATCTCGCTGTTTCTCTGTGCCTAGTGTAGCCTTAGCCTTACTGATAAAGGTCTTGGCTTGAGACTGAGAGAAACCTACATCACGCAGATAGCACTCAACATCTCTGATACTGTCAAAGTCAGGCATATCACCTGACTTGTAATTAATAATACGTGCATTTTCATCAGCCGGGAAAGTACAGATAGATATTTCTCTCATTCTCTGTACATTCTTGATATGTCTGATGCCGTCATCGTCATACCAGTAGTCATCACCTCTCATTGAGATTGACACTGACATGCCATCAACAGAGCCGAACTTAATACCCTCATAGACATCCCTGACCTTTGAGATATTAAGATTAAGTTCACCCTCTACATACAGACCGACCTCATCCACTCTCCAGAGTGTCCAATTACCAAGAGGTACATCATCCCATGCATTGTGATTGAAAAACATCTTAGGGATATCACCCTTTATAACATTGTCATAGGCATGTCTCTCAATCGTGTCATCCCAAGAGTCAATACCTCCAAATTTGGATGCATAGCCACAAATAAAGCCCTCTGGCTTATCATTAGGTAGTAATAATGCTGACTTTTGTCTGACTATAATATCACTCATATTATCCTCTTACTGCTTAATAGGTTGTTCACTTAAAGGAGTCTGAGGTGTCTGAGATGCATCAGACTCACCGAGCTTATCTAATGGATAAAGATTGTTCTGAGCTGTAAGCTCATCAGCTCCATCAATCCACTTGTAGCCATCCTCTCTCCTAAGCTCATTTCTAGTCCTGAGACCATTCTGTGCATATGATGTCTGCATACTGATCCTAGTCTGATCAGACATTCTCTTGAGTACAGATGTCCTGAACTTGACTGTATACCTGTCATCTCTGACCACTTTCTGTCTGATTATCTGCTCAAGCTCTATACACATGGGCAAAATTGTTGTCTCATAAAAGTAGTTAGACAGATCTACAAGCTCTGGAGCATCCCCGGTCAATAATCCATAAGGGATACCAAACCACCGGCTAAACTCTTTGACTATGAATTCTCTTGTCTGCAGGAGCTGAGTATCAGCAGGAGATAGACTCAGAGACTGAAACTTAAAGCCACTAGGGAGTAGTGGTATGCCTATAGGTGCTTGTTTCATCTCTCTGAACCTGTCAAGAAAGTCATCAGCCTGTTTCTTATTGATAAGAGGAGTATCAGCACTCAGGATACCATTGAGCTTGCCTTTATTCCTGAACATGTCTATAGAGGCATTCTGAGCTGCTACAGCCTCAGTCAGTGACGATCTTGCAAAGTCTACTGTACTCAAGCCTATCAGACCATTGCCTATGCCTTTCCAGTGCATAATCTCATCAGAGCTGTATATCACCTCTCTGTCTTTATCCGTGAGATACTTGTAGACCACAGTGCCATTATCAAGTATTGGCTTAACCTGTCCACTTGCAAGAGGTGTGAGTGCTGCTATATAGTCAGCCCCGACAGCCCTATCAATTCTTACATAGGCATTACCATGTAGCAGATAATCTACAGTGATAGTCTTTATAAAATCAGCAGGTGTCATATGTGCATTAGGGGATACAGCCAAGAGATAATGCAAGGTACCGTCTTTCACAAGCTCAGTGTTACCCTCATCATCCACATACTTGAGCACATCCATTGGCAGACAGCTCATGGCTCTGGTTATCTTGTTAACACATTCCCAGATAGCAGGTATCTGGAGAACATTGTTAACTGTGGCAGATGTTGTGCTGTCCACTATAGGAGCTACAGGCTTGCTCACCTGCTCACCTTGATAGTTACCTAGCAAACCTTTAATCCATGACCACATAAAAACCTCACAAAACCTCACAAAAACCTAACAATTTTGATTTATATCACACTTTTAACATGTCGGAAATTCTGACATGTTAAAAGCTAAAATCAGACCAATCCGCATGGCTTGAGTCATTAACTGAGATGTACTGATGCTCTATATCAAGCTGTATAGCTTGGTTAATTGCCATTATGAGAGCCACCATGCCATCTATCTTATCTTGAACCTTCTCTTTCCTTGGATATATATTTTCTTTAGCATCAGTATGACAGACAACATTAGATGCCATCCAATGCATCACAGGGTTATCAGCTATATGCAGTCTCCCGGTATATATGAGAGCCTGTACCTGTTTCATAGGCTCAGACATGTTTTTAAGGTTCTGAGCAAGCTCTACCATCGGCACACCATCACCTAAGAGGTTCTGAGACATCTGAGTAGCCTGCATAGGGTCATAAGCTACAGATAGTACACTGTACTGCTTAACATCCTCAGCTATCCACTCCTGCAAAGCATTAAGGTCAGTGATGGGACCGTCAGTAGTCTGTATATACTCATCCTTAGCCCATCCCTCATACTGAGAATTATCCGAGCTGTGAACCGCATCAGCCGGGAGATAGAAATAAGGAAATACATAATAATGTATCACTCCATCTATCTCTCTCCAGTGCAGTCTAATGAGTGCACTGATATCTAGCTTAGATGCTAGGTCAAGACCATAGATGGCATACTCACCGAAAAATTCAGACTCTTTCAATGATGAATCTATGCACTGTCTGTAGTGCTCCATCTTAAGCCACTGATGGTCAGAGTTAACCCACACATCCAAATGCTTGGTGAGATACTCTTTCTGAGCCGAGGTATTCAGCTTGGCTGATATCAGCTCTGACATTATCTGCTTAGGATTAACAGATACACACCAATTTGGATTAGCTTTCCTCAGAGCGATCTCTGACTGCCAATCATCATCCTCATCTATGGTGTAGATAATGCCAAAGAGTGCCTCATCAACTACCGAGCCATCTAAGACATGTCCTACAGTCCGTCTCCTTTCCATGCAGATGCCATCTAGGATGTATCCTGCTGTAGTTATTGTGAATATCAGAGACTGAGATCTCTTAGAGGTGGAGGAGTTAACTACATCATAGACTTTTCTAGTCTTATGAGCATGTAGCTCATCTATGATGCCTAGATGAGTATTAAGACCATCCAGAGTACCTGCATCCGCTGATTTAGGCAGGAACTTGCTATTAGTCCCGATGATAACCATACTGTTATTAAGAGGAGTCAGACCATAGTATCTCTGCAGATCCTTATTTCCTCTAGCCATAGCCAGAGCGTCATCAAAGACTATTCTAGCTTGGTCTCTGGTAGTGGCAAAGCTGTATATATCTGCACCAAGCTCACCATCTGCACAGAGCATGTATAAGCCTATACCACTACAGAAAGTACTTTTACCATTGCCTCTGCCTACCTCAATGTAAGCTTGAGAGTACCGCCTATATCCATTATCATCAACCCATCCAAATATAGTGGTAATGATAAAGCATTGCCAATCCTCAAGATGTATACACTCTCCTGCCTTTGGTCCTTTAACGTGACATAGGCACTCAATGAACTTGCAAGGCTTATTGGCTCTTTTGCGGTCAAAGTGATAAGGAAATTTACTGCTTTTTTTTCTCTCTAGGTCTTGTTTCTGTCTCAAACATGCGAACTTAACCCATCTGCATGCAGGTATCTTGCCATCCAAGACCTTGGTGATATATCTCTTAGCCTTATCTACATAATCCATGATACCTCCTTGTGGTTAGAGGTCATCAAACTTGTTCTTATTCTCTCCAGAGCCATCAGTGAATGATGACACCTTGCTCCTTGATGCCGGGGTAAATCCTAGCTCATTTTCCAATCCTCTCAGGATGCCTGCTGTCTTGGTGAGATGATGTAGCAGGTTACTTACATTTACATTACCATCAGCATCTATTGAGAGTGTCCCCTGTTCCTTAATGGCAGCACTAAGAGTAACAAATTGATCAAAGCAGACTACCCACTGAGTGAATACACCGAAGTCTAGTGTACTTAGCATCCCCTCTGGAGCTGCCTCAAGGCTAAACTCCCATATCTGCTTTGCTGTCTCAGTCAGATAGACAGGAGCTTTCATAGACTTGAGGTCTATTCTTGGTATTGGCTCTCTGGTATTAGTTCTGCATGGTTGCAGAGTCCCCTGCAACCTCTTGACTGCAGTGGGCTTGCGTGGTCTACCGCCCATATCATATACTCTCAGTCCTTGTTATATTTTCAAACCTAAAAGCCCCATTTTGCATGCATGTGCTCATGGG
>JAFRZX010000013.1 GCA_017442315.1 Bacteroidales bacterium
AAGGTGTAGATTGCCGATAGCGTCATACCGAACTTCTCTTGCAACTCCGCTACGCTGTACCATTCGGTAATGCTCGCATCAGGAGCTTTCTTTGCAAAGTAAGAGTCGATATGTTTCTTGCTCCAATAGGTTCTGCCACGATTGAATGTGCGAGGTATATTATGCTCCTTCGCAATCTCATAAATCCACGACTCCTTAACACCAAATTTCTCTTTAATCTCGGCTGTGGTGTATAGCTCTGTTATTGCAATAGCGTCTCGCGGTTGTCGCTTTTCGTATGGATTTGCTTTAAGCATTGCATCTATATCCGTTCTTTTTACGAATGATAATCTACTGCTTAATTTATAAGCAAGTAGATGTCCTGCATATATCATCTTATATACAGCTTGAAGAGAAAGACCTAGTAACGATGCTGCTTGGGCTATTGATAAATACTCTTTGTCTTTGATGTTCTCAACTGGTTTTTCTGTCTTGACATAATGAGTTTCATTTTCTGCTTGTTTGACTCTCTTATCTCGAACTGCCTGTTTGTAGGCTAAATTAGCACAGCGATGTGAACAATACTTAGTAGATACCTTTTGAGCTTCAAACTCAACTCCACACCATTGGTAAATCTTTTTGATTCTAATGTTACTTGCTGCCATTTTACTACTGTTTTGAGTGTTTAAATCTCTTGATTTCTCCTGTTTTGGTTTAACTATCTTAAACCATATTCAACCATATTCAACTTTTTGCCATCACCTCGCCAACGCAAAATCGCATTTTAAGTGGCGAGGTACACAGGAGGTACAAAAACAGGCGTAAAAAGGCTTAGCAACGATTAACAACGATGCTTGCACAAACAAAAAAAGAGTGCAAACCGAATGCAAATACAAGTATGCTTGTAATTTGCTGAGGTGCTGCCTCTTTTTACGAAGAAAATAGCACCCGTAAAGAGTGCTATACTAATTATTTATGATTGATTTAACTGTTTGATAAACTGCTATTTACTTCCCGATGCATTATCTGCTAATCGGCAGCTAATCAATGGATTGTAATTCGGATTCCAACAAAACCTATTAAAATTCAATACAAATATTGTATTATATCAAAATCTTGTAAAGGACACGATTTTACAAATATAGATAGATATCGTATTATATCAAGTGTTATTTTGGGCAAATTCTCAAAAATCATATCTATTGATATTTGTATTGATTTTTACTCTGGAATTATCAAGATTTGAGCATATTGTAACAATAAATATGGTAAAAGGTTGTAGGTATATAACCTTTTGCAAACATATGTTCAAAGTACCCAATAATTTCTTATATCTTTGTATGAATGTATTTTTAATGATGGAACAACGAATACTAGCTGTACTACGAGCAAACCCTAGAGGCCTTACGGCTAAAGGAATAGCTAATCTATTGGGTGCGGATCGCACACGTGTGAATCAGATTCTATATGGTTCACTTAAGAATCAATGCTTTGTTGATTCATCGTATATATGGCATTTAACTAGCCAGGTTCCCGTCAATGCTGTTGAAAATCAGACTGAAACGATATCAGCAGATTTGCAGCTGAGCAAGGTATGCAAATACTATCTTAATTGTCTGTCACTAGACTATACAAATAAGATAAGTGCTTTCAAGGATAGCGACTTTACTCTTGACTATGTGGAAATCAACTCAGTAGATGTTGAGTCTTTGAATGATGAAGAGGCAATTTCCTTTATGCAGAAAACCGCCCAGTTGGGAAATAAGGTGATGTATATAGGATATCCCACAGTTGTGTATACCGTGACCAATCGCCATGGCGAGCAATTCAAACGCATCGCTCCAATCTTTCTCTATCAGGCAACGTATGATGCCGGTGCAGGGGCAATGTCTGCTGTTCCGACCATTAATATGGAAATCATGAAGCAGTACTGCTCTAATGATGAGAGCGAGCAGCTTCATGAAATGATTCGTCTTGAGAATGAATTAGGACTGAATAATCCGGAAGCGGAGTTTGACATGTATGACCTCGTCACTCGCCTTGCTCATATCAGGCAGTGGAATTGGAAGGAGGAGATGAACCCTGAATCTTTCAGTGAGATGTCATTGTCTGATATCGATGAAGATGGTATATATAACAAGGCTGTATTGCTAAGGGCAGATGCTTCAAATTATACCCAAGGACTGGAGCATGAACTGTTGGAACTATCAAGACTTTCAGAATCCCAATATAAAGGCACAGCTCTTTATGATTGGATTCATAATGAGGACTGGACCGCTGTCGTAAATAATGAAGAAGATGAGGATATTCTAGAGGTGCTGCCATTGAACACCGAACAAGGAATGTCCATCAAGAAAGCATTGTCCAATAATCTTACTGTCATTACAGGTCCTCCAGGAACTGGTAAATCTCAGGTGGTCACGAATCTGATTGTAAACCTTGCGTGGAAAGGAAAGAAAGCCATATTCTCTAGTAAAAATAATAAAGCTGTTGATGTTGTAGAAAAGCGAGTCAACGGCTTGACGGAACGTCCTGTTATGTTAAGGATGGGTAGTAATCAGGGAATAGATGCAATTGTAACCTTCCTTCGTGACCTGATGAACTGTGCCCGACCGCAGCAGTCTGATATAGATGAGTATAATGAGATCAAGCATATCTATGATTCATTGCAGGCAAGGGTCGTAGCTCTTTCACAGAATAAGCAGGAGCTCATAGATTCACGAAACCGACTGGATGATATTGAAAAGGAAGTATGTAAGTTTAGACATAATTGGAATGAGATTGCAGCATCTATCTCGGAAACTGAGTCAGTCAGCTTTTCAGAAGTGCTTAATGATGCAATGTCCAAGTATGATCAGGCCCAGGTTAACCTCCAGCCGTTCTTCGTAAGACTCCTATGGGGAATGTTCTCAAAGTCAAGAGTAAGTTCTTTTAATGAAGCTATTCTGACATTGAATACACTTCTTCAAAGTTATCATAAGTCGCAAATAATCAGTTTATTAAGTATACCTAAAGATGCGTTGTTTGCTTCGGCGAAGGGGATAGCTGAGAATTTGAGGGTCATTGCACAATATAATGCACTTCTTTCAAGATTGCGTGAACTGCCAACTCTTGAATCCATAGATAGACAACTCATTGATATAAAGAAGGAACAGGCTGATATTGCACATCAGCTTTGGACCCAGTGGGTGAAAACAAAGGGTGCCAATATTCCTCACTCTCTACGCATAAAAGTGACGGCGTTTATTGCTGAAGTAGCCCTTAATAAAGACGATACTCTCAGTACTGAGCAGCTCAGGACTTTTAGAGATATAGAGAAGCAGCTTAAAGATATTCTGCCGATATGTGCTGTCACGTCATTGTCTGTAAGAAAGAGGGTGCCGTTTGTTGCCGGAATGTATGACCTGCTTATAATAGATGAGGCAAGTCAATGTGATATCGCTTCTATCTTGCCATTGCTGTACAGGTGTAAAGCGGCTGTGATTATTGGTGACCCTAAGCAGTTAAGTCACATTACTGGACTTACTAACCAACAGGATCACAATCTTTTAAAGAAGTACGACGTCAGTCCTGCATTCTCTTTTAATGCTGTTCCACTCTATGATTATGCCGCAGCAATTTGTCAGCCGGATAATATAGTTCAGCTGAAAGACCATCATAGATGTCATGGTGATATCATCGAGTTCTCAAATAAGGAATTCTATAATGGCAATCTCCGTATTGCTACTAATTACAATAGGCTTAGGGGAGAGACGAAATTAGGAGTACGCTGGGTCAACACTCAGGGAACCACTTATCGTCCTCATAGCGGTAGTGCATATAATATGTCTGAGGTTCAGGTTATTGTAAATGAGCTGAAGCAGCTAGTAAGCAATAACTATAAAGGCTCTATTGGTGTGGTGACACCATTCAAGGCTCAGGCTGATAAGATAACGAAAGCACTGGAAGTCGAGTCAGATCTGTACAATACGCTTCTGACTGTAAACAAGTTTATGGCAGACACTGTCCATAAATTCCAGGGTGATGAGAGGGATATGATGTTTTTCTCGACCGTTATATCGAATGGAGCACCAAATAGTTGTGTGAGCTTCCTGAGGTCCACTGGAAATCTCTTTAACGTGGCGATTACCAGAGCAAAGTCAAGCCTTGTCGTTGTTGGAAATCAGGACTACTGTAAAGGATGCGGAGTGTCGTATCTTGAACATTTCGTAGAATATGTAATGAGACAGGAAAAGGTCTCAGCTCCTTCGACGGACATCGATATAGATCACGGTCCGGAGTTCCCAGAACTTGATGGATATATAATGCAAAGTGTATCCGAATGGGAAAAGATTCTATATAGAGAGCTTTACAAGGCAGGGATCAAGACGCAGCCTCAATATCCGATTGATAATTATCGCTTGGATCTCGCCTTGTTCCATAATGGTAAGTGCCTCGATATTGAGGTGGATGGCGAAAGGTACCATCGAAGCTGGAAAGGTGAACTTTGTTACAGGGACCAGCTCAGGAACCAGAGAATGTTCGAGTTGGGTTGGGATGTTCAGCGATTCTGGGTATATGAACTTCGAGACAGAATGCCATGGTGTATCCAACAGATCAAAGCTTGGATGGAACAGTAGAGTATATAATGTTCTTATGTTGAGACTTGAAAATGGGTTGCCTTATGTTCAAGGCAACCCATTCATTGTTTTTGACAATATATTGCGTTAAAAGTAATGTTGTTCGCGCCGACTATATACATATATCAATTTTGCGACTCGATACGTAGACTTAAAAATATCGTCTTTTATTTTCCGATGCAAAAATTCCGAAATATATTCCCCAGTACCTCGTCCGTCGAAATTTCACCGACAATGCTACCGATATGGTAGATTGCTTCGCGGATGTCCTGAGCTGCGAGGTCTGTCGGGAGGCCGGCGGCGAGGCCGTCACGGACGCGGAGGAGGGAAGTGCGGGCATCTGTAAGGGCCTGGATGTGTCGCTGGTTTGTGACGAGGGTGGTGTCGCTGTCTGCTAGAAGATCGCGTTGGGTAGAGGCAAGTAGCTTTCGCAGTTCTGTAATTCCTGTACCATTCTTTGCTGACAGAGGAAGGAGTGCAATTGCATCTTCCGAGTCTGCTGCTTTTGTGTCTGATGGCCTGCTGCGCCCAATGCTTTCTCCTGATGATGTACTGTCGATCAGATTGTAAACCTCATTTCTGTCTTCTAACTTGTGCCATTCGTGGTAATTCGACAGATTTGTGGTAAGTCTCTTGTCATTAAGCGATAAAACAAAACTGTTTATAAAGTTAACAATTTTGTTATGCTCCAATATGTCGATCTTATTGAGTAAAATAAGCAGTTTTTGAGTGTCGAAGTCTACTTTTTCGATTATTTCATGAACAGTTTCTAATGTGCTCTCTAGATCTCGAGTAATGTCGATCATTCCCAGGACAATCGAGGCTTCTGATATCTTCTTGAAGGTCCTTTCGATGCCTATCTGCTCTACAGTCTCTGATGTCTCACGGAGTCCGGCAGTGTCAATGAAACGGAAGAGGGTGCCGTCTATGTTGAATGTTTCCTCGATGGTGTCTCGGGTTGTACCGTGGATGTCGGATACGATTGCCCGTTCTTCGCCAAGAAGTGCATTCAGGAGGGTGCTCTTGCCAGTGTTGGTTGCTCCTGCGATTGCAACGGGTACTCCGTTCTTTATTGCATTTCCCAGACGGAAAGAATCGATAAGTCTGGATATATGCGAAATCACATCAGATAGAAGCATATCCAGGCGCGAACGGTCTGCGAATTCAACCTCTTCTTCGCTGAAGTCTAGCTCCAGCTCCATCAGTGACACCAGCTCCAGGAGTTCTGATCTCATAGACCGGAGCTCGGATGAAAAGCCTCCTTTCATCTGTTTGAACGCAATTCTGTGGGCAGCTGCATTCTGGGATGCAATCACATCTGCAACTGCTTCAGCCTGAGCCAGGTCCAGTTTTCCGTTCAGAAATGCTCGTTTTGTGAATTCTCCCGGTTCAGCAGCACGGGCTCCTTCTTTGTAAAGCCGTTCCATGACAGATGCGACAATATATGATGATGCGTGGCAGGAAATCTCAGCAGAATCTTCTCCTGTATATGAATGTGGAGCGCGGAATATGCTTACTATCACCTCGTCGAGAACTGCACATTCCGGATTGTCCGGATCGTCGGAGGTATATATTACCCCGAATCGAGAGGTGTAACCTTTGCTTTCACAGATGCTTCCTTTCCTGCAGCATACTACCTTATCAGCAATTCGTAAAGCATCGGATCCACTTATCCTGATCACTGAAATTGCTCCTGTTCCCGGTACCGTAGCCGGGGCACAGATTGTGTCTTCGTTCCGAATATACATTTCCCTAAATTATTCTTGTCCGTCAGTATACTCATTTCTGCGGATTATATGCATGAACACGGATGCCGGGAATGCCCTGCATCTGTAATGATTCATGATCATGGATGCAAAATTACCATAAATGGTAAAGAATGCGAAATTTATTTGTGTAAATCAGTCAAATTTCACTATCTTCGCAAAGATTTACTATCGGGAAATGTTATGTACAAACGAGCAGCTGCCGGAACATATCTGAATGTGAACGCATTACCAGTTGATGCACAGTCACGTCTTTTCCTGTTAACTATTACTGTCGGCCATTTTCTCTGATGAGAAGTGGTCTTTTTTTTATCTTTATTCCCGCTCATGTCGGGTAAGGTTGATATATAATTTAACACAATATAAAATGAGACTTAAAGCAACACTGCGCCTGGAGAATGGCCTTGAGTTCTACGGCTATTCATTCGGATCCGCCAAGGCAACTGTTGGTGAAGTGGTCTTCAATACTGCAATGGCCGGATATCCGGAGCAATTGACAGATCCGACTTATAACCGACAGATACTTTGTCTGACCTATCCGTTAATTGGAAACTATGGCGTTCCTTCTGAGGAACTTATCGGGGAGCAACTCTCTAAGAATCTGGAATCCGAAAGGATACAGCCCAGCGGACTTGTAATCTTTGATTATTGTGAAGATTACAGCAACTGGGAGGCTGTCAAAAGTCTGGAGCAGTGGATGAAGGAACAGGAACTTACCGGTATTTTCGGTATTGATACCAGAGAACTTGCGAAGGTCATTCGTGACAAGGGTCCAATGAAAGGATATATCATTCCGGAGGGGGCTCAGATGTCGGAAGTCTCAAAGGAACCGTCTCCTGCGGAAGTGAGCTGCAAGGAGCCTGTCGTATACAATGCCAAACCCGCACTGGAGGTAGAAAATCCTAACGGAAGCATGGCAGCTGTGACTGACGGAAAGCGTGTAGTTGTTGTCGATTGTGGAGTCAGACATAGTCTGATCCGTTCTCTGATTGCCAGAGGTGCTGAAGTTGTAAGGGTACCTTATGACTTTGATTTCACCGGCCTTGAATATGATGGAGTATTTGTATCGAACGGACCAGGTTGCCTTTGTAACTATGAAAAGACTGTTGAAGTCCTGAAGAAGGTGCTTGCTGGAAACAAGCCTGTATTCGGTCTGGGTACAGGATATCATCTTATCGCAAAAGCTGCAGGATGTCAGATGGCAAGGCTCCAGCATCCTCACAGAAGTTCCAATCAGCCGGTACGTAAGGAAGGAAGCAACCGTACATACATCACAGCGCAGAATGTGTGCAGGACAGTCAAGCCGGAAAGCATCCCTTCAGATTGGGAAATCTGCTTTACAAATCTCAATGACGGCACTGTAGACGGCATCCGCCATAAGACCAAGCCGTTCGCTGGCACTCAGTTCAACCCTGAAGTATGTGTTGGCCTGACGGAAAATGTGACCCCAATAGATGAATTTATCACTAAACTATAAATGAGATCCCCGATCAGGTCGGGGATGACGGTAGTAAATCCATTAAGCGGAGTAAACGTCCAATTAATCGATGCAGACATATTAGTTGATGCTTACATACATATACGTCATTGCCGGCATGACCGGCAATCTCATAACTAGAATGATAAGATTATGATAGACAACAGCATAAAGAAAGTATTGGTGCTCGGTTCCGGAGCACTCAAGATTGGTCAGGCCGGAGAGTTTGACTATTCTGGCTCTCAGGCACTTAAAGCCCTAAGAGAGGAAGGTATAGAGACGATTCTCATAAACCCTAATATAGCGACAGTGCAGACGTCAGAGCAGGTTGCCGACAAGGTGTATTTCCTCCCTGTGACAGCATACTTCGTGGAAAAGGTCATACAGAAAGAGGCCCCTCAGGGAATTCTTCTTGCATTCGGAGGTCAGACAGCTTTGAACTGTGGTGTAGATCTTTACGAGGCTGGAATCCTTGATAAGTATAATGTGAAGGTGCTGGGAACTCCAGTTCAGGCAATTATGGATACAGAGGACCGTGAGTTCTTTAATGCGAAGCTTGCCGAGATCAATGTAAAGACAATCAAGTCACATGCTGTCGAGACAGTGGATGCTGCAAAAGAAGCTGCAAAGGAACTTGGATATCCAGTGATTGTACGTGCGGCTTATGCTCTTGGTGGTCTTGGATCCGGCTTCTGCAATAATGAGGAGGAACTGGTTACACTCTGTGAAAGTTCGTTCTCATTCTCACCTCAGGTTCTTGTCGAAAAATCCCTAAAAGGCTGGAAGGAGATAGAATATGAAGTCATGCGTGACCGTTATGACAATTGTATCGCCATTTGCAATATGGAGAATTTCGACCCTCTAGGTATTCATACTGGAGAGTCCATAGTCGTAGCTCCGACCCAGACCCTGAGTGCCAAGGAATGCCAGTTCCTTCACGATCTGGCAATCAAGATGGTACGTCATATAGGGATAGTGGGTGAGTGTAACGTACAGTATGCATATGATACTGAATCTATGGAATACTATGTCATTGAGATGAATGCCCGTCTCAGTCGTTCTTCTGCTCTTGCATCAAAGGCTACTGGATTTCCTATAGCATTTGTAGCAGCAAAGATCGGCCTCGGCTATGGTCTTTTCGACATCAAGAATTCTGTGACAAAGCAGACTCCTGCATTCTTTGAACCTGCCCTTGACTATGTCGTGGCCAAGATTCCGCGCTGGGATCTCTCGAAGTTTACCGGCGTATCACGCAAGATCGGCTCAAGCATGAAGTCTGTCGGAGAGGTTATGTCCCTTGGACGTAACTTCGAGGAGATCATTCAGAAAGGTCTGCGAATGATAGGTCAGGGAGCAAACGGATTTGTGGGCAACAAGGACATCAAGGTCGATGACATAGATCAGGCGCTCAACGAGCCTACAGACAACCGTATATTCGTGATCTCCAAGGCTATGCAGGCCGGATATACAGTCGATCAGATCCATGCTCTCACCAAGATTGACAAGTGGTTCCTGAATAAGCTACAGGGCATCGTCGACACACACAAGGAGATGAAGAAATATGACAACTGTGAGCAGATGCCGCTTGATCTCCTCAGGAAGGCCAAGGTTCAGGGATTCTCAGACGTTCAGGTTGCAAATGCGCTTTACAAGAACATGGACAGTGAGATGGCTGAAGATATTGTACGTGCATTCAGAAAGTCACATGGCATTGTTCCTTGCGTAAAACAGATCGATACCCTCGCAGCAGACTATCCTGCTGCTACGAACTACCTCTATCTTACTTACGGTGGCAACTTCAATGATGTTAAGTATCAACATGATAAGAACTCGGTTGTCGTTCTAGGATCAGGTGCGTACCGTATCGGTAGCTCTGTCGAGTTCGACTGGTGCTCAGTCAATGCACTTCAAACCATCCGCAACCAGGGATACAGGGGAGTCATGATCAACTACAACCCGGAGACCGTGTCTACCGACTACGACATGTGTGACCGTCTTTATTTTGACGAGCTTACATTCGAGCGCGTGATGGATATCCATGACCTTGAGAATCCTCACGGAACTGTTGTGTCTGTTGGTGGTCAGATCCCTAACAACCTTGCTCTCAGACTCGATCAGAACAAAGTAAATATTCTTGGAACAAAGGCGACATCCATTGATAAGGCTGAGGACCGTCACAAGTTCTCGTCCATCGTTGATGCCCTCGGCATCGACCAGCCTAAGTGGAAGGAACTTACCAACTTCGACGAAGTAGATCAGTTCATCGAGCAGGTAGGATTCCCTGTTCTAGTACGTCCGTCATACGTTCTTTCAGGAGCTGCGATGAATGTATGTTACAACCATGAGGAGCTTCGCAACTTCCTTGGTCTTGCTGCAGAAGTGTCTGAGAAACATCCTGTTGTGATGTCTGAGTTCATGCAACGCTGTAAGGAGATCGAGTTTGACGCGGTGGCTGACGGAGGAGAGGTGATTGCCTATGCAATCTCAGAGCACGTGGAATTTGCCGGTGTACACTCAGGCGATGCTACCATCCAGTTCCCTCCACAGAAACTTTATGTTGAGACGGTACGCCGTATCAAGAAGATCGCAAAGAAGATTGCTTCTGCTCTTGAGATCACAGGACCATTCAACATCCAGTTCCTTGCTAAGGATAACTACATCAAGGTGATCGAGTGTAACCTTCGTGCTTCACGAAGCTTCCCATTCGTCTCCAAAGTACTCAAGATCAATATGATCGAGCTGGCAACTAAAGCTATGCTTGGACTCAAGCCGGCAGCACCTCGAAAGTCTGCCTTCGACCTTGACTATGTGGGTATCAAGTCCTCACAGTTCTCATTCTCGCGCCTTCAGCAGGCTGACCCTGTCCTCGGCGTAGATATGCACTCGACAGGTGAGGTCGGTTGTATCGGCGACGATTTCAATGAAGCTCTTCTTAACTCGATGTTGTCTGTCGGTTATGAGATTCCTAAGAAGAACATCCTCATTTCATCAGGAAATGCTCTTCAGAAGGCTGACCTTCTCAATGCATGCAAGCTTCTCCATGAAAGAGGATATAAACTATATGGTACAGAGGGTTCTGCAAAATATCTGACAGAAAACGGTGTACCTACAGAACGCGTCATCTGGCCTGCAGAGGCACAGGATCCGGAACTTGCCGGCAAATACAAACAGGCTATGGAAATGCTCACCAACAAGGAACTCGACCTTGTGATCAACATTCCTAAGAACTTCTCACACAAGGAGCTCACCAACGGCTACTATGTCCGCCGCGCTGCCGTCGACTTCAACATTCCGCTTATCACCAACGCACGTCTGGCCACCGCCTTCATCCGTGCCTTCTGCGCAATGTCCATCGACGACATCCAGATCAAGAGCTGGGATCAGTATTAGGAACGCACCATACGGAACGTTAACGGTCATCCCGACACGTATTGTTGTCATCCCCGACCAGATCGGGGATCTGGTGCAAAAACACAGCGAAACCGTCGTAGGTATCCTGAAATTAGATGGTACCTGCGACGGTTTTCCAATAAAAACGTTACAGGTGTATCTCAGAAATTCATCGTGCAGATTCTTCCGTATTTTGACATTTTTGAATGATATCCATGTAGCGGGCTGGGATTAGCGACTCTAACTTTTGCGTCAAAGCCTCAAGATTATCAAGATCAGCATGGTGATGATTCTTGGCATATTCGTGATACTCCCGATTTATTCTTTCGAATTCCTCCACTATGTCGGGATATCCCATACTTTTGATTGCAGCCAAATACCAATCGGCATCTGCAATAAAAGTACACAATGAGGGAACGAACATATTTATATTCCACAAAGCCTTGATTTGTTTTACTTGACCGGCAAGTGCGTCACCAAAGAGAATAGCTCCAACAAAGTCGTGAGGAATAGTAAAGTGATTGTAAGCGCAGAAAAGAAGCGTCTCCCGGGCATTCATACTTGTTCCACCGAAGGGATCATTGAAAATTAATGTTCTATACATATTCGTGTAATTAAAGGTATTCAGATACAAAAATAGTCTGCCACCTTGCTAAAAGATGGCAGACTGAAATAAGATTTCCGGAAATTCATTTTTTTGCAAAGAATGACCTGTAAGATAATCTTCTTAGTAGTCTCTGCTCTTATATGATTTCCCCGTTCCAAAGAGCTTTAAAGAAGTCTGTTGCGTAGTATAGGTCTATGTTTCCGTGTCTTCTGGTTATTTTATCTCT
>JAFRZX010000107.1 GCA_017442315.1 Bacteroidales bacterium
AACAGTCAGATCTAATACACCCTTTGAACATTAAGTCTAGACTAAAAAATAGTTCATCTGCTCTATTTGTTTCTCACCACCAACAAATATAAAAAGAACACCGCAACCCCATATTGGAATCACGGTGCAAATCTAAAAGACTAAAAAGTGACATGAACCCCGAAAGTTGGACGGTTTAACATTATTAAGAGGCGCTCTTGATGTGGCTTGATAAGTATTTCGGGGATTTTGCTTTGGCACAAAGAAGGCTTGCAGCGTCTTAAGACCATAAGATACAATTCATTCTTTTCGCTCCGCTCGTGGCTTCAGCCGACGGGCGGAATTTTTGTTTCCAACAGGTCATAGGAGGGATCCCCGGTCAGAGCCGGGGATGACGGACAGATGGCCGGGGATGACAGTGGAGATGGCCGGGGATGACGGACAGATGGCCGGGGATGACAGTGGAGATGGCCGGGGATGACGGGGAGATGGTCGGGGATGACGGTGGAGATGGCCGAGAAAACGGCTGTCAACCGGCTCGTTCGCGCGACTGCGGCATCCGTATTAAACGACCACATATCCCTCCTTTAACGCGACGCCTACCTTATCGTGCGTTCCGTTATAATCCTTTCCGTCAGCAATGGTATTGTCTGGATATGAATTCGCGATCCATCCTCCGTTGTTTACATAAAACATTATCGGTGAATCCTTTGTGGCATTCTCCGGAATATAGATATTAATCAGCTGATCCTGCGGACGGTTCGGATGCTTCACTTAATTGTCCACATACCAACAGACCTTGACAGGCACTTGACATGCGCTTTCAAATACTTTTACATCGTCATCTCCTTTTTGCGGTAGGATTGCGGTGACATTCCCGTGAAACGCTTGAAAAATCTTCCGAAATATGACTGATCAGGGAAGTGAAGGTAATCTGCAATCTGCTGGATGCTCATTTCCGAGAAAGTCAACATAAGTTTGATTTCCGTTATCAGGAATTCATCTATCGTCTGCTTTGGGGTTTCACCGGTGACATCTTTTGTTATGCTGCTCAGATGACGCGCTGATATGCACAATTTGTCAGCATAATATGAAACGTCCCTATGCCTTTTGTTCATTTCCTGCAATCAGAGCAGTCAGCATATGCAGGAGACCAGATTCTCTTCTATAAAGGTTTCCACCTCGGAAATCAATGTGACAGAGAAGTATCCGGCTTCAATCGAAGGCCGTCAGGACATCGCAATCTTCCCGCAGGTGTCAGGAACGATTTCAAAAGTATGCGTAAAGGAGGGTCAGAAGGTCCGCAAGGGTCAATCTCTCTTCATCATTGACCAGGTACCTTTCAAGGCTGCCCTGCAGATGGCCCAAGCTAATGTCGAAGCAGCCCAGGCACAGGACACATATCAGACATAGCGAGCAGTTTACATATGTCATCGAGTGATTTCTCCAATAATTACTATATTTGTATCAATCAAACTTTTAACATATGAAACTGCCCGCTAACATGTCGAAAATCATCGGCAAGGCCTACACTGGCCAGAAAGACGACGAAGGTCGTCCTCATGGACATGGAACCATGCTATATTCAACCCGTACCGCAAAGAAATTCAGATACGAAGGTCACTTCGTGCATGGAGTGCGGTCAGGTTATGGAGTGTGGCATGAGAGTCAGCAGTTAATCCGCGAATATGAACCATGGGAGTGGGTTCAGATGGGTGAATATGACAGCACCGGCAGGTTGATCCATCCAAATACAAGACCTGGCCCTTATAGGGAGGTCATCGATTCTTGGAATATGACGTTCAGAGGATGGTGGAAAAACGACGATGCAGTTCATGACATCAAGGGCAGTAAATATGCAGATTGGCAGCTTGACCAGATAGATGACGAAAAGTTTCTGAGCCGTTTGATTGACTTCAAAGCGGTCAGGAAGTTTCCACCATCCTTAGTATCCAGACTCTTTGAGAGTGACAACCCGTTTTCAAGATATGCATATGGAGTATGGCTTTGGGCATGCCGCAAAGACAGCACATCATTGAAGACAGCTTTCAGGATATTTGAGGAATCAGCCCGTTCAGGCATTGCAGATGCCCTGCAGATGATGTCCCGGATGTACTATCTCGGTGAGGTATATGACGAAAAGACAGGAAAGTCGGTATTGGACCGCACACTGTCTGAAGAACTGAACGAACAGGCAATCGCAAAAGGAAGTCTTCTTGCCAGACTCAGACGCAACAGAAACATGTTCTATGGTGCCACAGGCTATGAACCGGACAGGTCGGCAGCAATTGCTGAAGCAGAACGGGAAGCCTCACATTTTGACGCATCCATTTTCTGGACAGAACAGCTTGGATGGTTTTACGAGAGTGAAGGAGAAACTGAGAAAGCCATCATTGCATATGAGAAGTGTCTGATCAACGGATATTATGCTCCGATTTTCGACCTTGCCATGATATATCTTGAAGAAGGTGAAGAAGGATATTATGAGACCTTGATGAAAATCGGCATGCAGCTGGGTGTTCCGGACTGCATGATCCTGGGAATTGAGAAAGAGTCACGATGGGAGTCCCTCGATGGCGATGAAAGGCTTGACATATACCGCCAGTTGAAGAAGAATCTTCCGGAAGGCGTTTCTCAAGGCAGCGGATACTGTGCATATATGTTGACAGACTCGCTGCTTAACGGCAAATTCGGATTTGACATAAATCTGCAACTGGGACAGGAATACGCTGACATCGCACTGACCAACGGATACAATATGGCGGTCAGTCTGGTCATCGAGGCAGCTGAAACTCTCAATGATCCGGAATTCATATCCGATGAAGATCTCTTGGAATTGAGGATGGAAGCCTTACGCTATGGTATTGAAGATCAGCTTGACTATGTGATTCGGAACAAGGAGACATATGTCAGAATGGGGTACGGCGATGATATTGAACAGGTCTGGCTGCCATTGTGGAAGAAGAAGCATCCTCAGCCCAAGACTCAGGTCTCTCCTTCCGTGATTGTGATCCAGCCTTCAGGAGCAGCATCCATTGTCGAAGCTGATGTATTTTCGATGTCATATCGTGAAATGGGGCAGCTTATCGGTGCTGAAGGACTTGATGCAGTTCATTTCTCCGACAGTCTGGATCAGATTACAAAGGTCTGCTCTTTCAGAGGATACCGGATTGTCATGTATACAGATAGGGATGCGAATGTGAAAAAACTGGCTGACAACGCCATAGGTACGTTGTTATATGGAAAGGATGTTGAAATAAGAGGCGCAGTGCTCATTGCCCTTGAAGACAGCAGATACGACACGCATCCATTCCATTTCCAGGAAGATATAGACAAAGTCTACGATGAAATTTCAAAGCTGACCGGTGGTCTTGCAAGACGAAGTTGACCATATTCTATGCCCATGCATCGTATTGGCCATTATCATCTGTCTCACGTCTGAGGAGGAATTCCTTTCATTGTCCTCCAAGGCGATGATTATTGCACCATATATCTATTCCTTCATGTCAAAATACTTAACATGCTGCAGAGGATACTCAGGAAGAACGTCTCCTTCAGTCAAAGGACAAAGCACACATGCATCTGTCGATTTTACTCCGTCTACAGTCATTGTGCTGCCTGTCAACAGCTGCATGAACGCATATTCTTCAGATTTTTCCTTATACAGCGCTTCAACTATCTCAAAACATTCATTGAGGATATCCCTGTATTCATTGACATATCCTCTATATTTATCAACATCGGTCGTCAGCTGGGAAAGTCCATCCAGAGCAGTTCTGTGATCAGCCATCAATTTCTTTTTTTCAGTTCTCATTTTCTCCAAGGCTTCAACTTCCCTCTGCCTGTATATGGCCTCATTCGGAATATCATAGCAATTATCCTCGTTTCTACCTGAACGCAACTGTATCGCCTTGCAAGGGCCTTTTGAAGAATCCAGATAGTAAGTATAAACGATATAATGCGATCTGTCCTTGTCGATTATGTCGCATAACTTTCTGTAGTAGCTGTTAGCAGCAGATAGGTAACTGTCGACCTCGGTTGACTCATAGGTGTTCGAGTAACGCTCATAGTCTCTGCTTATCACATATTCGGTTGTCTTCACCACCCTCTTCTCAGGCAGAGACATTCTGCATGAAACCGGAATTTCAAGTGCCGAATTTCTCTTGCTTACGACAACATCGTAAATAAGATACTTTGCAGAGGTTCCATTCGTATTTGCAAGCCAGAACATCAACTGATCACATCCATCGATAGGTACTGTGATTTCCTGAGGCTGCATTGACTCATACACGCCTATATTGGCTACTACTTCCTGGTCGGCACCTATCATCAGATGTTCAAGATAATCCTGTTTTCTTGTCGAAGTCGAAAGACAAGCGACCTTGAATGTCACAGAATTATACTCACCATATGTATTGAATGCTGCACAGGAGTTTTCAACAGCTTCACCACCTGCCGCAAGCATAAGGAAAGCTGCCATCGGTGCCAGAGTTGCTCCTACGGACGCACCTCCGACAGCAGCACCTGTAGCTACGAACGATGCACCTACTGCTGTTGCACCTACTGCTCCGGCGGCAGCAGAACCCGCGCCGTTTCCACCACCGAGAACACCGAAATCCAAAGAAAAGTGAGTACTTGTCTGAAGAAGGAAACCTTTGTATATGCGCTCACCATTGACTTCGTAATAATTCTTCTTGCTTGAACCGTCATAGACGATTTCATCCCGTGAGTCTCCCATACCGGATATATAGTGTATGTATGGTTTACCCAGGTCGATAAGATCTGTCTCAGGTGGACATTCCGGCCTAGGATGCACGAAAAGGTCATTTTTTACAGCTTTGCCTCTATATGCCACGATATCTCCGATACCGAATGCCGCGACATCAAGATTTCCGCAGCCAGCATTGCAGAAGCGCAGCATACGACACTTATTGATTCCTACAACAAAATCCTGGTTAGGATACGTCGGGACAAGAGCTGTCGAGAAGACAAGCTCATCGTCTGCATAGACCATCAGACAGTCATTGTTCATGTTCCAACTTTTTCCGACATATCCTGCAGTGAAACTTATGTAGTCAAACTCATTGCCCATATCAAAAGTTGCACATGCAGAAAGATTCCCGTCCCAGAAAGACGCTGTCTGATAAAGAATGATTCCCTCAGAAAAACGGTCTCCACCCATAGAGAATGTGATATGGTCCGAAGAACCGTTGTAAATCTGCTTCTCGACTTTACCTACAACCTGATAAGGAGTAATATTCGAGATAAGCTTGCAGACATCTGGAAGTTCCTTCAGTCTCGGATCCGGAGCAGCAAGTCCGTCATCACTCATATTGACATTCATTTCCTGTCCTTCGGGATAAACCGTAATCCTGGCCATCTCTGCATGTGAGTCTCCCTCAGTCTGTTCTGTATGGAATGACAGTACCTGACAGTCAGTGATATCAAGCATAATCTGTCTAGCAATCTCGCCTTCCCTGACTTCTATCTCCTCTATTATCTTTCCATCAGTCTTTACTGTGACCCAACCGGAACCGACACCTCCACCGAGGTCATCATGGCATCCGACAATAAAGCTCAGCGTTGAATACTGTCCGCGGAGGTTGAAATATGCAAATCCCTTGTTCGCACCGATAAGAGCCATGTTCATATCTCCCCTGAGTCCGTATTCATAAGTCTGACGATTAAGCATGATGTAATGTTCTTCAGGCGTCACAGCAGTCATGTAATTGCTGAGATAATAAGGTTTTATATCTTTGACGAGTTCCTTGGGAGATGTAGCAGGAGCAGGCTGTTCAACATCATGTCTGGCATCCTTTCCGGATTTCCAAAGGATTGCATCAGCGATTACAGGTTCAATATCTTCCGCAGCAATCTTGAAGGTAAGTTCATCAACACCTGATACATTGATCGTATATTGACGAGGCGGTTCATATCCACGGACCTTTTCATCAAGTATCTTTTTGCCGTCACCGTGGACAGTGACGACACCGACATCTTCCCGACAATCAGCATCATGGCCCATGGTAAATGTCAAGGCTTCAAATTTGTCGTCTAACTTAAAAGTGACATAAGAACCCTCGTCGCATAATGAAAAGCCGCCAATGCCGTACTCATCTCCGGCCATAGGAATCTTTTCAGAATATCTGCCGGTGGCTCTGTAAATTGTGCAATTGTCCGAATCAATGACCGTACATTCATCTACAAGATAAGTATCACGTTCAAATATCTGCTCCTCATTACCTTTGGCAGATTTGTCGGATTTATCGTCTTCAGAATGATTATTACACCAGGAAAACGGTTTAAGAAGAATGATAACAGCTGCGATCAACAGAATTACATGGCTTTTTTTCATAATGTAAGTTTTAATAAGTATCCATCCCCCACCAGAAAACATGAGACATGCACAATAGGGCAACATTGCAAAGTTAACTTTATTTGAACTCATTCCAATAAAAAACAGACAAGACCTGAAAAGATCTTGTCCATATTGCTGGACTTGCTGTTGATCAAGCAGATATTGACCGCCTGTATTTACGGCGGACAGCAGTAAATTCTTGTGTCACAAGTTAACGGAAAATTTTGTAAATTTGCTATGAACCCACTATGAATCAATCATATGAAGGTTCCCGTTTAACTTTAAGTTTAATGACATGTCAAAAACATTTGAAACCAATGCTCAGAAGGCCCTGACAATGGCATCTGGCATTAAGAAGCACATTGCTGAGGTCGCACATCTCGGAATCAAGACTGAAGGCTTGGACACATTTGAACGTCTGCCAGGGAAGAGGCATCGTGAAGCGTGCGACAGTGCCATATCTTCAAAGAGATTGAAGTGGATGTTCTCACAGAATTAAGGCATCACCAAGGGTTACTTTTCGATTTCTCCTTCCCAGGTTATCAGACCTCCGTCAAGTTCAGTCACTTCGAATCCGCAGCCGGAAAATCTCTCTGCCGCTATCTTGCTTCTGCGTCCTCCCCTGCAATATACGGCTATCGGTTTCGACTTATCAAGGGAACCCATCTGGTCGAAGAAGTCTTCACGGTCAAGGTCAAGATTTACTGCTCCTGGTATGTGACCTTCGCTGAATTCCTGCGGTGTTCTTGTGTCTATTATCTGCACATCAGGATCTTCAAGTGCCTTTGCGAATCCTTCTGCATCAACCGAGTTATATCTGTTGCCGCATCCTACGGCGAGAACTGTTGCTATGACAGCGGTAAATATCTTTTTCATAATCTTATTTATATTAGAATATTTCAAAATTAGAAATTAATTCCGAATATTCCAAATAAATACTTCATATCTTCTTCGGCGTAGTTCCCGTATGCTTCTTGAAGAACTAGACAAAGGCGGAAGGACTGGAAAAATTGAGTCTGTCGGAGATTTCCTGGACCGTCAGGTCTGTGGTCTTGAGAAGCATATTGTGATGTGATTTTGAAAATTTAAATCAGATATGTGACAGTATAAGAATAATTTTGAATTTGTACCACTTAAAAAGGTGGTACAAATTCAAAAGGTGGTACAGTAACGTTAGTATATTGTCTCTTATAAATACCGCTGTAAGCTGTATCGACGGTAATAACAAGAATGAACCAGAAGGATACATGTAAATTCCCGCCATTAGTGATAATCATAGATGAATATACGGACTTGTTTCAAGATAAGGTATACTCTAAAAAAGAGATGATAAGATTATCAAGAATTACGCAGATTGCCCAATGGGGTCCTATGGTAAATGTGCATCTTATAAGATCCACCAACCGGACGGAAAGGATTTTCTTTCCGCCTTATGCCTGCCGCATTTACCCACATATATTCCGAATGACTATCGGGCTTTAACTTCCTATGCAGTCTTACCCTATATGTAGGCCTTGTATGCGGTTTCTGTCCGTCAGGCCAGACTTTTGCCGCCGGCTTCCTTCAGATTCTTCGACAAGCGAAGCGACAAGTCGATTACCACCTCACGATGGACACCCTTGCCTTTGGCCATATGCTTCCCGTCATTAGGGCGCATTAGGGACTTTCACCCGTTAGAACATGCCCATGCTGGGCGTACATGGAAAAAGCCCGGTGCAATACCGAGCTTTATTCCAATCTAAGAGGGCCTCTTAATAATGTTAAACCGTCCAACTTTTTGGGGTCACATCAGACTTTTGAATCACTGAAAAATTATAAAAGAAAGGTCAGTTCCTTCATCCGCTTACGCGGATTCATCTTCCGATAAAGGACATCGTAGACCATATCGGCAATAGGCATATGAATGTTATGCTTCTGATTGATATGATGGATACAAGCGGATGCAAAATATCCTTCAGCTATCATTGTAAGTTCGTTCAGAGCACTCTTGACTGTACATCCATGTCCTATGAGCTGTCCAAGACGCCTGTTGCGGCTTAAAGGAGAATACGAAGTCACCAGAAGGTCACCAAGGTATGCTGAATTGAAAGTGCATCGTTCAAACGGATAGCTCTCCTGGATATAACGGGTCATTTCCGCTGCACATGCAGCAGTCAGAACTGCCCTGAAATTATCGCCATATCCAAGCCCGACAGCCAGTCCGGAGGCAAGTGCATATATATTTTTCAGGATTGCAGCATATTCAATTCCATAAATATCGTCAGAATAGCTTATCCTGATAAAATCCGTACTGAACATTTCACCTATAAGTCTGGCATTTTCATGGTCCTTGCATGCGACAGTCAGATATGAAAGCCTGTTGCGGGCCACTTCTTCTGCATGTGAAGGACCGGAAATCAATCCCAACTGACTGTATGGGATGGAATATGTCCTGTTGAAATATTCGGTTATGGTAATGTAGTCATCAGGAATGATACCCTTTGTGGCAGACAGGACGAAATGATTTTCAAGCGATTCGGTAAGGTCTTTCAGAAAATCCTTCAGATATGCAGAAGGTGCAGCCACCAGAATAACTTCACATTCCCTGACCACTTCATTGATATCATCTGTGGCACATATCCTTGCCTTGTCGAACTCAAGTTCACTCAGATATTTGGCGTTTCTGCCTTCTGCCCTGAGGGACTCTAGAACCTCCTGGTTCCTGACATGCCAGCAGATTTCCTTCCCGTTCTTCTGCAGGGCATGTACAAGAGCAGTCGCCCATGTACCATAGCCTATGACTCCGCATCGTTTATTGTCGCTTATTCTGTATTTCATGACCATGCCTTAATGGTAAATCTTTGCAAAGATAGCATTAATCTCCAATATACCGCCGGTTGCTTATTAATTTCAAATTAACTATTTTTGCCGGGCAAAATATCTGACATATGATGAAAAAGATTTTAATGGCATTCTGTCTGATTGCGTTGTTTGCAGGATGCACTGATTCCGAACTCGTTCCTGAAGACACAAAACAGGAACAGACCGAAAATGAGGACACCGGTGACAACGGGGAGAACAACGGAGAAAATCCAGAACCGGAACCGGAGCCAGAACCAGAACCGGAGCCAGAACCGGAACCGGAGCCGGAACCTACACCTGGCGGAATAATCCCATTCACCCCGGCAAGTACAAACGATCCTGGAATTGCATATGTATGGGACGAGAGCGTTATTCCGGAGATTACCATACACATGACAGAAGATGAATGGAACAAACTCCTGAATAGGTATGATGAATATCAGCATAACGTGGATTATTTCCATGCCGATTTCACATATAAAAAAGGCAGCGAAGTCACATATATTGAAGACGGAGGTGTCAGATTGAGAGGAAACACATCCCGCAGACGTCCGGAAGGAAACGGAGGTCAGATGCATGACTCAAAAAATCCAGACTGGCATCACTGTCATTTCGGAATCAACTTCCGCAAGTTCCATAAGGATTCAGACCACACGATCAACGGTATCCGCAAAGTGAATCTGAAATGGTTCAAGGATGACCCATGCTACGTGCGCGAACTTTATTGCTACGACCTGTTCCGCCGTTACGGAATCTGGACAAGTGCGTTCTCTACCTACTGCAGGGTATGGCTCGATATTGAAGGCGACAGCCAGAAGGCATATCTCGGCGTATACAATATGATTGAACCGATTGACGATGAGTTCCTTGAAAGGCGTGTCACCGGTATGTTCGAGAACGACAAGGGTTTCCTTTGGAAATGCGGGCATAACGGGAACATGGCTGACCTGAAAGATCTTGACGGAGATTTTTCTATCGATCTGGACAATGGAGTAAACTATACATACGAGTTCAAGGGAGATGAGGAAGACTATGAAGCTGCCCTTGCCCAACTGCAGGATTTCATACTCAAGCTCACAGGAAAGGGAGAAGAAAGTTTCTATACATGGATAAATCAGGTGTGTGATGTGAACTTCCTTCTGAAGACATATGCAGTGAATGTGGCTGTAGGTATGTGGGACGACCATTGGAACAATGGCAACAACTTCTACTTATACTTCAATTCGACAGACAAATTGGATTATGAGGTATTCTTCCTGCCATATGATTACGACAACACTCTTGGCACAAGTTCAAACTGCGGAGTGATTTCTGACTCCGGACGTCAGGATCCATACAACTGGGGAGATGCCGGATATCTGATGGAAAGGCTGATGAGGTTCGATGATTTCAAAAAAATGTACAAGGACGCTTTCCTTGAACTCATTGACCCGGCAAATGCCTTGTTCGACATGGATGCCAGCGTTTCCAGAATCCAGGCATGGCAGCAGAAGATCTCTCCATATGTCGATAACGACACTGATGAGGACACACGTATCTATGATGAACCTGCATATTGGGGAAATCATAATGAATACCGTCTCATGGATAAAGGAAGCAACAATTTCTTCAAGGTAAAGACAGAGTCCATCAATAACATGAAATAAAAGGACCGATAAGGAACCTGCTTAATGAGAAGAAATCTGTTGATACTTATGTTTTTCATCCTGACCATAGGAGGATGCAGGGAAAAGCTGGAACAGCCGGAACCTGCATTGCCTCCTGCTGAGGAGCAGATACCGGAAGACCCCTCTCCGGCTGATCCTCCGCAACCACAATGGCCGGAAGGACAGACGGGACAACAGTATGTCTGGGATGACGACTGTATTCCTCAGATAAGGATATATGTCAAGCTGAATGAATGGAATGATCTCCTTGCCGATTATGACAGGCACACAAATGGCAGCAGATATTTCAGGTGCGACTTCGTGTTCGACAAGGATGGAGTAATCGACAGCATACCAGATACCGGCATCAGGGTAAGAGACAACATGGACGGAATGCGCCCGGAAGGGTCATCGGATGGAAAGCATAAAAGCCATGGCACTCAATGGGGACTCAGCAACTATGAAGTAAACTTCCTGAAATATGTCCAGAACGACCTTCATACATTGCGATATGTGAAAGGGCTTTTCCTGAAATCCTGTCTGAATGATCCGACATACAGCAGGGAAAGATTCTGTTACGACACATTCAGACAATATGGGATATGGACTGTCAGCAACAACACATATTGTCGCGTAAGCATCAAGGTTGAAGGCGATGCTGCACCTGCATATCTAGGTGTATACCAGATGATCGAACCGGTCAACAAGAATTACCTCTTAGCCAGAGCATCAAAATTTGAACACACACAGGGATACCTTTGGAAGCTATACAAAAACTGCTATCTGAATACTACGAATTTCAGCTCCGGAACAGATTCTGAAGACGGTACCATATATCCGTATACTCTTATCGGCGGGCAAGAATCCCTGACAAAGGCTTCTTCCCTGCTGGGCACATTCATACATGAACTCAAGAACATTCCCAATTCTCAGTTTCCTGCATGGATAAGGCAGGTATGCGATGTGGACTTCCTCCTTAAGACCTATGCGGTAAATGTAGCCTTGGGCATGTACGATGATTTCTGGAATACCGGCAGAAACAGCTATCTGTACTTTTGTCCTACAGGTCAGAACGGATACAAGGTATGGCTGATACCTCATGACTATGAAATGTCATTGGGAAATGCTGATGCATCTATAATGACGGATCCGGGTACTCAGAATCCATATAGCTGGGGAGACCCATCCAATATCCTTATGACCAGATTGATGGCATTTGAAGAATTCAGGACAATATACACCGGATATCTGCTTGAATTGTGCAACATGGATTCCAGCATTCTTCATTATGACATAAGCAGCAGAAGAATCCTTGACTTAATGTATCAGGTAAGTCCATTTACAGACAACGACACCGGTATCAACACTGCCGTTACAGACCGGCCAGGTCAATACAGCAGCAATCAGAAGTATGTTCTGACAGACATCAACAGCAGAGACAACTTCTTCATCACCAAATCACTAAGCATAGCTGCTGCAGCCCAATAACGGTCAGATCCTTGACGCACAGTTTATTCCATCCAGTGCAGAAGAAACTATTCCACCGGAATATCCGGCGCCTTCTCCACATGGATATAATCCTGCCACCTGAATGTGTTCCAGAGTCTGGGGATCACGTGGAATCCGCACAGGAGAAGATGTGCGTGACTCGACACCAAGGAGCAGGGCATCATTGGTATAGTAGCCATGCATCTTCTTGTTGCCGATCTCCGGAAAGGCATATTTAAGTCTCAAGGACACATGTTCAGGAAGCAGTTCATGCAATGGTGCATTCTCTGCTCCCGGATGATAGGAAGTCTGAGGAAGACCTGATGACGGAATTCTGCGGCAGAAATCCATCATACGCTGAGCCGGAGCTTTCAATGAACCCGTATATTCAAACATCCTGCGTTCCACATCTTTCTGAAACTGCAGTAATGCAAGAGGTCCGTAGCCGGCATATTCAGGAAAATCTTCCGGTTCGATCTGAACTACGACTCCGGAATTGGCCCATTTTGAGTTGCGCTGAGAGTTGGACATACCGTTAAGGACAAGTTCACCAGGCGCTGTAGCTGCCGGAACGAGTATTCCTCCCGGACACATGCAGAATGAGAAGACTCCCCTTCCTTCTATCTGAGTAACAAAGGAATATTCCGCTGTAGGCATGTATGGCTGGTACTTGCCGTGATACTGGATTCTGTTGATAAGCGACTGAGGATGCTCGACACGTACACCGAGAGCAAAACCCTTTGCCTGAATCTCCCAGCCTTTTCTGTCAAACATTTCATATATGTCACGAGCAGAATGCCCGGTGGCAAGAATTATCTTTCTTGATGAGTATTTTCCACTTCCATCACCAGTGATGACATCGAATGTCCCGTCTCCCTTACGGACTATATCGGTTACTCTGGTATCGAAATGATACTCTCCACCATGTTCTACTATGCATTTGCGGATATTCTCTACAATTACAGGAAGCCTGTCACTTCCGATGTGCGGATGGGCATCGATCAGGATGGAAGGATCTGCTCCGAAATTGACAAGCTGATGAAGTACCTCGCGTACATCTCCCCTTTTGGATGATCTCGTATACAGCTTGCCATCTGAAAAGGTACCTGCTCCGCCTTCACCGAAGCAATAGTTAGAATCCGGATCCACTATTCCTTCTTTAGAAAGCCTGGCCATGTCGAATTTTCTCTGGTGCACGTCCTTTCCCCTTTCAAGGATTATCGGTCTGAATCCCCTGACAAGCAACTTAAGCGCAGCAAACATACCGGCAGGACCAGCTCCGACAATGATTACCGGTTCTGCTCCTGACACATCCTTGTACTCTTCCAAGACATACTCATCCATGACTTCGTCAGGCCTGTATACTTCAACCCTATAGCGGTAAATTATATCATTCCTTGCATCTATGGAACGACGCATTATACGATACCTTATCTGTGACTTCACTTTCGGAGACACTCCCAAAGCCTTTACTGCCGCTGTCAGTATCTCATCTTGGGACAATTCCTTACCCAATCTGCAGGTTATCTCTACTTCTTTCATAAATTAGAAGCTGTTTAGTTTATTTCTTAGGATTCCTCCGAATGACAAGCATCATCAGAATTCGGCCAGACGGCTCACCGGAGCCACTTCCAGTCCTGTGCGTTTGCCGTTTCTATAATGAAACCATCCGGCGATGGCAATCATTGCAGCATTATCGGTTGTGAACTTGAATTCCGGCAGAAATGTAGTCCATCCCCTCTTCCGTCCTTCTTCTTCTATTCTCGCACGAAGACCGCTGTTCGCAGAAACACCTCCACCTATGGTAATCTGACGTATACCTGTCTGTCTGGCAGCTTTTATAAGTTTATCCATAAGTATGTCGATCAGCGTCTTCTGAAATCCGGCACAGATGTCAGCCTTGTTCTTCTCCATGAAATCAGGGTCCTCTGCCATCCTGTCACGGACAAAATAAAGCAAAGATGTCTTCACACCGCTGAAGCTATAGTCAAGACCAGGTACATGAGGCTTGGAAAATCTGAATTTCAAAGGATCTCCCTCCCTGGCCAGTCTGTCCACAATCGGTCCTCCCGGATAGCCCAGCCCCATCATCTTGGAACATTTGTCAAACGCTTCCCCGACAGCATCGTCTATGGTCTGGCCCAGGATCTCATATTCCAGCGGACTGTCCACACGCACTATCTGAGAATTGCCTCCGGACACAAGAAGACACAGATACGGGAACTCCGGCTGAAGATTATCCTTGTCATACTGACGTATGAAATTCGCAAGTATATGTCCTTGAAGATGATTTACTTCCACCAAAGGTTTATCCAACGCCAAGGAAAGGCCCTTTGCAAAAGAAGTTCCTACAAGAAGAGACCCCAGCAGTCCAGGTCCGCGTGTAAATGCAATCGCATCTATTTCAGATGGCGAAATTCCTGCTCGCGTTATGGCTTCACTTACTACAGGCACTATGTTGAGCTGGTGAGCTCTGGAAGCCAGTTCAGGAATAACCCCTCCATATGCACGGTGGACCTCCTGGCTTGCAAGTACATTTGAAAGCAGGTAGCCATCCCTGATGACGGCTGCTGATGTATCATCACATGATGATTCTATTCCCAGTATTATTTCTGACATATAAGAAACTGTTTTCTTAGACAAGGCATGCTTTATGCCTCTACGCGGCTGCAAAAATACGGATTTTATCCGAATAATTTATTATTTTTGCAGGTTGGACCAGATAAATAGAAAGAGTTATAAAACGAACTATCAAAATAGTATGGCTTACAATTGTAGCTGTAGCCACACTGACCTTCGGAATCATGATTGTCATTCAGTTTCCGAAGGTACAGACCATTATTGCTGATAAGGTTCTGAATACACTTTCTGATAAACTCGACGGAAACATAAGTTTTGAAAAGATACATTTCAAGCCTTTCAACACATTAGTGCTCAAAAACATCGTTATAACCGACAAAAATCCGGCATCCGACCCCACTGATTCAACAAAACAGCCGACAGACACCTTTTTTAGGGCACAATACATAATAGCACGCTTCACTTTAGAAGGGTTGGTCAGACAGGAAGGCCTTCATCTCGACAAGGCTTACATAAGCAATGCCCAGATGAATCTTGTTCTTGAAGACAAGGCCGATACGACTGACGGCAAGACAAAGACCGAAAATCTTTCAAGAATATTCAGAATCAAGAAAAAGAGTGTAAAGCCTGAGCCAAGTCAGAAGGAACTCTTCCATATACGTAAAGTAGAGATCCATAACATGGGATTCTCAATGAAGAACTACAGCAAGAAGAAAGTTCCGTTTCATGGGGGTATCTGCTGGGATGATCTCGACATATCCGACATCAACATAAATGCCCGCGAACTCCAATTCAAAGGAGGCATCATGTATGGAACAGCAGACAAGGTAAGTTTTACCGAAAAGAGTGGCTATAGCATCAATTCGATATCGGGCAATGTAAAGGTCGGATGCGGCAAGACAATAATTGAAGACATATTCTTACATGACCCTTGGTCTGATGTCCATCTGCCTTTGTTTATGATGAGCTACAGCTGTGCACGTGATTTCAAGGATTTCATTTCAGACGTCAGGCTGGATGGAGACATTGCTCCTGACAGCAGACTTGATTTCAACACCATAAGCTATTTTGCACCACAGCTTAAAGGCAATGACCTCAAGATCGCCGTCTCAGGAAGCATGTCAGGACCAGTAAATGACTTTGTCGTATCTGACATCGGCATCACGTCACAGACCGGAGGATTCAGCGGAACTGTAAACGGCAGGATAAGCGGTCTGCCTGACATCAGGAACACCTTCATCGATGCCAGTCTGGAAAATTTCCATCTGACAAGCACTGGACTTGGAGACTTCATCAGCGAATGGATGCGTCACCGGAAAATTGACCTGTCAGACTATGCAAAAGGCACGATATTCATGCTCAGGGCCGATGCCAGAGGCAAGTTGAATGATCTAAGCATCAATGCTGACATCAGTTCCATGGCAGGCAGTGCAAATGCCGATGCCAGGATAAGCAATCTTCTGACAAGAAAGACACCTGTAGAGATTTCCGGTGCGGTAGCTACTGAAAATCTGGATCTTAAGATAATGACAGGTAAAGAGCTGCTCGGTCCTGTCAGTCTGAATGCCTCCCTTGATGTTTCGCTGGGAGGAAAGGATGCTACTTCGGTACGCATCGATACCCTCATGATAGACAGATTGAATCTCAACGGATATGATTATAGCGGAATAACGGCCACAGGAGACCTGTCAAAGAATTTCTGCAAAGGAACTGTCGTAAGTCATGACCCAAGCCTGAATCTGTTCTTCAACGGAGGTTTCGCCATATCATCAAAAACAGATAATTCTGTCTACGAATTTACAGCCAAAGTCGGTCATGCAGACCTGCATGCAATGAATCTGGACCGCAGAGGACGTTCTGAAATCAGTTTTGAAACGATTGCCAACTTCACAAAGACCGGAGAAGATGACTTCATCGGAAAAATATCAATGGGAGACCTCAGACTGACCAACGATGACGAAAGCCAGGATATAGGAAGCATAATCCTGACTTCCGATCATACAGGGAATGCATACCATGCAGGGCTAAATTCCAGTTTCGCAAATGCTGCATATACTGGAACTGCACCACTGAGAAGTTTTTTCAGAGACATCAGGGACATTACTCTCAAAAGGGAATTGCCGGCTCTTTTCAAGGATTCGACATTTGTATGGAACGGAAACAGCTATAGTCTGGATCTGGTGTGCCACAACACACAGGATCTGCTTTCATTCCTTATGCCAGGCCTGTACATAGATGCCGGTACGTCAATAACAGCCGAAATCAACGAAGACGGCTACATGAAAGCAGCTTTAAATTCCGACAGGCTTGCTTACGGCACCAATTATCTTAAAAGCCTCAGCGCCAGGATAGATAATGCGAACGACAATGTAAATGGTGGTTTCAAGTGCGATGAAATACATATTGCGACACTGAAACTCAATGATAACAATCTTGAGCTGCATGCTGACGAGAATCACATAGGTGCAAGATACAGCTATGAAAACCAGGGAGAGTTCATCAACATGGGAGAACTTATCCTTCATGGAGATTTTTATCGTAAGGATGACATACTGGGAGTTGACCTTGGTCTTAAGCCATCAAAACTTTACTTCAACTCCAGAGAATGGCAGATACATCCGTCAGGAATGTCAGTCACAAGCAATGATATAGATGTCAAATCATTTTATCTGACCTCAGGAGATCAGTCCATCATGCTTGCCGGAGGGTCTTCCAGATACGACAAAGACATATTGTCTCTAAATCTTGAGCGCTTTGACATATCGGTCCTCAATTCTATACTTAAAAAGGATTTCGGAATAAATGGTGCTCTTACCGGAACGATGAGGCTGACTTCACCTGCCGGTGCCAGAAGTCTAATGCTGGATATGCTCTGCGACTCGACATATATAGGTGGAGTACCTTTGGGCATATTGCATGCCTCAGGCACATGGAATGAAGACAAAAGGTCATTCGAGACGAAGGCATACAGCATTCTGGATGGCAGACGATGCATCGATGTGAGGGGAAGCCTGAGTTCAAAAGACAGAAGCCTTGCAGCAGACATAAGACTCGACAGGTTCAATATAGGACATGCTGCTCCTTTCGTTACAGATGTATTCAGCAAGATGAATGGCTTCATCTCTGGTGACATCACACTGAACGGCCCACTTGACAGACTGAACATTTCATCAGAAGGGACAAGACTGGAAAATGCAGATCTTACGGTGGCATATACAAATGTCCCTTATCACGCAGATGGTCCTTTCCACATCAACAGCAAGGGTGTGTATTTCGACGGAATCAGCATCCGTGACAGATACAACGGAACCGGTACGGTCAATGGAAGCATTAACTATAACCATTTCCGAAACATCAGTTTCAACACACTAATAAAGGCAGAAGAGATCGAGGCTGTGAATCTTCCTGATGATATAGGACTGGGGTTCTATGGAAATCTGTCCGGAACAGGCAACATATCCATCAGCGGTCCGATTCAGGATATGTTCATGAACATAGATGCTGTCACATCCAAGGCCGGCCAGCTGCATATACCGCTGAGCAACACCATGAAAGCCAAGAAAGGGACCAACCTTCTCAAATTCAAGGAGCTTAAGCAATATGACGAAACCGATCCTTACGAGCTGTTCATTCAAAAGGCTGATAAGAAAAAGAAATCAGGCAGCGACTTCAAAGTCAAATTGAAAGTCAATGCATCACCGGAGGTGGAAGCATTTGTTGAAATAGACAAGGCTACCGGCAATGTCCTCAGCGGAAGAGGTTCGGGAACCATAGACCTTGAAGCAGGAAAGGATGTCTTCAACATCAACGGAGACTACAATCTCAGCAGCGGCAACTATAAGTTCGTTGCATTGGGAATAGTAAGCAGGGATTTCCAGATACAGGATGGTAGTTCAATCCGTTTCAATGGTGACATAATGGACAGCAACCTTGATATTGATGCCATATACAAGACCAAGGCAGCTTTGTCGACATTGATAGCGGACACAACGTCAGTCGCTACCAGAAGGGCTGTAGAATGCGGTATAAGCATTACTGACAAGATCAGCAATCCAAGACTGAATTTCTCGATCAGGATTCCCGATCTCGATCCGATGGTGGAATCAAGGGTTTCCAGTGCACTGAGTACGGAAGACAAAGTCCAGAAACAGTTCCTGTCACTGGTAATATCCAACAACTTCCTTCCTGACGAACAATCCGGCATTGTAAACAACTCTTCTGTCCTGTATTCAAATGTGACAGAAATTCTTGCCAACCAGCTCAACAACATATTCCACAAACTTGACATTCCTGTGGACATGGGACTGAACTATCAACCGAACGAAAGAGGAAACGACATTTTTGATGTGGCCGTGTCAACTCAGCTGTTCAACAACAGAGTTGTGGTTAACGGCAATATCGGCAACAAGCAATACACTTCCGAGACTTCATCCAATGGAGTCGTAGGAGATCTTGATATCGAGATAAAGCTTAACAGATCCGGATCGTTCCGTCTAAACATATTCTCCCACTCCGCAGACCAGTACACCAATTTCCTTGATAATTCTCAAAGAAACGGAGTCGGACTCACATACCAGACCGAATTCAACAGTTTCGGCCAGTTTGTAAAGAATATATTCTCTAGCAAAGAGAAAAGACAGACGGCAAAGAAAGAAGAAGATATGGCAATCATAGAAGGCGGACGTAAAGAGATTAAAGTGACTCCTCCTGAAAAGAGCAGAAAAAAGACAAAGGATGAATAAAGGAAAATTATATCTTATACCATCACCATTAGGTGAGAATGATCCTCGCGAAGTTATTCCGGCACCTGTGCTTGAGTCCCTGGCCGGTTTCAAGACTTTTGTAGTGGAGGAGGTCAGGACTGCAAGAAGATACCTTTCCAAAGCCGGTCTCAAAGGCAAGATAGGCGGACTTCAGTTCTTTGAACTGAATGAACATACCGGTCAGACTACAATCGAAAGCTACCTGAAGCTCTTTGACGAGGGTAATGACGTTGCTCTTATTTCGGAAGCAGGACTGCCGGCTGTAGCAGATCCGGGAGCTCAGCTTGTATCGCTTGCCCACAGGCATGGTATTGAAGTAATACCCGCCGTAGGTCCGTCTTCTCTGATGATGGCTCTGATGGCCTCAGGGCTTAACGGACAGTCTTTTGCATTCTGCGGATATATCCCTGCAAAGACAGATGACAGGCGCAACCGCCTAAGGATTCTGGAGAAGACATCAATACAGTTGAAACAGACTCAGATACTGATAGAGACTCCTTACCGTAACGACAGTCTGTTTTCCGACATGCTTTCTGTTCTGAATGCATCGACGAGAATATGCGTAGCCGCCAACATAACGATGCCTGACGCATATATAATGACAAAAAAGGTAAGCGAGTGGAAGAAAGATGGGCTTGCAATCGGCAAGAGACCATGTGTATTCCTCATTTCAGCATAAACAGACACTTATGGAGAATATCGGGACATTAGAACTTGAGGGCATGGAATTCCACGCCTGCCACGGATGCCTTGAAAAAGAGAAAGTGACCGGAAACCTGTTTATTGTGGACTTCCGTGGAGAGACAGACATGTCTGCCGCCGTAAGAAGCGACTCTCTGAAAGATGCAGTAAACTATGCAATGATATACGAAGTGATAGCCGAACAGATGAGGGTTTCTTCCGATCTTCTGGAGCATGTGGCAGGACGCATAGTGAAGGCATTGCAGGCCGGATTTCCGCAATTCATTTCCTTTTCAGTAAGAGTATCCAAGAAAAGGCCGCCGGTCAATGGTATAATCCAGTGGTCAAGAGTGACATTGTATCATAACAGACTCAATACAGATGCAGAATAAGAAGATAGCTTTCATTACATTGGGTTGCAAGCTCAATTATGCAGAAACATCCACATACGAAAGAAAGCTTGCAGCAGAAGGATTTGAGGCAGTGTCATGGAACAAGGGAGCCGACATATTCCTTGTAAACACATGCTCGGTTACGGAACATTCCGACAAGAAAAGCCGGAATATAATAAGAAAGCTGCATAGACTGTCTCCAGAGGCGCCTATTTTCGTCACAGGATGCTATGCACAGCTTAAAAAGGAAGAAATTGAACGGATTGAAGGAGTCAGACGCGTTTTCGGCGCTGATGAAAAAGGCCTTGTAGTGCCATACATCACAGATTTTATAAAAGGGACGGACAACTGCAGCCGGCAGAACGGTACATTCTTCCCCGCATACTCAAGCGGTGAAAGGACAAGGTCTTTTCTGAAAGTCCAGGATGGATGCGATTACAAATGTGCATATTGCACGGTTCCATATGCCCGCGGAGAGAGTCGGAACATTCCTATATCCCAGATTATTCCGCAAGCAGAGGCCATAGCTGCCGACGGGATAAAGGAAATTGTACTTACAGGTGTAAATACAGGAGATTTCGGACGTTCTACGGGTGAATCATTCTTCGACCTGATAAAGAAGCTGAATGAAGTCGAAGGGATAGAACGATACAGGATATCCTCGATTGAGCCGAATCTTCTTACAGATGAAATGATTGACTGGATTACTTCAGGGACAAAATTTCTTCCGCATTACCATATTCCGCTGCAATCCGGAAGTGACAGGATATTGAAAGAAATGGGCAGGAGGTATGACACAAGAACTTTTGCTGATAAGATAAGATATATCAGGGAAAGGTCTGAAATGCCAGGAGGAGCAAAAGTATTTTTCGGAGTGGATGTGATTGTAGGATTCCCTGGAGAGACGGACAGCTTGTTCATGGAGACGTATGAATTCCTGAAGAATGTCGTAAAGCCTGCATTCATACACATATTCCCTTATTCGCCCAGAAAAGGTACACCTGCTGCAATAAGAAAGGATCAGGTGCAGGACTGCATCAAGACCAAAAGGGTGCAGATGCTGGAAGAACTGAGTGCAGAACTGCATGCAGATTTCATAAAAGCTAATGAAGGAGTAAAGGAGAATGTTCTGTTTGAAAGTACAGACAGGAATGGTATGATGGAGGGCTACACAGGCAATTATATCAGGGTTTCAAGACCATATGACCCACAGATGATAGGAAGGATAACTGAAGTTACACTCTGATTTCGGCATAATTCATCGAACCGGCATACAGACAACATATGGAAGAAAAAGGTAAAGCCAGACTGACATTTCTCGGTACCGGAACATCTCAAGGAATACCGATGATAGGTTGCGGTTGTGAAGTGTGCTGCAGCACTGACCCTCGTGACAAAAGATTAAGGTCCAGCGTATCTGTTGAATATGGCGGACTGAATATCCTCGTTGATGCCGGTCCTGATTTCAGGCAGCAGATGCTACGTGAGGGAATAGCTCACCTTGATGCAATCCTCCTTACCCATAATCATAAGGACCACACCGGAGGACTCGACGACATCAGGGCTTTCAATTATCTCGAAAAGAAAGCAACCGTAATATACTGCGAGAAATATGTAGAAGATTCCCTAAGGCTCGAATACTCATATGCATTTGCTGAGAAGAAATATCCCGGAGCACCTGAATGGCACGTCCGCAATATAGATGAGAATCCCTTTACGATAATAAGCGGCGGGAAACAGGAGATGCTTTCATGGGAACCTGGAAAAGGATATGCACGTTCCATTTCAAACGGAGAAGCCCCGATACGCTCTGTCGAGATAATACCGGTCAGAGGCATGCACTACAAGCTGCCTGTACTCGGATACCGTTTCGGCAACATAGCATACCTGACAGACATGAATCATATCCCGGAAGCCGAATTCAGGAAACTCCAGGGACTTGATCATTTCATAATAAACTGCGTCAGATATGGCAGACACATATCCCATTTTTCACTTGAAGAAGCTGTTGCCATAGCAAAAAAGGTAGGAGCAAAGCATTCATGGCTCACTCACCTATCCCACCAGCTGCCATGTCACAAGAAGCTGGCTGAAGAATTACCTGAGAACATACAGCCGGCTTTCGATGGGCTGACGATAGAATAATCCGTCACTCTGACAAAATTATGTCTCAATACATCAATCCGATTGACATGTATTCGGATTATATATATTTTCGTCATGAAAACACATAAAACACATAATTATGAAAACCAAATTCTTCATCTGCGCAGTTGCAGCATTTGTTGCCACCGCCATTTCAACAGAAGTGTCAGCATTCCAGATGCATGAGTTACAGGAAGAAGTATTCAACATCATTTTCGTTGAAGAAAAGCCTAACATTGTAATTGATGGGAAAACACTCGATCTCAACGATTATGTAATGTGGATCCAAGAAAAAGCCAAGACTCCTGAAGGAGGAACTGCAGGCAGGGTGATATGCTCATTAACAATAACATCAACTGGCAAAGTAACAGATGTAAAGATAATCAGAGGTACGGATGAAGTTACAAATGCAGCAGCTGTTGCTCTTATCGAAAGTTCTCCCGAATGGAATCCTGGAAAGAATAATGGCAAAAATGTTGCTGTAAAAGCCACCATTCCTATTAATTTCATGTAGGAAAGCGGGTAAATCACGTCATCAGATGCAAGGAGGAGGAATCCTTCCTTCATCAATCAGTGATCGAAGAACATTCAGAGGGTCGGATAATGTTGACTGGAAATGAAGAGAAAACTCTTCTAACGTATATCTGCCTTTTTTAACGACAGTCACAAATCTGACTATATCAGCCGCAGGATCACCCGTTCTTGCGGCTCTGTTTTTTTCTGTACGGCAGATATCACAGGTTCCGCAGGCATTACTATCCTTCTGTCCAAAATAATCAAGCAGATATGAACTGCGGCAGATATCATCTTCTGTGCCATAACCAATCATCTGCTCAACCTTCTCTGCATAGGAAGCCTTAAGCATGGAGTAACGTTCCGGATCAAGATCCACATTCTTCGGACGTAAACGTTCATGATGAAGAAAAAGAACAGTGGCGTGATCCTTAGGAATGTATCTGATCACATGTTCCAAAGACATTCTGTACAACAACTGACGAAGCATGGACACCGTCGTACCAATGTTGGATGACACATATTCCTCATCTATCGGAACAGGATATGAAAAGATACCGGTATACCGCCTCATCAAGAGGTCAAGAATCCGCCCCATCATTCTTTCAGGAAGATCGATGTCATAAAGTTCATTCCTATCGACCCTTATCTGGACTTTGGCTGAAATGTCCATATCCTCTGATAGCGTCCAATGTCCAGTGCGTTCAAGATACGTGACAGCATAGTGAACACTCTGCCGCTGAAGATTGAAATGAGAGCAGAAGTCTTCAAGATTGAATTTAAGCTGACGTCCTGCTCCGGTATCATAGGGTATCTCATAGAAAGCATGCACTTTATGATATATATCCTCCACATATTCCAGGGATGGGAATGAGACGGTCACATTGCGGCGCAGACGTTTCACGTCGCTGCTGTTCCACAGCAGCACGGCAAAGCTCCGCTTGCCGTCGCGCCCGCATCTGCCGGCTTCCTGAAAATATGCTTCCGGGCTGTCCGGTACCTCAAAATGAACGACAAAACGCACATCTGACTTGTCTATACCCATACCGAAAGCATTGGTGCACACCATCACCCGGATCTCTCCCCTTTTCCACCGTGCCTGCCTGTCGGAACGTGATTCCGTCCCTAATCCGGCATGATAAAAAGACGATGAGACTCCTTCTGCAGCCAGCAGCGCAGAAAGTTCCTCAGCCTTCCTGCGGCTTCTTACATATACGATTCCTGAGCCTGTCACATTGGTACATACTGACAGCATCTGCCCCAGCTTATCTTCACACTTGCGCACGATATAAGAAAGGTTGGGTCTTTCAAATCCGCTTTTCAGCAGGCATTTTTCCTTAAACCCAAGCTTCTCCATTATATCATCAGTAACCTTAGGAGTCGCCGTAGCCGTAAGAGCTATGACTGGAGCATCCACAATATCTCTTAAAGCACCGATCTGAAGATAATCCGGACGGAAATCATATCCCCATTGAGATATGCAATGAGCTTCATCCACAACAATGAAACTCACATTCATCTCCCGGACATACTGCTGGAAAAGCATGGTTCCCAGACGTTCAGGAGACACATAAAGAAACTTATAATCACCATAGGCAGCATTATTCAATGCCGTATCAACCTCCCGGCGGCCCATTCCTGCATTTATGCACATCGCCCGGATTCCTCTTTCATTCAGATTCTGCACCTGATCTTTCATAAGAGCGATAAGAGGAGTCACCACGATGGCAATACCTTCCCTCATCATAGCCGGAACCTGAAAGCAAACGGACTTGCCTCCTCCTGTTGGGAGAAGGGCCAGCACATCCCGTCCTTCCAAGGCAACACGGACAATATCCTCCTGCCTCGGACGGAACGAATCATACCCCCAGTATTTCTTCAGTATTTCCAGCGGTGATGCATTATTGTCCATATATGATTGCATTATCTCAACATCACATCTTGCCAAGCAGCAGACATGGTACATATTCTGCAGCAAATGTAGTGAAAATATCTTCTGCAGAGTTTGCCAAATCGCAAAAAAAGTTTATTTTTGCAGGGATATAGGAAAATGAGTTAAACCTTAATATATTTAGAACAGATTATGAGCAATATTGATTTGACCAAGTATGGTATTACAGACGTGAAGGAAGTCCTTCACAACCCGTCTTACGAGGTACTCTTCGCTGAAGAGACTGATCCAAGCCTCGAAGGATACGAGAAAGGCCAGCTTACTGAGCTTGATACCATCAATGTAATGACAGGTATCTACACAGGACGTTCTCCTAAGGACAAGTTCTTCGTAATGAACGAAGCCAGCAAGGACACTGTATGGTGGACTTCAGAGGAGTACAAGAATGACAACAAGCCATGCTCTGAAGAAGCTTGGGCTGACCTCCGCGCTAAGGCCATCAAGCAGCTCAATACAGCTAAGAAGCTTTATGTAGTCGATACATTCTGCGGTACCAACGAGGCGACCCGTCTTAAGGTACGTTTCATCATGGAGGTGGCTTGGCAGGCACATTTCGTAAAGAACATGTTCATCCGTCCTACAGAGGAAGAGCTTGCAAACTACGGTGAACCTGATTTCGTTTCATTCAACGCTGCAAAGGCAAGAGTAGAGAACTACAAGGAGCTCGGCCTCAACTCTGAGACTGCTACAGTATTCAATCTCAAGACCAATGAGCAGGTTATCCTCAACACATGGTACGGCGGTGAGATGAAGAAGGGTATCTTCTCTCTCATGAACTATTATAACCCTCTCCGCGGCATCGCGTCAATGCACTGCTCTGCAAACACCAACATGGAGGGTACAAGCACAGCTATCTTCTTCGGCCTTTCCGGTACAGGTAAGACCACACTTTCAACTGATCCTAAGAGACTTCTCATCGGTGATGACGAGCATGGTTGGGATGACGAGGGCGTATTCAACTACGAGGGTGGATGCTACGCCAAGGTCATCAACCTCGACCCTGTTTCTGAGCCAGACATCTACAAGGCAATCCGCCGCAATGCTCTCCTTGAGAACGTTACAGTAGATGCAAACGGCAAGATCGACTTCGCTGACAAGAGCGTAACTGAGAACACTCGCGTTTCTTACCCTATCAACCACATCGACAACATCGCTGTTCCTTCAAAGGGTCCTCACGCACAGCAGGTTATTTTCCTTTCTGCTGACGCATTCGGTGTTCTCCCTCCAGTATCTATCCTCACACCTGAGCAGACTCAGTACTACTTCCTTTCAGGATTTACTGCAAAGCTCGCTGGTACAGAGCGCGGCATCACTGAGCCAACTCCTACATTCTCAGCTTGCTTCGGTGCAGCATTCCTTTCACTCCACCCAACCAAGTATGGTGAGGAGCTCGTAAAGAGAATGGAGAAGGATGGTGCTAAGGCATACCTCGTGAACACAGGATGGAACGGTACAGGAAAGCGTATCTCTATCAAGGATACAAGAGGAATCATCGACGCTATCCTTGACGGATCTATCGACAAGGCTCCTACAAAGCAGATCCCTTACTTCAACTTCACAGTTCCTACAGAACTCCCTGGTGTTGATCCAGCAATCCTCGACCCTCGCGACACTTACGCTTGCGCATGCGAGTGGGAGGAGAAGGCAAAGGATCTCGCAGGCCGCTTCATCAAGAACTTCACCAAGTTCACTGGAAACGACCTCGGCAAGGCTCTCGTAGCAGCAGGTCCAAAGCTCTAATACGATAAGATACAAATTATAATCAAGGCAGCCACTGTGAGTGACTGCCTTGATTCTTTATCACGAAAAGAAGATACTTATACCAAATCTTCTATTTCCTTAGGATCGACCTCCAGCAGACCAGCTATCTGCTCTATCGACATACCCTTTGAATAAAGTTGCTGAATCACTTCTTTTCTTCCTTCGGCTTCCCCTTTTGCCCATCCCTCCGCTTCTGCGATTTCACGTGCTTCTTCCAACTGTTCTTCGATGCTGTTCAGAATGTCATTCTCAGTCATAATGCTTTCCTCATATTTAATACGTTGTTCAACAGTCATTTTAGCAAGTTCTGAACGGATATACAATTCCTCTATTTCCGTGCCTTTTGCCTTTTCAGGGCAAGACTCCAGCACCGACATATTCTTGAGGCTATACATCCATAAGTCTTCGAGAGTCTCACATTCTTCTTCTTTCTTTGAGAATCCGAACAAGTCCACAAAAACAATACTTGTACCGTCTCCGAGTTTCTCACCAGTCTCTACATCCATATACCTATATATAGATATATATGGATTGGTCTTGTCTTCCACATTGTCTGAAGTCCAATTTTTGAAATTCAAGAAACTCAAGACATACATCGGCTGGTAGTCGTAATCCCAGTTCTTACCCGCTTTGTCGGGATGAAGTTCACGGTACAATCTCTGAGCTTTTGCGGCCTGATCCTGCATAACCAAGGAGGAGTAATATACCGCCCTTTTATTATAATACCGCTGGCTCCAGTTCTGCATTTCAACCTGGAAACAGCCCCCGGATGCATCTTCGCAATAAACATCAAAACGGGAAGACCTTTCTTCCTCCGTGAGGCCAGGATGCTCAGTATTACGGTATTCAAGCCATTGAATACTTGTTCCAAGAATCCTGTTCAACAAATGTTTCAACACCTCCTCGCTGCCAGGCCTTCCAAGCACAATCTTGAAACCCTTGTCCAACGTCAGGTCCGCATACCTGCACAACTTTCCGTCAATTACCTGATACGAGATTCCATCAACCTCCGCCAGTTTGCCCTTGGGGGACTTTCTTGATTTTTGAATCATAATTATAAAAGTTAGAATATTAACATCAGGACACAGTGTCCCGAATAAAAATATTCCTCCCCCATATGCCCCACCAATATACAAATTATCTGGTCAATTGAAGGCAAAAAAAAGAAAAATGTGACGAACAATCGTCATATTTTTCTTTATTTTAAAACTATTTCTTTTTTTATAGAACTATTTCAACTGAGAAACCTGATCGATTGTGTGAAGCATAAGCATATATGATTCATGAACTTCTTCGAGAACAGAGTACTCATATATAGAATGGATGGCATGCTGTCCGGAGAAGACAAGAAGACCACCATTCAATCCCTTAGGCACCAGCATTGGTGACGTTGTACCTCCCCTTGATTCTGTCAAATCCAATTTCTTTCCCATTCCGGCTGCAGCAGATACCAGTGACGGAAGACAATCCGGATGCAATGAGTGAGCTACATTTTCATAGCGTATATCATCTTCAAATATCTCGATCCCTACATTCGGATAATCTCTTCTGATGTCATCCAGAGCCCTGTCCACTATTCCGTCATACTTTTCACCATCCGCCGGATCGAAATAACGGATTCTGAACTTCACCTGCCAATTTGCAGCATCTTGTACAAATCCATAAGCCTGCATATACCCCTGAGTGCCTTCTGAATGCTCAGGACGGCAATCTATAGGAATGCATGCAGTAAACTGAGCGGCAGCAGCCAAGGCATCAGCCATACCCATAGCCTTTGCGTTGCTTGGATGAACATTATTGCCGATAAATCTGACGTAAAATTCCCGCGCAGTAAAATTGGCTATACAAACCTCCGAACTGCCTTCGCCATCTATATCATATATGAGATCGGGATTGAATCTTGAGGTATCGATTCTTTCCGCAACCATCCCTATATCCTCATTAGGACACCACACAAACTGAATCTCACCGTGCTTCATGTCGGACGTCATCAATGTCTCCAGAACTGACATTGCGACAGCACATCCGTTTTTGCAGTCTCCTCCTAAAAGAGTTGTACCATCCGTATGAATCAGAGTCTTTCCCTCCAATCCCTTAAGATCCTTTCCTGCAGGAGAGTCAGGACTGAGCACAACACCTTCACTCAACACGATGTCTCCTCCCTGATACTTCAGGACTGAAGGTCTGATTCCCTGATACGGAGCCTCCTGGCTATAATCAAGATGACAGCTTATACCAACAGATGGGACATCATACTTGAGGTTGGACGGAACTGTGACATAGACGTAATTATCAGGGCACACATATACGTCAGCACCCAAAGCCTTCGCATCAGCTGCCAGCATGGCAGCCATCTCCGCCTGTCCGTCTGTCATGGTCCAGTCATTGTTGACGTTATCATACAAAGACCAGCTTTCCACAGATATATACTTCAGCAGACGTTCAAGCATCTTCTCATGAGAAACCGCTTTCTTTGCAATTATCTGCTCATTACTAGACTTCCGGGCATACATATCACCAGTCGAAACACTCATCAGCACCGCGACGAGGGTTCCACATAAAAGGAATCGTTTCATGATATATAGTATTTAAATTCAGGTAAATCAATCCTCAGAACAGAAGACTATCATCCAAGACCGGCATAGCTCCCTGGCGCGTACATACATACGTAGCAACACGTGAAGCCCTTACGTGAGCCTCGTGCATAGGAAGTCCCTTGACAAGTCCAGCAATCAGAGCAGCAGTGAGAGAATCTCCTGCACCTACAAAATCGGCGTTCTGATCCTTCTCTACACCGAGTTCAGTTGCAAGCTTATCTATATCGACATCATCAACCTCACTTATATCAATCTGCTGAATGTCATTCCTATAGTAGATACGGCTTCCATCACCTCCAAGTGAATGAACTACTGCCTGAAGATTGAAACGATCCATCAGAACATGGCAATTCTTCTCGTCAGAACCTTCATGTATATCCAGCAGTTTCATAAGTCTTGGAAACTCGACCTGATTTATCTTCAGAATATTTGCCAGTTCAAGGCTTGACAAGAAGATCTCATCGTCACACTCATCGATTTGGCAGGTAGGACGAAGATTGATGTCATAGACCTTGTACACATCATCACCTAGAGCAGACAGGAAACGTTTGATCGTATGATGGGTTTCACCGCCAGTCCTTTGAGCCAAGGTGCCGAAACATACGGCCTTCACATATGGTATATACGAATCCAGTTCGGGAGAATAAGGAATGCGGTCATATGCAACATTCTGCTTTATCTCGTAATGAGTTTCGCCGTCAGGCTGAGGCGTGGCATTCACAACACCGGAAGCACATCCGGCAACTACTTTCAGCAGGCTGCGTATGCCTCGTGACGCAAGTTCATCTTTAATCTCATCCCCGTCAGGATCATCACCGACTGCACTTACGATAATTCCGTCCAGACCAAGTTGCCGCGCATGAAACACGAAATTTGCAGGAGCTCCACCTAAAATCTTCGTGTCAACGACCCCAGGCTTAGTACTCTTGAGCACATCCCAAAGCACCTCTCCAATTCCGATTACGATGTTCTTCATAATTCTCTAATCAAGTTGTCCTCAAATATAAGAATTTAATTGATAATTAGCATCATATCCCTACGAATATCATACAATCACAATGCTCCCCCAGTACAGAATCCTAAATACTATCGAGGTATTCCAACACAATACTTTTCCCTGTTGTCATGCAGCAAGGTGTCACCTTCGACCTTGTTCCCGAATATTCAGTTCTCGGAGAGTCAGCTTCAGACTCAGCCTATAGATAAAAAAGCACCGAGATCGATAAGACTTCGGTGCAATGCATAACTTCTGATGAAGATGATATCACTTCATCCGGGTAAATGTATAGGTAAGGATATCCTCCCAAGGTACTCTTATATCGTCATCATAATCCCCTGTCAATCCTGACTCCGAATACATCAGAACAAACAGCTTCTTCTTTTACCAAATCGTGAAAATAGACCCTCACTATGATGAAAAAGTCATCCCAACCTGAGGACTGAATCACAATAGTCAATTATGCGTTCCCGATGAGTGATGAATATCATTGTATGATCCGACAGACTGGAGGTAAGACGCTCCATGAGGGTATTTTCTGTTTCAGAATCAAGAGCGGAACTGAATTCGTCAAGAAGAAGGACAGACCCCGGACGAAGGAGAGCACGTGCAATGGCGAGGCGCTGGGCCTGGCCTTCGGACAGGCCCGCACCGGCCTCGAAACACTGCGTGTCGAGGCCGGACGGCAGCCCGAAGACAAAGTCTGCGGCTGCCATGCGCAGAGCCTCACACAGCTGCTCGTCACTTGCCTCCGGATTACCCATCAGAAGGTTTTCCCTCACTGTTCCACTGAAAAGGGTATTGCCTTGAGGCACATAGACAAGATTGCATCTGGTAGCAGCAGATACCGGAACCGGAACATCCTGTCCATTATTCACATATAAAGATATCGCACCACTCTGAGGCCTCAGCAATGCCAATAACAAACGTATCAATGTACTTTTCCCTACACCGGTAGGTCCGACTATAGCTGTACGGCTGCCGGGAGCAAAGTCAAAAGAAAATTCATGCAGCACATCCGATACGGAATCAGGATATGCAAAACATACATCTTCAAGCCTTAAACCTACTGTTCCCTCCATAAATATCGGTTCAGGAGCATTTTCCTGAGGCAGAGCCTCCAGTTCCATGATCCTATCTGCAGACGCTGTAGCATGAATGACCGAAGGTATCTGGCTGCTCATATCTACAAGAGGCCTCTGTATCTGACCGACCAGCTGCAGAAAGGCAGTCATCATACCGTATGTCACTGTCCCCAGACCTATTCCATAAACGCCCCAAAGAAAAGCAACTGCATGACCAGCCTGAAATGCCACTGAAATCAGCACACGCGAAAGAATGCTGAAACGGGTTCTCTTAAGTTCATTGCCATAAAGACTATCCTGCAGGGTATTAAGTTCAGAAGCACTTGCAGATGCATACTCCATGGACTGCAGCAGATTAAGATGCTGAATGCTTTCCTGAATATGCGACTGGACATTGGAATCACTCCGGCGGATATCAGAAGTCAGATTTCTTACTCTGACAGTAACAAAGCGGCCTACAATGATCCCGACAGGTACTACAGCCAGAATGACGGCAGCCAGGCGGATATCCAGTACTACAAGGAATATCAAAGCCGCAATGAACTGAATGACTGTGCCACACAGGTTAGGTATTGAAATCGCCAGAACAGAAGATACCGCCCTGACATCTTCCTGCATTCTGTTAATGACATCTCCCGAATGATGATGTGAAGATCCATCACCTTGAAGATGCAGCATGACATCAAACAGTTTGCTGCGAAAACCGTTCTTCATGCTTATTTCGGTCTTTGTCTGAAGATAAGTACGGCAAGCATTAAAAAAAATACGGAAAAGTATGATTATAACCATCATTAACGCCCACATCGTAAGCGTTCGTCCTGCTTCTGCACCACTATATATGGCAACTGCCGTATCAACAAGTTTCTTGCTGACATAAACAAAACCGATGGAGCAGCAGGTCAAAGCCACATGGCACAACATCATCACCGACATTGAAAACCAGTATGGGCGCACAGCCCTGAAAAACCACCGCAAATACTTCATACCATTCAGAATCATCCGGTTACAGCCTCATGGCACACTTTTGCAGCATCAGCATCCGGCAGACATTCAAGATGCCAGCTTCCAATGCTCCTTATCACCTTTCCTACAGTCTCATGAAGATTATCGACAGAACGTCTGTCCCATCTCATGCAGGAACAAGCCGGCATCAGAGAAGCATAAGCATTCAATACTGCAAGACGTTCTATCCTGTTGGCAGGAGCCTGAGACAATCTCACTACAGCCTTGAGAGGGAGTACCTCATTCTTATAGCATGGTGTCTTTCCACTCCATGGCGTACCATAGACATAGACTTTCCCATCAATTATCCTGATAACCGGATTGTCATCATTAAGAAGTGATGTGTCATCTATATTTTCAAGCCAAAGGCGACTATGCGTACTTTTTCCTGTGCCACTCCTTCCCAAAAACAGATACCCTTCCCCGGCCTGATTGACAACAGATGCATGAACCATCAATGTGTCATAAGGAGAAGTCCTGAACGTATACATAAGCATCATTGCATTGCTGATAGCGAACTCAGCCAACTTTTCAGCATATGCAGAAGGGATATATACAGTAGCATCCGAATAGTCCTCAGAAGGAATAAGGATACAATCAGGATGCGATTTTGAATAGGAAAAACCGAAATCATATGCACCGCTGTCCCCCTCTCTGTCAAAGATCCAGAAATACGGAGCCTCGTCATTCAGACATTGCCTTACCTTTCCTGTAATCAGATTCCTTAAAGAATAAGCAACAGAAAGATGCAAAGTAAACAACACCTCAGCTTTCTCATCATGACACTCAAAAGGAAGATATGGCAAAAGATACCTTTCCGGTTCATATTCATGCGGAAGGACAACAGCAAAAGTGTGCCCTGCAACAGTATATTTATAAAGATTTTCCATAAAACGGTCAAAGATAGTAAATTTTATCCTTACTTTTGCAGTCAATGACAAAAGGTTACATATTCATAAAAACAGAAAATCCAATCCAGGACATACCGATACGGATCGATAAAAAAACAAACAGCTTCTGATGAAGACCATAACAAAGGAAAACAATATAATGATGGAAGAGATCCGAAGACTGATTTCGGAAGGAAAGACTGTTTCTCTTACGGTCAAAGGTCATAGCATGAATCCATTCATAGTACACATGAGGGATCAGATCACTCTGGGACCTGTAAGGCAGGAAGACATACGTCCCGGCACAGTTGCCCTTGTCAAGGACTCCAGAGGAAGTTATCTCATTCATCGCATAACAGAAGTAAAGGACGATACTGTAACCCTTATCGGAGACGGCAATGTCGGAATAACGGAAACCGCCACTCATGACAACATCATAGGAGTCATGTACAGCTTGAACAGAAAGGGACGCATCTACTCCGAAAAAAGCAGAATATGGCGCATATATTCACGGATCTGGATGATGTTGACCCCCATAAGACGCTATCCTCTTGCATTATGGCGCAAACTCAACCGCAAATCAGTCCCGCCGCTCCGATGATACTTTTCAAACAAAACGGATGATATATCAGGAGCTACTCCACTGTCTTCAGATATTTCTTCCAGAAATCGTGATTGGCATTGAGGAAATGTTCTCCCTGATAGCCACGATAACCGTGCATTCCGTCTGGATAAATCATCAATTCAAACTTCTTTCCTTTTCTATGCATCTGATCCACAAGCAGAAGGGTGTTCTGATGATGCACATTATCGTCTCCGGTGCCATGTGTAAGTTTCAGCATGACATTTCCTCCTGCAACATCTATGGAATCACCTTTGTATGATGCAGGGTAACCGTCTACATATTCAAGGACCCTTGCCACCCTATAACCTTCCGGATTATTCTGAGGTGTATCCATATAACGTTCCGTATAGTGAGAATCATATAATGCCCAATCATACACACCGCCTCCAGCTATTCCAAAATGAAACCTATCCGGAGCCTGCATCAGAAGCATGCATGTCATTGTGCCCCCGAATGAAAAACCTTCCACGCCTATCTTATCAGCCTGCACATATTCAAGCGATGCCAGCCAGTCAGCCCAAGCACAGAAATCCTTCACCTCCCAGACTGTAAGCTGTCGGTATATCATATCCAGTCCGGCACGTCCGTTATGTCCAGCTGCCCTTGGGTCAACTGTTATCTGTATTATTCCATTATCTGAATACCACTGATTGGCCTGCGAAGGCATCACCCAACGGTCCCGTACCATTGGAGTATCCGGACCACCGTATATATCCACATGCACCGGATATTTTTCAGAAGGATCGAAATTCTTAGGGTACACTATCATACCCGGTAGTGTAAAGCCGTCATCAGTAGTAATCTGTACAAGTTCGCCCAATGCATATTCAGACGGATCATAATCAGGGCCTTTCATATCCGACACTATCATGCATGTCCTCCCCTCTGTCATCAATGCCTCTGCAACAGAAAACACACCTACACGCACAGGAGTTTTCGTATTGGATATTGATGCGACAAAATATTTGCCGTCCGGAGAGAACACAACTCCGGTGACATTATATTCAGGATCGGTCAAAGGCTTTATAATCCCCTTTCTGTCAACCCTGTACAACGCATGCTTTGCCACGCCATCTCTTTTAGCCGTAAAAAATACATTTCCCTTTTCCTCATCGACAAGCACGATAGAAACATCCCAGTTAGGTCCGTCTGTAAGTCGTCTGAAAACTCTTCCATCATATGAAAGGAAATATATCTGCTGCCATCCTGTCTCAAATTCACGGACCATGTAAAGGCCTTTATCCGTAAAACGGACACCATCAAACCAATTAAGCCAGGTCTTGTAAGATTCATTGTACACATGTCTTGCGGAACCGTCGCACACATTGACCGCATACAGATCTATGGTATTCTGAAGACGTGGCATGCGGGCGATGAAGAACTCTTTTGAATCCGGGCTCCAGAAGGGAATGCCGAAATACTGGTCCTCGGATGAATCAAAATCAGCCCATACTATCTCACATCCGGAGGATGTTTCACAATCAAGATCTGCAATTCCTATCCTCACCTGCGGATTGGTCTGTCCAGCCTTGGGATACTTTGTCTGGCTCAGAGATCCACCTGGCCCCATATCAGTCACCTTAGGACTTTGCGACTGTACTTCAGTACGGTCATATGCCGAATAGATCGGAAACATCGGCACATGGGTATTATCGAAACGGTAAAAGCCTATCTTCCTGCTGTCCAGAGACCACCAGAACGCCCTATATCTTGAAGGACGTCCGAAAATTTCCTCATAATACACCCATGATGCATAGCCGTTAAGTATGACGTCTGATCCATCATACGTCAGTCTCATCTGCCTGCCGTCAGAGATCCTCACGACATACAGGTCATTATCCTTGGTATAGGCCAGCATGGTTGAATCCGGCGAATATGTAAGATTCACTGCACCTTCCGGCTTTACAGGGAAATCACAGAACTTCGCAGGAGCAGACACACCATACGTTCTCTTTCCATTTACAGCATTTACAGAAAATGCAGACGTGTCGGCAAAAGTAGCGTCATAACTGAACATTACTTCAGTCTTACCGACCCATTTCCATGCAGCTGGGATATCATTGAACTGCTGAGCCTTAGCTCCACAAATAAAAGTCAGCAAAAAGGCGACTATAAACAATCTTCTCATATACATCACTCACAATTATGCAAACAACTCATCTTTGAAATTGACAAGATAAACCTTTTCCACTGCACGTGTAATTGCAGTATAAAGCCACTTCAGGTCGTCGACGGTCAATTCGTCCTGCCAGAACGCATTGTCGATGAACACGCATTTCCACTGTCCGCCCTGGGACTTATGACATGTGACAGCATTGGCATATTTCAGCTGCAATGCATTGAAATATTTGTCTTCACGTACAGCTTCATATCTTTTCTTCTTGGAAGTCAGATGAGAATAGTCCTCATTCACCCCGGCATAGAGGGCATTAGACTGTTCGTATGTCAATGACGCACTCTCTGACTCCAAAGTATCCAATATAACTTTTGCCGTTATCTCCTGATCATCATAATCCGGGAAAGAAATCCTTGCCTCAGCGAAATGAAGACCATATCTTTCTTCAAACTTCGATATCTTCAGCAGTTTTGCTATATCGCCATTGGCGATGTAATCCATACCACTCACACCATCAAGGAACTGGTAACAGTTCTTTACTATCATAAGCTTGTCACCCTTGACAAGCTTCTCTTCCTTGAACTGAACCGTGGCTCTTATACCCATATTATATTTTATTGCCCTCCTGTTTGAACGGCAAAGTATCACCGTTTCATCTTCACCGTATCTGGAATACGCATCAGATATACTCTCAATCAGATCTCCTCCACCTATACGGATGATATCATCAAATGGCTCCGTTTCAAGTCCTAGACTACAGGCATCAATAATTCCTGCCCCATAATCAGACTCCGATATCAACTTTCGTAAAATGGTGGCATTATGCAATATCCCGGACTGTCTCTGCTGCCTTACAACAGTGGTAAGCTCCGTAAAAAGCGTTCCCCCCATCATTGCCATATAATCACGCAGAAGTGCAGGAGAAGCATCAAGACCCACAGGAGGCAACTGGGCTGAATCTCCTATAAGGATCAGCTTGCACTCTACGCCGGAACGGATAAAAGTCACAAGGTCTTCAAGAAGATTTCCTGAACCGAAGGAAGTAGTTGACTGCTGCTGACCTGCATCTATGCCTATCAAAGACACCTCATCTACAATGAAAAGAGCCTCTTTATCTTTATTGGGAGCAAGCGTAAACTGACCGAATCCGTCACCGCCTACCGATTTCTGACGATATATACGCTTATGTATGGTATAAGCCGGCTGTCCCGCATATGAAGAAAGTACTTTTGCCGCCCTTCCGGTAGGAGCAAGAAGAATACACTTTGTCTTGAATTCAGTAAGAGTCGATATCACAGAAGAAATGGCTGTAGTCTTTCCCGTACCTGCGTATCCATTCACCACAAGAATATCGTCATCATCTGAAGATACAAAGTCCGCGACAGTCCGCAACATAGACTCCTGACATGAAGTAGGAGCATGATGAAGGCGGGAAATGAACTCTGAATACAAGAAATCGCTTCTACCCATTATCTTCCCTTATTAAACAACATGGATATCACTATGAATATCGGATAGATTTCAAGACGGCCTAAAAACATATCAAAAGACCAGATAAGTTTTGCAGCAGCTGGCTGGGATGAATAATTGCAGAGGCTGCCGAGTTCAGCAACGCCAGGTCCCACACTGCCGACAGACGCGATTACCCCAGAGACAGCATCTGACACATCCACACCGCACAACATCACGCATGCAATGGAAACAAGAATGACAAGCATGTATATCACCACATACATCATTACATCAGTTACTGTCTTTTCTGTAAGAAGCTGTCCCCCAAGACGCACATGTGAAACAGAAGATGGATGCAGCCTATGCTTGACCTCATTTACTATAGCCTTCATTGATATCACCAGTCTGTCTGCCTTGATACCTCCTGCCGTAGAACCTGAACATCCGCACTGAAGGGAAGCAAATATTAGGATGAAAGATATTATCCAAGGCCATTGGGAATTGTCACAATTGGCAAAACCTGTGGTAGACATATAGCTGACCACGTTGAATGAAGCATCCAGAAATGCATTTCCCCACGAATCATATCCTCCGGCACGCATAAGTCCGATGGCGGAAACAATACTCAACACGATCATGGACGAAAAGTAATATTTTACCACAGTATTGTTCAAGGGCTTGAATGATCTGGTGGCAAACATCGAATAGATCAGTCCGAAATGCATGGCGGACACAGCCATGAAAACCATCACTATGACATCAATAAGTACAGAATCGTAGTATGCTATCGACAAGTTCCTGGTACTGAATCCTCCTGTGGAAACAATGCTGAACGAATGATTCAATGCATCAAAAAAAGACATACCGCCAGCCCATAATGCAATGAACGACAGTAATGTCAGACCTACATACACCCTGGTTATGACCCAAACGACCTTGGTGGATTTATAACGATATCCTTCCTTTGAAAGTGAAGACAGTTCCATATTGGTGAGTTTCAGGCGGTAAGGACTGGCATCAGGCATTACTAGGAGAAGAAACACAACTACACCTAAACCTCCTATATAATGAGTCGAAGACCTCCAGAACAAAAGGCTGTCCGGCAGGACTTCCACATCATTCAATATGGTAGCTCCTGTAGTTGTATATCCTGACACACTCTCAAACCATGCATTCACCAATGTGAACTCTCCACCCCAAAGTACATATGGCAGCATGCCGAAAATAAAAGACAGCAGCCATGAAAGCACTATTGTAAGGTATCCGTCTCTTAGCGACAGCGGCTGGGCCTTACGGACAAAGATAAAAGGGAATGCACCAACAATCAGAGTGACCATGAAACTGATCAGCAAAGGGCTAAATGCTGAATCAAATCCATTGATGACTGACACGACTATGGACAGAAACATAAACAAGGCACTGACAAGCAAGGCCTTGCCCACATTAAGTGAAATGGCCTTTACATTCATTCCTCATTCATTTTTTCATGTTCATCCTTCAATGACTTGATACGTTTCTTCAATTCCAGATTCTCTTCAATAAGCTCCGTTATTCCTTCATTGATATTGGCGAGCTGGTCGTCACCATCGAAAGTATTGCTATAACGTCTTCCCAATGAACGGTAATTATCAACTCCATCTGAAATCTTCATTATAGGGCGTACGTAATAAGTCGTAATGAAATATCCCAACAATAACACAAGCAGAAGCCCTGCTCCCACTGATACGACACCGGGAATGATACTTCTGTAAAAACCGGCATCGAAATCTGAGGAATTGGTCTTCAGTTCATTGTAAATAGCCTCATTCAGCACCGCAATATATCTTCTCAACTTATTGTAAGATGGCTGAAGACTTCCGAAAAACCACTCCCTCACATTCGCGGTATCTGCGAGAAATATCTCATCAAATTTCAAGGAAGTCCTTATATATTCGTTTAAAGATGACTCCAGCATATCCAGCATAGGCACGGTGTTCTGTGATGTGACTGCCGACCTCAAGGAATCCATCTGAGCATCGAATACATTCATATCAAGCTCCGGCATAAGAGACACATCATTCTGAAGAACCACCGCAAGCATCTGAAGATTATACTCCTGAGTCATGCCGGCAAGCTTCTGGGACAAGTTTATGCTTTTGATATCCGATGCTATCAATTCTGAGACATAATTGCTCATCCTGCGATATTCCAATATAGATATCACACCTGACAACAGCAAAATAGCAGCTATCGATCCAAGACCAAGAAACAGTTTACGTAGCATTTCATTTTTGTTTTCACAAGCGACAAATATACAAATTTTATCAGGTATATTCGTATATTTGACAATTGAAACTCATCATTAAGTGATGCACGTCATTTTTTCATACATACCAAAGACTAAATGAGACTCTTTTACGCTATACAGTACATTATTCTTCTGATTGTCCTCACTACCTCATGCAGCAGGACATATAACCAGAAAACTGACCCGGAGCATACTTTATGGTATGAACATCCTGCACGTTCTTGGGAAGAGACACTGCCATTGGGAAACGGAAGACTTGGAATGATGCCAGACGGCGGCATACAGCATGAAATACTTACCCTCAACGAGATATCCATGTGGAGTGGAAGCGAAGCGGATTATGCCAATCCCGATGCAGCTGAAAGCCTGAAAGAGATCAGAGAACTGCTTCTTGAAGGCAGAAACCACGAAGCCCAGGAAGTTATGTACAATAGATTCGTGCCTCACAAACCATCTGACGGGGGGACATACGGAGGTTATCAGACTTTAGGTGATCTTTTTATCAGACACAATATTCCTGAAAACGAAGAAATCAGTTCATATAAAAGACAGCTAGATCTGAAGAATGCTACAGCATCAACAGAATTCAGATGCGGAAACATCAGATACAGTCGCTCATATCATGTCGCCAGAGAAGCCGACGTCATGATAATCGGTCTGAAAGGTTCAGAAAAAGCATCACTTGATTTTGAATTTGAGATTACGCGCAAGGAAAGGTCCTCAACATCTGCATGCAATGACGGCATGCTGTTCATGCATGGTATTCTGGACAGCGGTACAGATGCACCTGGAACCGGGTATGCGGCATATGCAAAAGTCATAACGGCAGGAGTAAAAGCCACCTCTGAGATTGTTAGTCCTTATGAAGGTACTCCATTCATAAAAGTCAGTTCCGCAGACAAAGCCTGGATAATAATTTCTGCTGCGACAAGCTATTTTGAGAAAGACAAGTATAGGGAAGCTGCCATTGGACATGTTAATTCCATCTGCACACCGAAAGACATTAGAAAGGCTGTGAAGCAAAGTCAGAAGACGCACCAAAGCATGTACGACAGGGCGGGCATAAGTTTCATTACAGATAAGAAAGAATACAGAACACAGCATCCGGAGGCTTGGATGCCTACCGATAAAAGACTTTACAGTTATGCAGCAGGTGCTCAAGACAATGCCTTAGCTGCCCTATATTACCATTACGGACGATATCTGCTCATATCCAGCACCCGAATCGGCAGTCTTCCCCCGAACCTGCAAGGTTTATGGGCTAACACATACCAGACTCCATGGAACGGTGATTACCACACGAACATAAATGTACAGATGAACCACTGGATAGCCGAACAAGGCAATCTTTCGGAACTTCATCTGCCTCTTACCGAACTTGTATTGAGAATGATCCCAAGCGGCAGGAAGACAGCAAAAGACTTCTATGGCAGAGATGCAAGAGGATGGGTCCAGCATATGATGACAAATGTCTGGAACTTCACCGCCCCAGGAGAACATCCGTCATGGGGAGCGACAAACACCGGAGGAGCATGGCTATGCGCCCATCTATGGGAGCATTATCTCTACACCATGGACAAGAAATATCTTGAAAGAGTATATCCGGCATTAGAAGGAGCCTCACGTTTCTTCCTTTCCACTATGATAACAGAGCCAAAGAACGGATATCTCGTAACCGGTCCCACTTCATCTCCTGAAAACGAATTCATCTGCAACGGCAAGAAAGTAAGCATCTGCATAGGTCCCACCATGGATACCCAGCTAGTCAGAGAGTTGTTCAGCAACACGATAAATGCTGCCGGGATATTGGAACTTAAAGACAGCAAAGCTCTGACAGACTCATTGTCTACTGCATTACGACAACTGGCACCACATAGAATCAGCAGCAACGGATATCTGATGGAATGGCTTGAAGATTATCAGGAAGCCGACATCCATCACAGACATGTATCACATTTATACGGACTTTATCCAGGCAATCAGATCACACCATCCGGAACTCCGGATCTGGCTCATGCCTGCAAGGTTACCTTGAACAGAAGAGGAGACGAAGCCACCGGATGGAGCAGAGCTTGGAAGCTTAACTTCTGGGCAAGATTAGGAGATGGAGACAGGGCATTGAAACTGCTAAGGAGCCTTCTGAGTCCTGCATGTGAAGATGGCATAGCCAGTCAGCATATAAGCGGCACATATCCTAATCTTTTCTGCTCACACCCTCCTTTCCAGATAGACGGGAATTTCGGAGGAGCTGCCGGAATAGGAGAAATGCTGCTTCAAAGCCATGAAGGATTCATAAACCCTCTGCCAGCTCTTCCAGAAGAATGGAGCGAAGGAAGATTATGGGGTTTCAAGGTAAGAGGCGGAGCTGTTGCAGACCTGGAATGGAAAGACGGCAAAGTCACCTCAATGAAAGTAAAGGAGAACGTCAGAGAGTAAACAACACAGAAGGATACTGTCTTGGAAGGCATCTCAACGCGACTGTTCCATTTTCCGCACCTACATCCTTCAATGCAGCTGCCGATGCCTTATAAGCCAGATCATGTGTATTGTTGTTTTCACTCAGATGACACAGGAATATATTCTTCAGCCCAGGATGCCAGAAACGACGTATGGATGAAGCACATTCATCATTGCTCAGATGTCCGCATCCCTGCACTATCCTCATTTTAAGTTCATATGTATATGGTCCGGACATGAGCATATCCATATCATAGTTCGACTCCACGACCACGGTATCTGCAGCACGTGCAAATTCTACAGCTTCATCTGTCATACGTCCGATATCCGTCATTATCACAAACTTATATCCCTCAATATCAATAGCATAACCTACCGTCTGAGTAGCATCATGAGGAATTGTGAAATAACGTATCTTCATTCCTGCCACATCATTCCACTGCCCTTCGGCAAGAATCCGTCTGCAGGGACCAATGGTAGAAGCCGTGAAAGTATGCCTGGCAAGTGCGTCATGAATAGGTCTTGAGGTATATACCGGCTTATGCAAACGTTTGCAGAACGATCCAAGATGACGAATATGATCAAGATGGTCATGCGTGACAAGAACTGCAGAAACAGTATCCATATCAAGCCCATTCTCCAGAAAAGACTTCTTAAGACGCCGCAGACTCACTCCTGCATCTATGACAACTGCTCCTTTGTCTGATCCAAGATAATAGCAGTTCCCGCAACTGCCACTGGAAAAACTCATAAACCTGACCATCATTCGTTCTCCATCACATTGATAGACCTGTCATCCAGAGCATCTGCCAGCAAAGCACACAGATCAGAACCCGGTTCATAATATATGGCATGCATCCCAGCCTCTATAGCTCCATCAACGTTACGCTGGGAATCATCAATAAACAGCATCTGTCCACCAGAAAGTCCAATTTTTTCCATGACTGCCCTATAGAAGGCCTTCGAGGGTTTCAGTGCCTTCATCTTAAAGGAAAAGAAACATTCCTTGAATATATCCTCCAAAGGGATTCCTGCATCTGAAAACATTGCAGCTGAACATGGAAGGCAGATCTCATTGTTATTACTTAGCATATACAGGTCATATCTTCCAGCCAATCTCTTAAGAAGTTCCACCTTGTATGGTTCTATACCGACAAGTATATGCCACATAGCCTCATCCACATCAGAGGCTGATGTTCCCGGACGCGAGTCAGCAAGTACTATGTTACGGAATTCATCTGCAGAAAGCCGCCCCTCCTCAAGATCGCCATAAATGCCTTTCTGATGGCATGCATCTATTATTTCGTCTATCTTATGATATCCTAAATTCTTTTTAAATGCATCCTTGCAACCCTGTATATCAAGATCGACAAGAACACCTCCCATGTCAAATATTATAGCTTCAGTCTTCATCTTCACAATATTTCTTAATCACACCGTACGCATCCTGAACTCCTAATTCACCTGCACGTGAAAGGTCGATGCACCCTTTTTCCTTATCCTTGAGATAAATCAGCACAAGGCCACGATTGAAATAGGCATCTCCCATATATGGATACAGATCTATTGCCTTTGTGTAACTGTCAATCGAATTCATATGATCTGCAGACAGACAGTACAGATTGCCAAGATTGAAATATATATAAGGTATGTCAGGAGTCAGACGTTCGGCTTCCTTCAGGTCTGCGAGCGCATCAGAATAGTCATACTGGCGCACGACCTGGTCTTTTACCCTCGCCCTGGTATTCCCGGTATCATCCATAGACAGTACCTGGACATTACTTTCTATAGATGAAATGAAATCGATCATTTCAGCACGCAGCACACCTCTGTTAAGGAGATAGAAAGACCTGTAAAGAGCATCTGTCCCCCCTTCTTCAGCAGCTTTATCTACAGCCTGTCCATAATATGACAAAGCAGAATTGAACTGCCGGCCACCATAATCGAACAAGGCACGCATGAACATATCTTTTGATGAAGGATCAGCCGAATCCCATGCCAATGCTTCCACTCTCTGAAGAAGTCCGGCATCAACAACGGATTCTTCATTACCCACAGAAACCCCAGCAGGAAGTTCTGATTCGAACCTGTCGATCAACGGATTCCTGTATTTCCTGTCCAGAGCATAATTAGTGACATCCTTCACTCCGGTAAGTACAAACCTGTACAGAGGTCTAAGCCTGATGTCAATATCACGGTGCTGAAGCAATTCATCATCAAAATCCTTCTTGGCAAATTCGGCATCAAGATTCAGCAATGAACTGTATTTCTTTGTTGTGTCGGCAAAGGAACCGGCATCAGCAATATTCTTTTCCCTATATTCCTTTATCTTCTTCTGAGCAGTATCATAATCACTCCTGGAAGCCTTCGTATTTCCCAACAGATCATTCACGTAGGCACGGTTCATATATGCCTTGGCAAAATCAGGATATAATTCTATGGCCCTGTCATAATCTTCAAGAGCATTCTCATACATCTTCAACTCAATAAACATTGATGCCCTGTTGAAATAAGCAAGCACATTATCAGGATTGATGCCAAGCACTCTGTCCATATCATACAGAGCTTCTTCATATGCACCAAGCTGTGCCTTGATCAGACCTCGGTTATATAAAGTCAGCGCATTGCCCGGCTCATCCTTCAGAACCCTGTCCAGATCCTTCAAGGCAGCATGGTAATCTGCTTTTTCATAATACATAATGGCCCTGTTGAAATAGGCAAATGTATTGGTAGTGTCAAGTCCTATAGCCTTATCCATATCTTCTATGGCAAGGTCATATTTCCGTTCGGAAGCATACAGGCGTCCTCTGCGGATATATCCTTCAGGATCGAAACGGTCCAGTTTGATAGCCTTGTTGTAATCTGCCATTGCCTTCAATGTATCACCGAGGAAAAGATAGCTTGCGCCTCTGTTAAGGTACGCAGAAGGGTCTTTCGGCTCCTTCCGGATATATCTGTCAAAATCCTTGACAGCCTTATCAAACTGCTGGGACAGAAAATATGTGACCCCACGACTGAAATACAGACCTATGAATCCCGGTCTTAAACCTATGGCTTCTTCAAAATCACTCAATGCCGCATCATAATTACCAAAACGGCTTTCTGTTATTCCACGATAATGATAACCAGAAGTAAAAACCGGATTGATACGCACAGAACGGTCAAAATCACGTTTTGCACCCCTTAAATCCCCAAGATTGTACTTGGCTATTCCCCTGAAGAAGAACGTCCAGTAATCGGAAGTATCCAGCTGGGACAGCACATTGAAATTTTCTATTGCCTGCGCATAGCGTCCTTCAGCCAAAGCCTTCCTGCCACGCATAAAGAAAACATCCTTATCATACTGGGCGCAAAGCTGCTGCACGGATCCTGCAAGCAGAACCCATATAACCATCAGTAACTTTGCGAATCTTCCCATCAGAAAATTATTTTACCGTTAACAGTATTTTTGTTAATTTTGGCGTCCAAAACAAGACAACCTACAAATATAAGCATTTATAGTGCTAACGCATCCAAAAATATTCACTTTTTCCTTTTTAAAAGCAGTCTTAGCCCTGACAGCTATATTTTCATATACACATATTTCTTCACAGGTGATTGTCAAAAGGGGTAATTGGGAAAAAGAGGAAGAAATCGTCTTGAATTCCATAAATACCGGGAAACTTGAAAATGCAATAGGTTTCCTTGCTGACACAATCTGCGCAGGAAGAGCTACCGGCACTTCCGGGAGCATGGAAGCAGCGGCATGGATACAAAGGGAATTCCGGAATGCAGGCCTGATGACTTTCGGAAAGGGATACGGAAGACGTGTTTACGCAGGCAATGGCAAGACAGGACGTAACATCATTGGTATACTGCCAGGCTCTATCAGCATACCTCGCCAGAAGTATATCATTATAGGAGCCCACTACGACCACCTCGGCATATTAAACGGGAAATTATTTCCCGGAGCCGACTCCAATGCTTCCGGAGTTGCAGCATTAACCACATTAGCATCAATTTTCTCTGATATGAGACATGCCGGAAAAGTATATGACAGCAACATCATATTCGTAGCATTCGATGCAAAAGAATTGAATCTCTCCGGCTCACAATCATTCTGGAGGCTCATTGAAAACGGAGAACTCAGAGACCCTATCACAAACAGACAGATATTTCCTGAAGACATTTCCCTGATGATAAACATAGATCAGATCGGAAGCACACTTTCTCCTGTAGGGAAAAGGGAGGACTATCTGATAATGCTCGGCAACAATTCACTCAACCGTTCTGAACGCAATCTGCTCCAGATCTGTAACAAAGATACGGGTCTGAACATGGACCTCTGTCTGTCATATTACGGCAGCAGAAACTTCACCGATCTGTTCTACAACAAAATAGCAGATCAAAGCATATTTGTACAGAACAGGATACCTGCCGTCATGTTCACATCAGGCATAACCCTTAACAACAACAAGACCCGCGATACAGTCGCGAGTCTTGATATGAATATTCTGCTGAAACGCATCCTGCTTATCTACCACTGGACAAGCATGATGCTTTAGAACAGGTGCTCACGTGTCCACCTCACACCTTCTTTTACAACCTTCGCAGGTATTCCAACCGCCATACATCTGTCCGGGACGTTCTTAGTCACAATCGAGCCTGCTCCAATAATACACCCGTCGCCCAAAGACACTCCTTTCATAACTCTGACTCCAGGAGCTATCCACACATGCTCTCCGATGACAACCGGTCCCGGAGGATTGATTCTGTCACCACCTCCATCATAAACAGGATGGGAATCGGAAGTCCTTACGGTAATAGTGTTGGCAAACATACAATCCTTCCCCACCATGACTGACGAGCCATCCTCCTGGGCACAGAAATGCACTTTGGATGTAAAAGTCGTACCCTCACCTATCACAATGGTTATTCCATTACCTTCCATCCAGAAGCTGCAATCCGGACCTACATGACAATTATCTTCAAATACAATACGGTTTCCATTGCCTCTTATACGCACCGAGACATCCATCATAACGGAGCCCCTACCAACAACTATTACATTACCATCACCGACAACATCCTTTCGGATTACCGCGTTACCACTATTTGCGACCATTATGCCAGGACAGAATAATGCTTTGAGCCGCAACAGGTGTTTCCTCAGATGGAAAGCCATACAAATCAGCCTTTATACATTTCTTCGTAATACTTCTGATAATCTCCGGAAGTGACATTATCCATCCACTCCTGGTTATCCAGATACCAGCGCACTGTCTTCTCTATCCCTTCCTCGAACTGAAGGCTTGGCTCCCAGCCCAGCTCCTTCTGAAGTTTGGAACTGTCGATTGCATAACGGGCATCATGTCCCAGACGGTCCGTAACATAGGTGATCAGATCAAGACTATGACCCTCAGGATTGCCTAGGATACGGTCTACTGTCTTTATCATCACCTTTATAAGATCAATGTTCTTCCACTCATTGAAGCCACCGATATTGTAGGTCTCTGCTACTTTTCCTTCATGGAAGATCAGATCAATGGCTCTGGCATGGTCCTCGACATAAAGCCAGTCACGGACATTCTCACCCTTGCCATACACTGGAAGAGGCTTACGATGACGGATATTGTTGATAAACAATGGTATCAGTTTCTCCGGAAACTGGTATGGACCATAATTGTTTGAGCAGTTTGTCACTATGGTAGGCATGCCATAAGTATCATGATAGGCACGCACGAAATGATCTGAAGACGCCTTTGCAGCACTGTATGGACTGTGAGGATTGTACTTGGTCGTCTCATAGAAGAAATCATCACCGTAAGCCTTGTGGCCTTCTGATGACGCAACCGTCTTGAACGGAGGCTCTATACCCTCCGGATGATTCATCTTCAAGGCACCATAGACCTCGTCCGTTGATATGTGATAGAAACGCTTCCCTTCATACTTTTCAGGAAGGGATTCCCAGTACAGCTTGGCTGCCTGAAGAAGACTCAGAGTCCCCATCACATTGGTACGGGCAAAGGTGAAAGGATCCTTGATGGAACGGTCCACATGAGACTCCGCTGCCAGATGGATGATTCCGTCTACCTTCTCTTCCTGCATCAGCTGATAAAAGGACTCGAAATCACAGATGTCCATCCTGACGAACTTGTAGTTTGGCTTATCCTCTACATCCTTCAGATTTGCAAGATTGCCTGCATAGGTCAGCTTGTCGAGATTGATGATATTGTATTCCGGATATTTGTTCACGAACAGCCTCACTACATGTGAGCCGATGAAACCGGCACCACCGGTGATCACTATATTTCTTCTCATACTATTTTGTTCTTAATGTTGTTTATGCACTTTTTCAATGATTCCGTCCAATAAGGTATCTTCAGACCGAAGGTATCCTTGATCTTTGTCTTATCAAGAACCGAATAGGACGGACGGGTTACCGGACTTGGGAATTCATCGCTATGGCATGGCTGGATATCGCACGATGTCGTTCCATTGTATTCGGCTATCATCTTTGTAAAATCATACCAGCTGCAGACACCCTCGTTACTGTAATGATATATCCCTGATCTGCTGTAACCGGAACTGCTATGCGGTTCTGCTGCATAATCATCCAGAACCGCAAGGACTGCCTCGGCTAGATCAAGGGCATAAGTAGGGGTACCGACCTGATCGAAAACCACCTTGAGATGAGGCTTTGTCGCCGTAAGATTCATCATCGTCTTGCAGAAGTTCTTTCCGAACTCACTGTAGAGCCATGCAGTGCGGATTATCACATGGCTGCATCCAACCGAAACTATCTTCTGCTCGCCATGAAGCTTGGTAACGCCGTAGACTCCAGTCGGTGTGCCTTCCTGATCCTCCTTGCAGGGCACATTATAAGGTTCCTTGCCGAAAACATAGTCCGTTGATATCTGTATAAGAAGGCCCCCGACCTCCTTCATCGCCCTGGCCAGATTCTCCGGGGCTTCGGCATTAAGCTTCTCGGCAACATCCGCATTTGTCTCAGCTGCATCAACATTGGTATATGCAGCACAATTGACAATCGCCTCAACATTTTCCGCCTTTACCGCAGCACGTACTGACTGAAGGTCTGTAATGTCAAGATATGTCGTCTGATGACCTTCAAACTCATTCACATCGGTAAAGATAAACCTATGACTGCTGTACTTCGAGACTATACGCATCTCGTTTCCAAGCTGACCGTTGGCACCTGTAACTAATATTGTCATCGATTAATCCAGATTTGGTTTTCCTGTCTGACTTACCTCGTCCACTACACGTAGAAGATACTGCCCGTACTGATTCTTTATCATAGGCTTGGCCAGTTCCTGCATCTTTTCTGCAGATATCCAGCCCTGACGATAGGCAATACCTTCAAGACAGGCTATCTTCAAACCCTGACGCTTCTCTATGACCTCTATGAATGTCGAGGCTTCAGATAGGGAATCATGAGTACCTGTATCAAGCCACGCAAAACCACGTCCCAAGGTCTGCACCTTAAGCTCTCCATCCTTTAGAAACTCCTGATTGACTGTGGTTATCTCCAGTTCGCCACGGGCTGATGGCTTGATGCTCTTCGCAACATCAACAACCTTGTTCGGATAGAAATAAAGACCGACTACCGCATAGTTGGATTTAGGATGCTGAGGCTTCTCCTCAATTGAAAGACAGTTACCATCTGAATCAAACTCTGCAACTCCATATCTTTCCGGATCACTCACCCAATAACCGAAAACAGTGGCCTTGCCCTCGTCTTCTGCAGAACGGACCGCCTCCTTCAGCATACCGCTGAAACCGCTTCCATGGAAGATGTTGTCACCTAGGACGAGACATGCGCTGTCATCCCCTATGAACTCCTCTCCTATCAGGAATGCCTGAGCCAGACCGTCTGGGGACGGCTGTTCCGCATATGAAAACTCGACTCCATAATCACTTCCATCGCCTAGAAGCCTCCTGAAACCTGGAAGATCATGAGGCGTTGAAATTATAAGAATCTCCCTGATTCCGGCTAGCATAAGAACCGAAATAGGATAATAGATCATTGGCTTGTCATAAATCGGGAGCATCTGCTTGCTCACGCCTTTGGTTATCGGATACAAGCGCGTGCCGCTTCCACCGGCAAGTACGATTCCTTTCATTGTATCAACTGGTTAGTATAGTTTGTCATTATAATCAAATAGCCAATCGGCATCCTTCAGTCTCGGATGATGCATATCCTTGTCAGATAGCACAGCCTTTTCAGCAGGTATATTCCAATCAATACCCAGATCCGGATCATCCCATGCTATAGCTCCTTCACTTTGAGGAGCATAGAAATTATCACACTTGTACTGGAATACAGCCTCGTCCGACAGGACTGCGAAACCATGAGCAAATCCACGAGGGATAAAGAACTGGCGATGATTATCCTCCGACAGTTCGACAGCCACATGCTTTCCGAAGGTAGGAGATCCCTTGCGTATATCGACGGCCACATCCAGCACCCGGCCCTTCACAACTCTGACAAGCTTGCTCTGAGCATATGGTGGTTTCTGAAAATGAAGTCCCCGGAGGACTCCATAACATGACTTGCTTTCATTATCCTGGACGAACCTCACCTGACGGACCTGAGAATTGAAGTCACGCTCGGAAAAGGATTCAAAAAAATAGCCGCGGTGATCACCGAAAACCCTCGGCTCTATTATCACCACGCCATCAATATCAGTCTTTATCACTTCCATATTTTGTATTCTGAAGAAGTTTTAACCGTAAAAAACTTTAGTAGCTACAAATATAAGAACAATATGTCTAATTTCAAAAATGCATTTTCGTTCAATAAACTGTTCTTAATTTTCAAGGTTTATTCTCATAAAAATAGTAAATTTGCAGGTTATTGTTTTACAAACACTTCTAATACATAGGTAATGAAAGATTTCTGGATAATACTGAAGCGTTATGCTTCACCATATAAATTGTCTCTGGTTTGGGCGGTGATACTTAACATTCTGTCTGCAGTATTCAACATATGTTCATTCACACTGATAATCCCCATTCTCCAGATTCTCTTCAAGATGGATACGACTGTTTATGAGTTCATACCTTGGGAGACAGACATGACATTCAAGGACATTCTGATGAACAACATCTATTTCTACATCACTGTACTTATAGATAAGGTAGGCGGCTCAAACACTCTGCTCATCCTAGGGGTATTCTTCGGATTCATAACCCTATTGAAGACAGCATGCTATTTCGGTTCATCAGCAGTAATGATACCATTAAGGACAGGTATAGTACGCGATATAAGGGTTCAGTTGTACAATAAAGTCACCAGCCTTCCTATGTCATTCTTTTCACAACAACGTAAGGGAGACATAATAGCAAGAATGAGTGGCGATGTAAACCAGATAGAGTACAGTATAACAAGTTCATTGGACATGCTCATAAAGAACCCTATTCTGATAGCTTTCTATTTCGGCACTCTTCTGGTTACAAGCTGGCAGCTCACATTATTCACTCTTGCATCCGTCCCACTGATGGCATGGGGTATGAGCGCAATAGGAAAGAAACTCAGAAGTGATTCACTAGAAACCCAGAAGCGCTGGAGTGCAACACTCACCCAGTTGGAAGAAACATTGGGTGGTCTCCGAATCATCAAGGCATTCATAGCCGAAGATAAGATGAAGGCCAAATTTGAAGAGAAATGTGACGCACACAGGAAAGCTATCAACAAGGTTGCCACAAGGCAGGTTTCAGCCCATCCAGTCAGTGAATTTCTGGGAACAATCATGATAATGATAGTACTCTGGTTCGGTGGCACGTTGATTCTGAGCGCAAAATCACCTATTGATGCTCCGACTTTCATCTTTTACATGGTAATCCTATATAGTGTCCTCAACCCATTGAAAGAATTCGCCAGAGCCGGATATACAATTCCTCAGGGTCTTGCATCAATGGAACGAATCAATGTAATCCTGAATGCAGAAAACAATATCAAGGATCCTGAGAATCCAAAACAGCTGAAAGAATTTGAAGACAACATAGAATTCAGGAACGTGTGTTTCCATTATGAAAACGGCAAGGAAGTCCTCACAGACATCAATATACGGATACCTAAAGGCAAGATGATAGCATTGGTCGGACAGTCCGGCTCAGGAAAGTCTACACTTGTCGACCTTATACCGAGATATCACGATGTATGTCAGGGAGAAATACTCCTGAACGGTACAGACATAAGAGACTATAAGGTTAAAGATCTTCGGAGCCTCATCGGAAACGTAAATCAGGAAGCGATCCTCTTCAATGACACCATTTTCAACAATATTGCATTCGGTGTGGAAAATGCGACAATGGAACAGGTCATTGCTGCAGCAAAAATAGCAAATGCGCACGACTTCATAATGGAAAAGGAAGAAGGTTACCAGACAAACATCGGTGACCGTGGAGCTAAACTCTCTGGAGGACAGAGGCAACGTATAAGCATTGCACGGGCAATTCTAAAGAATCCTCCTATCCTCATCCTTGACGAAGCGACCTCAGCATTGGATACCGAATCTGAAAAGATTGTTCAGGAAGCTCTTGACAGACTGACTGGTTCAAGAACAACCATTGCAATCGCGCATCGCCTTTCTACAATCAAGAATGCAGATGAAATCCTCGTGATGCACGAAGGCAGGATTGTGGAGAGAGGAAAGCACGAAGAACTTCTCGCCATTGACGGCTACTACAAGAAACTGAATGACATGCAGGCATTGTAACATCTCGCAAAAAAGCCATGAACAAAGAAAAGATAATAACTGTCACCTCTCCGCTGCTTCCGGATCTTAATGAATTCACCAGTCTTCTAAATGACATCTGGAACAGCAAATGGATCACAAATAACGGAAGTTTCCACCAACAGCTTGAAAAGGAACTGGCTGAATATCTAAAGGTTCCATACATCAGTCTGTTCACCAATGGGACACTGCCACTGATAACAGCACTTCAGGCTTTACGCATCACCGGCGAGGTCATCACAACACCATACAGTTTTGTAGCCACTACGCATTCGATATGGTGGAATGGAATTAAGCCAGTCTTTGCTGACATCGACCCCAGGACATGCAATCTTGATCCGGCAAAGATAGAAGCTGCAATCACTCCAAAGACAACAGCAATAATGCCAGTCCATTGCTATGGCAAGCCTTGCGATACAATTGCCATTCAGGAAATTGCTGACAAATACGGCCTGAAAGTCATATATGATGCCGCACATGCCTTCGGTGTGGATGTCGATGGGAAAAGTATTCTCACAGCTGGAGACATGTCGACCTTGAGTTTTCATGCTACAAAAGTCTACAATACGGTTGAAGGTGGAGCACTTGTGATGCATGATGAAAAGATGAAAAAGAAAGTGGACTATCTGAAGAATTTCGGATTCAAGAATGAAGTGGAAGTGGTTGCACCAGGCATCAACAGCAAAATGGATGAAATCAGAGCAGCATATGGTATACTTTCTCTTAAAAAGGTTGATGAAGCTATCGAACGAAGAAAGAAAGCTGCCGAAACCTACCAAGAGGGTCTGAAAGATATTGCCGGCATCACATATTTCGAAAACATGCCTGGAGTCAGACACAACTATTCATACTTCCCTATATTCATAGATGCAGACGAATACGGGATGACTCGTGACGAATTGTACTTCAGAATGAAAGAACAGAATGTTCTCGGAAGAAGATATTTCTACCCGTTGATCAGCACATTCAGCACGTACAGAGGACTGGAAAGTGCAGACCCTAAGAATCTGCCGGTTGCAACTAAGATGGCAGACAGTGTGATATGCCTACCAATGCATCACGAACTCACCAAGGAAGACATAGAAAGAACCATCAACATCATAAAGAGATGAAGGAAGGACAGAAAAGACTTATGCTGCTCGGAGGACTCAGATACCTGATTCCGGTGATTGAAGCGGCACATAAAGCCGGCTATTACGTCATAACATGTGATTATCTGCCGGACAACATTGCGCATAAATACTCTGATGAATATTGCAATGTAAGCATAACTGACAAGGAAGCCGTCCTGCAGGCTGCAAAAGAAAAGAAAATCGACGGGATAATGTCCTTCGCAGTCGATCCAGGTGTTACGACTGCTGCTTATGTACAGGAAAAGCTTGCACTTCCTGGAAATCCATACGAATCCGTACTCATTCTACAGAACAAGGACAGATTCAGAAAGTTTCTGGCAGAAAACGGATTCAATACTCCATCAGCATATTCATTCTGCAGCATGGAGGAAGCGATGCAAAGAAGAGAAGAACTGCCCTATCCTGTTATTGTCAAGCCAACAGACTCAGCTGGCAGCAAAGGTGTGACAAGAGCAGATACACCCAGCATGCTGGAAGAAGCTCTTTGCAATGCATTCAGATATTCGCATTCCGGCAACATCATAATTGAACAATTTATCGAAAAACAGGGCTGCTCGTCAGACACTGACTGTTTTTCCGTAGATGGAAAACTCCGATTCGTATCATTCTCTGCACAGCGGTTCGACATTAATGCAGCCAATCCATATACACCGTCTGCTTATAGCTGGCCTTCTACCATGACACAGGAGCAGGAAGCATACCTGACTTCAGAAATACAAAGACTTCTTACATTGCTTGGCATGCGCACATCCATCTACAACATAGAGACACGCATAGGACAAGATGGCAAGGCCTATATTATGGAAGTCTCACCAAGAGGGGGCGGCAACAGACTATCTGAAATGCTCAGATATGCGACAGGAACAGATCTTATTGAAAATGCCATTCGTTCTGCTGTAGGAGATCCTCTGGTTGACCTGGAACAGAGGCCTTACAACGGCCATTGGGCAGAAATCATACTACATGCTGAAAATAACGGCATGTTTGAAGATCTTCACATAGCGGAACATTTAAAGAAATATATTGTTGAAACAGATATTTGGGTGAACAGAGGAGATTATGTTGAATGTTTCAATGGTGCCAACAATGCAATCGGTACACTTGTAATGAAATTCGATTCCGACACCATGCTTGAAAACTGTCTCTCTGACATATCCGGATGGATGAAAGTCGTGGTAAAATGAAGAAAATAGCAATACTAGGCGCAAGCAAGCCACATCTTCCTCTGTTTCTGAAAGCAAAGGAAATGGGATTGGAGACATATTGCATCGCATGGGCTCAAGGAGCATTCTGTAAAGACTATGCTGACCATTTTCACGACATATCAATTACAGACAAGGAAGCTATAGCTGATTTATGTAGCAGAGAACATATTGACGGTATCATCTCCAATGCACTTGAACCAGCTGTTCCTGTAATGGCATATGTCCATGAAATCTGTGGACTGAACGGAATATCTGTTGAAACAGCCCGCAGATGCACTGACAAGAAACTCATGAGGATATGCATCAGAGACTCTAAAGCATGCATGCAACCTGATTTCGAGATCTATGATCCAAATAAGTGCATAAGCATCCGCATGCCTCTCATTGTAAAGCCCACAGACAGTTCATGCAGTAACGGGGTTACCAAAGTCACAACTCCAGATGAGTTGGGAAATGCATTGGGGCGTGCTATGGAAGCTTCCAGCAATGGAGAAATACTTATAGAAGAATGTATCGAAGGTGCTGAAGTTTCCGTAGAATCCATATCATTCAAAGGTGAGCATCACATACTCACAATCACTGACAAGGAAACCACAGGATCTCCATACTTTGTTGAAACGGCACATCATCAGCCATCACATTTTCCTGTTGAGTTGCAGGCTGAAATAAAGGACAATGTAAAGAGAATCCTGAACGCAATAGGCATAGACAATGGAGCCTCACATGCGGAATTCAAGATTACGCCTGAAGGGAAGGTCTATTTCATAGAAATCGGCGCAAGAGGTGGAGGAGACTTCATTTCCTACGAACTTGTCAGGCTCAGTACCGGATACGATTATGTCAAAGGAATGATCGAATGTGCACTCGGAACATTCAAAAAGCCGGTTTTCGGTCCTCAGAAACACTCTGGCGTATATTTTCTGAGTGAAGAAACAAGTTATATAAGGGATTTCATTCTGAATAATCAGAATCAGCCTTGGGTATATGATTTCCACATGGACAACGGCCCATTGAGAAGTCTGAGAAAATCACAGGACCGAAGCGGATGGATAATATACAATTCTGACCATAAAATAGAGATAAACCGATGAACACTCCGAAGAAAACAGTTGTGATTGGAGCGACTGGAACACTTGGTGCTCCCATCAGCATTCATCTTAAAAATGCAGGATACGATGTAGTGGCCGCAGGACATAGAAAAAGCGACAACGGTTTCTTTGCCGACCACGGAATAACCTACATTTCAATGGACATTTCCAAAAAGGAAGATTTCAACAAGCTCCCGCAGGAAGATGTCTATGCCGTACTTAACTTTGCCGGAGCACTCCCAGCTTCAATGGAAGGATACAATGCCGACCTATATATATCCAGCATAATACAAGGTACCCTCAATGTTCTGGAATACACCCATAAGGTAAAGGCTGACAGGATTATCTTCCCTCAGTCACTGTTTGACATTAGCTACAAGTTCGGTAGCAAGGAACCAATTTCTGCAGATTCCAGACGCATAGCTCCCATTGAGGGCGATCACGCAGTCTATGTTATAGCAAAAAACGCTGCCGTAGACCTCATCGAACACTATCATGCAGTATATGGTCTGAAACGCTTTATACTCAGGTTATCTAGAGTATATCTTTATCATCCTAACCCATACACGTTCACGGATGGGAAGAAAGTGATGATATCAGACAGATATCTCATATACAGAGCAATCAAGGGAGAAGACATCGAGTTATGGGGTGATCCAGACAGACTTCTTGAGACATGTTCTGTGAGAGATTTCCTTCAGATTGTGGAAAAATCCCTGACTGCAGACCACGACGGAGGCATATACAATATAGGAAGCGGAGGAAGCACCCTGAGGGAAAGGATTGAAGGCATCATAAAGGTATTCTCTCCGAAAGACAAGCCTTCCAGAATCATTGCTTGTCCAGAAAAGAGGGACGCCATGCAGTTTGTTCTGGATATAAGTAAGACATGCCAGGAACTGGGTTATGAACCTCAGGACACATGGGAGTCATATCTGCAAATGTTCAAGGATGACATGGAGAAACAGCCTTTCGCCAAATTGTGGGGAAAAGAAGAAGACTATCTGTAAACCGTTCCCATATATGAATGCCATAAGAAATTACTTCAGACGCAAACGCTATATGCGCAGAAACAGGACTACTCCTATGTGGGGAGGAGGGTTCCTGTCGGACAATATGGAAAAAGCCTTGGATACATTCCTCAATAAGGAAGAAAGGAAATCATCACGAAGGCTCAGGATGCTCCGTAATGACATGATAGATTCATACATTGACTACGGAGTGATACCTATGGAATATTTTCTCATGGGATTTGAAGGACTTGACCACGATGCCAGAAGCCGGTTTTTATGTAACCAGCATAAAGACCGCCTGATGATAGGAAAGATCGGCATGGACACATACAATAAGGAACTTAGAGACAAGTATGCGTTCTATACCAGATATTCCGACCTGTTCAAAAGAGATGTCTGCAAGATAGAATCACAAGAAGACAAGGGGGCATTCGTAAGTCTCTGCTCAAAGCATAGCAAGATAATAGCAAAGCCGTTGAACGGAATGTGCGGAACAGGATGCAGAATTATCGGTACAGAAGATGCAGAAGACATATTTGACGGTCTTCTCGCTGAAGGCAATTGGATAATTGAAGAACTGATATGCCAGAATGAAGATATGGCACAATGGAATACATCAAGTGTGAATACTGTCAGGATTCCGTCTTTCTACAACTCCAAAGGCTTCCACATATTCAAGCCATTCTTCAGGACAGGCAGAAAAGGAGCTGTTGTAGATAACGCAGCCCAGGGCGGACTTTTCGCAATGATCGATGAGAAAAGCGGTGTGCTCAGAACAGACGGCATGACAGAATACGGCAAAACCTTTGAAAAGCATCCTGATAGCGGACTGAAATACAAGGGATGGCAGATACCCGCATGGAATGATCTGCTGAAGATGGCACAGGAAGCGCACGAGAGACTTAAGCACCACCCATATATAGGTTGGGATTTTGCATATAGTGACAAAGGATGGGTCCTGATTGAAGGCGACTGGGGTCAGTTTCTTAATGAATTCTGTGACAAGGAGGGTATCAAGAAGGAATTTGAAATGTTGATAGAAGCATGACAACGGATAAACCTCTTGTGAGCATAATCACACTCGCATACAATCATAGCAAGTATATCAGGCAATGTCTTGATGGATTCATCATGCAGAAAACAGACTTCCCCTTTGAAGTGATTATTCATGACGATGCTTCAACCGATGGAACAGCTGATATCATTAGAGAGTATGAGAAGAAATATCCCGGAATAATAAAGCCGGTCTATCAGACAGAAAACCAATACAGCAGGAAGATCGCCATCGGAAGGACATACCTTTACCCTAAGGCTGAAGGCGAATACATAGCTGAATGCGAAGGTGACGACTACTGGAATGATCCTTACAAACTTCAAAAGCAGGTAGACTATATGAGAAGCCACCAGGAATGCAGCATGTGTTTCACCAGTCAGGGCACATTCTTTCAGGACAGCAGGACATATGTACCTGGGACAGAAGAAGGTTTCAGAATTTTTACATTTCGGGATTTTCTCAAACGTAATTACGTAGGTACTCTTACAAGCCTTTCAAAGGCTTCACTTGTAAAGGAATTCCAGTTTGAAATTGCTCCCAGACTACCATATTTTCCTATGGGAGACTACCCGATGTGGTTCTATCTGGTAAGAAAAGGGCCTGTGGTGCGTCTTGAGGGTGAAACTGGCGTATACAGGATATTGAGCAGCTCGGCATCGCATCATAGAGACTCATTTGAGCAGCTCAAATTTGCAATGGCATCCTTCGACATAAGGATATACTTCAACAAACTACTTGGAGTGAACCGACCTTTCATGACATATATGAAGTGGAAAGACACCCGTAAATTCTGCTGGCACTGGACAAAAGAGACCAAAGAAAGCTTCCTGAAACTGTATTTCAGATGTATAAAGTACATGTTGAAGAATCCACCGCCTATTCCGGACAAGGAAACGACAGCAATTGCCGAAAGACTTATAAAGTCGCACAAATGAACGTATAAGATATGACTAAGAAACCTAAAGTCAGTGTAATAGTTCCTAATTTCAATCATAGGAAATATCTCGGTGAAAGGATTGATTCAATTCTTTCGCAGACATATGATGACTATGAACTCATCCTGCTTGACGACTGCTCTACTGATGGCAGCCAAGAGTTTCTCATGTCATATAAGGATAATCGGCATGTAAGCCATATTGTTCTGAATGAGACAAATACCGGCAGTCCCTTTCCTCAATGGGAAAAAGGAATCAGACTTGCACAAGGCGAATATATCTGGATTGCAGAAAGCGACGACACCGCATCTGAAGAGTTTCTGAGTATGACAACAGCTCAGCTCGACCAACACCCGGATGCACGCCTTTGTCTTACAGGCTCACATTTCATAGACGAGAACAGCAACTCTGTCGATGCTCTTTACAAAGATGACTTCGACAAATGGGAAGAGGACCGGAAAGGATATGTTTTCGATTCATTTCACTACCTCAAGCACAAGATGATAAAAGGGAACTCAGTCTATAATGCCAGTATGGTGCTATTCAGAAAGAACGGATGCCTGGAAGACATTCCTAATGAATTCTTCAAGATGAGGTACTGCGGAGACTGGCTGTTCTGGATAGAGCAGATACGTAAAGGAAAAGTAGTAGAACTTCATTGCAAACTCAATAATTTCAGGAAACATTCTGCAAGTACGACATCTAAAGGTGCATCCAACGGCAATGCCATAGAAGAGATTGCTAAAATAAAAAGAATGCTTTACAAACAATTTCCTGAAGCATTCCTGATGATACTCAAGGATAAGTCTGATCTATATTATGCGACAAGACATCTGGCAGGAGTACCGGATAGCAGAAAAAAAGAACTGCTGGAAAGTCTGGACAAGGAATATGGAATCCGATTCTTCCATTATAAAACCGGGAGGATAATCAATTCTATATCAAAGCGCAGACATCTGATAGTCTTTGCAATATATCTTATATTCATTTCAGTCCTATGTTTTCTGAAGCCATCCTCGCTGCCACACATGCCATCCTCATGGATGAATCTTCCGATAGACAAGATAGGCCATTTCCTGATGTTCCTACCTTTCCCTGTCCTTGCCATCGAAGCATGGCATCCTGAAGGAAGCACAAAAAAACGTCTGGGAATTCTCTGCATGATAGCTGCTGCAGGAATTGTCATAGCATATGGAACAGAACTTATACAGAATCTATTGGGATACAGGTCATATGAGACAGCTGACCTGATGGCAGATTTGGGAGGTATTGTTGCCGGAGCAATAATGACGGCAATTCAAATATTGATTAGAAAAGACAGATAATGAGATATATTGCATATATACTGACATTTCTCCTGATGGCAGCGACCTCCATGGCTCAGAGCAAGATTGTCCAGGATTTTGAGCCGGCATGCGATTCATTGGCTGTACTTCTTCAGGAAAGAAATACTGTAGCAGGGCAACTGAAGCTGAAGGCTGTGATGAAAAGAGGCAGCACACTTGACTTTTATTTCACAGAGAGCCTTGGAGACTATCCTTTGTACAAGGATGACATACAGTGGTTCAGAGGCAGACTGAAGGAACTCTTTCCTGACAACTACAAGAAATTCAAGCTAGGAGACATCTATAGCAGAAGGGTGGACATCGACAGACTGGTAACACCAGGCTTAGATTTCGACGGAACACCTTCCTCCTCTCCGCACAAGCTGAAGAAGGCACCTGGTAATGCAGGATTCGTCACTGAACGAGGGAAAATGACATTCGGCAAAGGCCTTTCAGGGAGAAACATAGCTCTATGGCAAAGCCACGGACGTTATTATGAACAGTCTTTGGAACGATGGGAGTGGCAGAGACCATGCCTGTTCCAGACTGTGGAAGACATGTTCACACAAGGGTTCGTGCTTCCATTCCTCGTACCGATGCTCGAAAATGCAGGAGCATATGTCATGCTTCCAAGAGAGAGGGATATACAGAAGAACGAAATTATTGCAGATAATGACCCTTGCAATGGAGGCAGAGGGTATGCCAAATATGAGGAAAAAGGCAGATGGAGTGATGCCGGAGTAGGATTTGCTGATACCAAAACTGTATATTTAGACAAGGAGAACCCCTTCTCTACCGGTACAGCAAGACAGACGGAATGCATACCATCATCGAAAAGAAACGGAGAGGCATCAATCACATGGAAGCCAGAAATACCGGAAAGAGGTGAATATGCAGTATATGTCTCATACAAAAGTCTGCCGCAAAGCACCTCATGCGCCAACTACACTGTCGTACACAAAGGAGGAGCAAGCAGATTCTGTGTCAACCAGAAAATGGGCGGAGGAACATGGGTGTATCTTGGAACATTCGAGTTTGACGAAGGTACACAAGGCTATGTAAGACTGGATAACAAGACTCCTGAAGGATACAGGCACAATGCCGGAAGCATAGTCACAGCGGATGCGGTAAGATTCGGAGGAGGAATGGGGAATATAGCACGCAATGGACAAGGGAAAGATAGTCTGAGCACTTTTGTACCGACAATATCAGAAATGCCTCGTTCGGCAGAAGCCGCAAAATACTGGTTACAATGGGCAGGTGCCGATTCGACGGTATACAGCCAGAATGACGGACTAAGCGACTATAAAGACGACTTCATGTCACGAGGAGACTGGGTGGAATGGATCAGTAGAGGTTCATATATGAACCCAAGCAAGAAATCCGGTCTGGGCATACCAGTAGACCTGTCATTCGGATTTCATTCCGATGCCGGGGTTGCACAGAATGATTCGATTGTAGGAACACTGGTCATCTATACCTTGAAATCCGAAGGCAAACAGACACTTCCTTCCGGTGAGAACCGCATGACAAACAGGGAATATGCAGATATCGTACAGAGCCAGATAGTACATGATATGAGAGAATGTTACGATTCGCTTTGGAACAGACGTTCCATCTGGGACCGCGCATACCGTGAATCCCGAACCCCATCCTCTCCAGCAATGCTTCTTGAGCTTCTTTCCCATCAGAATTTCACGGATATGAAGTATGGACATGACCCGTCATTCCGCTTTGCAGCCAGCAGAGCCGTATACAAAGGAATGCTTAAATATCTCAGCAACAGATATGGATGTCCGTACACAGTACAGCCTCTGCCAGTCGGATCATTAGGAGTATCTTTCGGTAAGACTGATGATGAAGCACTTATAAGCTGGATTCCTGCAGCAGATCCCCTGGAGCCTACTGCAGACCCGACAGGTTACATATTGCAGACAAGGATAGATGACGGGGCCTTTGATCAAGGAATCGTAATTAAGGATATACGCAGATCCGGTGAAAGGCTTCAGACAGCATTCTCCATCAAGCCTGGACATATATACAGTTTCCGTATCATCGCATTCAATGATGGCGGTAAAAGTTTTCCCTCGGAGACTCTATGTATCGGAACACCTAAGAAGAAAAACGCAAAGAAAGTGCTGATCGTCAACAACTTCGACAGAGTAAGCGGACCTGCATACTTCGACACTCCATCATATGCCGGGTTTGATAACAGACTGGACAGCGGAGTACCGTATGTACGCGACATCACATATGTCGGAGAAATGTATCAGTTCAGGAGAGAGCTTGGATGGACAGACGACGATAATCCAGGCTTCGGAGCATCATATACTGACTATGCTGGAGAAATCGTAGCAGGCAACACCTTTGACTACGCATATAGACATGGCAAGGCGGTCATGCATGCAGGATATCCGTTCCTCTCATGCAGCAATGACGCATTCTGCAGCGATGAAACATTCCGTAAGGACATCTGGAGCATTGACCTCATATGCGGCAAACAGGTCACTGTAAGCATCGGCAACGGAATGCAGCAGAAATACACTGTATTCAGCAGGGAAATGCAGAAGATACTGGAAGAATATACCGGCAAGGGTGGAAATCTGCTGGTAAGCGGATCGAATATAGGAACTGATATATGGGACAGGGTCTACCCTATCCGTACAGACAGCCTGTTCGTCAAAGATTCCAAGACATTTGCTGAGAAGGTGTTAGGTTTCCGCTGGGTAACCAACTACGCAGGAAGAAGCGGAACAGTGCTGCCGACATTCAACCGCAGCATTGACTTCGGGAAAAGAGCATATGCATTCCACAACACATTGAATCCGCATTGCTACTGTGTGGAAACCCCTGACGGGATTGTTCCGGCATCAGACAAAGGGGAAACTGTCATGAGATATTCTGACACCAACATTTCCGCAGGAATATGTCATATGGGCAATGGCTATAAAGCCGTATGTATCGGTTTCCCTATCGAGACGCTTAAAAGCGAAGAAAGCATTGAGGAAATCATCAGAATAACATTAGAATTTTTCAACAAATGACTGCACGTGAATCTGAAATCATCGGACTGATCAGAAAAGAAGTGAAACCTGCTTTGGGATGTACAGAGCCAATAGCTGTAGCACTTGCTGTGGCTAAAGCAATGGAAATCATTGATGAGCAATGTGAGTGTGATGATCCATCATGGAGAATGGATGCGGACTTCAAGCTGAAGATCGAAGTAAGCGGCAACATCCTTAAAAATGGGATGGGAGTAGGCATACCCGGCACAGGAATGGTGGGTCTGCATATAGCAGCTGCTCTTGGAGCGATATGCGGCAAGACTTCTTATGCCCTTGAAGTGCTTCACGACCTGACAGATGATGCAATTATCCGAGCAAAAGAAATAGTCGGAAATGACAAAGTGAGCATCTGTCTGGCTCAGACCGATCTCAAGCTGTACGTCAAGGCAAAAGCAGAGGCCTTCGGACATTCCGCATTTGCTGTAATTGAAAACGATCATGACAACATATGCTCTACAGGATTTGACGATACGGTCCTTAACATCTCCAAAAGCACAACGAAAGAATCCGAAACTGAACAGAAGAACACCCTTGACTATGGACTGACTGTAAAGGAAATCTTTGAATTCGCCAAAAATGCATCATATGATGACATCAGTTTCATTCTGGAATCCAGAACTCTGAATCTGGCGCTTGCACAGGAGGGACTTAAAGGCAGGTACGGTCTGAAAGTCGGATATGCCATCAGTCTGTCACAGAACAGAGAGGTCTTCGGAGATGACTTCCTCAGCTATGCGATGTCACTTACTGCTGCAGCATCAGATGCCCGCATGGCCGGATGCACTCTGGCAGCGATGAGTAACTCCGGAAGCGGAAATCAAGGAATAACAGTCACTATGCCTGTCATAGCCTATTCGATCCGATACAGGACATCCGACGAGCAGCTTGCACGCGCATTGGCTTTAAGCCATCTCATAGCAATACATATCAAAGGATATCTTGGAAAACTGTCTGCACTCTGCGGATGCGTAATAGCATCTACAGGAGCAGCATGCGGACTGGTATACCTGCGTGGCGGTGACTACGAACAGGTCTGCGCAGCCATCAAGAACATGATAGGCAACATCACAGGAATGGTATGCGACGGGGCAAAAGTAGGATGTGCGATGAAGGTAGCCTCAGGAGTTTCCAGCGCTCTGCAGTCAGCTGTCCTCGCTAGAGAAGGAATCTGCATTTCGGAACATGACGGCATCATAGAAAAGGATATAGAAAAGACAATCATGAACCTTGGGCGTATTGGCTCAATAGGGATGCAGAATACGGACAACATGATTCTGGACATCATGGTCTGCAAATAAATCAGATGGTCTTCCAGACCTTGAGGTACTGCTGCAATGCCCACATCTCGTCGCGGTATTTGGCAGCGGCCATGAAGTCGAGGTCGGCAGCAGCCTTATTCATATTGCGCTTGGCCTGCTCTACGGCCTTTTCTATCTGAGGGCGTGACATAGAGCGTATCACCGGATCCTGAAGTACTGCTGCAAGATCTGCCTGAATATATCCATCGACATATGCAGAATTGGTATCACGCTTGGAGTCATGGCCAAGACCAACGCTGACCGACCCTCTGCCGAGGTCTGTCGGGTCCGGGATATACGTCGGATCGTCATATGAATTCGCTGCACTGACCTTTCCTGTGATGCTGTTGTCCAGACGGGAATTGCGCAAAGCATTCGGCTTGACAGCTACCTGTGTCGGAGTAATCCCGTTGAGCTTGTTGTATTCCATCTGCTTTGTGCGACGACGGTCTGTCTCATATATAGTCTGCTGCATTGAGTCTGTGACCGTATCAGCGTACATTATTACAAGTCCGTTCACATTTCTGGCGGCACGTCCCGCAGTCTGAGTCAGAGCACGTCCGCTGCGCAGGAAACCTTCCTTATCAGCATCAAGAACAGCAACAAGAGACACTGACGGAATATCCAATCCTTCACGCAGGAGATTGACTCCTACAAGCACATCAAAAAGGCCGTTCTTGAAATCCTCTATTATCTCCACCCTCTCCATCGTATCCACATCAGAATGGATATAACGGCAACGAACTCCCATCTTTGTAAAATATTTTTCAAGTTCCTCAGCCATTCTCTTGGTCAAAGTTGTGACAAGAACCCTTTCGTCAAGTTCAGCCCTCACGCGTATCTCCTCAAGAAGGTCATCCACCTGATTCTTTGTAGGACGCACCTGTATAGGAGGGTCAAGAAGTCCCGTAGGACGCACGACCTGCTCCACAACAAGACCCTCTGACTTCTGCAGTTCATACTCGGCAGGAGTCGCACTCACAAAGACCTTCTGTCCCGTAATTGCCTCAAACTCCTCGAATTTCAAGGGGCGGTTATCAGCTGCAGCCGGAAGACGGAATCCGTATTCGACAAGAACTGATTTCCGCGAATGGTCTCCGCCATACATAGCCCTTATCTGGGGAAGAGTAACATGACTCTCATCTATGAAAGTAATGAAATCCTTCGGAAAATAATCTATCAGACAGAAAGGACGCATTCCTTCGGAACGGCCATCAAAATAGCGGGAATAATTCTCTATACCAGGACAGTAGCCCATTTCCTTGATGAATTCAAGGTCATACTCCACTCTCTGTTTGAGACGTTTGGCTTCAAGATGCTTGCCGATCTGGTTGAAATACTCGCACTGAGCCATCATATCATCCTGTATCTGACTTATAGCCTTGATGCTGCGCTCTTTTGTAGTAACGAAATTGCCAGCCGGATAAATGGATATTTCATCCAAATCATCAATGAACGCACCGGTCAGAGGATCTATCACAGAGATGGCATCCACTTCGTCACCGAAGAACTCTATACGCACTGCATTCTCGCCATATCCGATGCAGACGTCCACCGTATCTCCTCTGACCCTGAATGTACCTCTCTTGAAATCCACCTCTGTCCGGGAATACAAAGCGTCCACGAGCTGATACAGAAGTCTTGTCATGCTGCGCTGCTCTCCCCGCTTCACATGGACTGTCTGTGTATGGAAGTCCTCCGGATTACCTATACCATATAGACACGACACACTGGAAATTACGATTACATCTCTCCTTCCGGACAATAATGCAGATGCTGCACTGAGACGCAATTTCTCTATCTCATCATTTATGCTCAGGTCCTTCTCAATATATGTATCTGTCACAGGAAGATATGCCTCCGGTTGGTAATAATCATAGTATGACACGAAGTATTCAACCGCATTGTTCGGAAAGAAAGACTTGAACTCCCCATAAAGCTGGGCAGCAAGCGTCTTGTTATGACTTAAAATCAAAGCAGGTCGTTGAAGCTTCTCTATCACATTCGCCATTGTGAATGTTTTGCCGGACCCTGTCACTCCTAGAAGCGTAACAGCATCAACACCATCATTCAAGGCATTGCATATGCCTTTGATTGCTGCCGGCTGGTCACCGGACGGCCTGTATTCCGAATCTATCTTGAACTTCATATTCCTACATCATTTCTAATTTCATCCGCACATAACTCAAACCAGCTTTCAACACTGTTCAATATGAAATATATTCAACATTACCTCTCACCTGAATCTCCGTCACTTCGTGCTGCCCGCTGAAAAAGCCCACCGTGCTGTTTGCTCATCGCTCACGACCTCTCTTGGAACGGAGGCTGACTTTCGCTTCGCTCAAAACTGATGATATCATTCATTTGCAAATATAGCGAATATCATTCATTACCCTTTAGGAAAAATTACTATCTTTGCGTGAATTTGAGAACAACGTTTTATAAAACAATAGTACTATTATGGTTTATTCACACGAAGTGCAGCAGATGTGCTGCGTAAAGAAGGGCCCTAACCACGGTCCGGCTCCAATTCCTGAAGAAGGAAAGTGGGTAAAATCAAAACAGATCACCGATATCTCAGGTCTTACTCACGGTATCGGCTGGTGTGCACCTCAGCAGGGTGCCTGCAAGCTTACCCTCAATGTTAAGGAAGGTATCATCCAGGAAGCACTCGTCGAGACAATCGGATGCTCAGGTATGACTCATTCAGCTGCTATGGCATCTGAGATTCTCCCTGGCAAGACTCTCCTTGAGGCTCTCAACACTGACCTCGTATGTGATGCAATCAACACAGCTATGCGTGAACTCTTCCTCCAGATCGTTTACGGACGTACCCAGTCAGCTTTCTCTGAGGGTGGTCTTATGATCGGTGC
>JAFRZX010000014.1 GCA_017442315.1 Bacteroidales bacterium
AGGAACACCCGATAGCCATCATCGATTGCCTGAAGGATCTCTTTTCTTAGTTCTACGATGATCTTCCCTTCTGATCCAACTACCTTCTCAGGCCGGTGACCCGTAAAAGCACAACAATATTGCCTCTTGACGGCCTCAGGTAGTTTCTGCGGCTCTTTTTGTTTGAATGCATACAACCATTTCATTGATAATCACTCCTGTCACAAGTGTTCTGACATGATTGTACCGCATAATTTTTACATAATCAACACTGTTAGCGTTGGTTTCTTCCGTATGGTTGGTGTATTGTGCTTTCCGAAAAATCTATACTATTAGGGAGAAATCACCGCTAATAGGGAGGGTTTATAGCCATGTATCCATCTATCGGAAAGAAAATCAGAAAGTACCGTAAGGAAAGAGGCATGACGCAGGAAGAGCTTGCCGAAAAGCTCGACCTAAGCATCAACTATGTCGGTGCCCTGGAACGAGCAGAAAAGAATCTGACCGTCACCAATCTGATCAACATAGCAAATGTATTGGGTGTCACTGCGGATATGCTGCTGTGCGATGAGATTCGGACCGGATACAAGATCAAGTCCTCCATGATCACAGAGAAGATTGAGAAGCTCTCCCCTTCCGACCGGGACAAAATCATGCAGATGCTGGACATCATGCTGGGTGAGAAATAACATGAGCGGCGTAGCCCTTATTTGGGTTACGCCGCTTTCATAATACCATGCTTTACTTGTTCTCAGTGATACTCTGTGCCACTTTCAGAAGTTCTTCGCCGGTCACATCCTCGGAAAACAGGTAGTAGTAGACATGGGTTTCGGGATCGGCCCAGGCAATGCGGTTGTCAGTTGCCAAGCCGTACATTCCGTTGATCTCGATTTCATCACCTACAATGATCCCTTTCAGAATATCGCAACCAGGAATCTGGAAAGCACAGATCGTCTTCGCATCGTCCGTGTATCCTTCCTCAGTCATAATGGCATAGGTTTCGTAGGTGAAATAGATTTGCGTATTTTCCGCCTTATTGACGTACCATTTACGAACATAGGAATACCAGCCGCTACCAGCAGACAACGGAGATGCCTGCACACCCTGTTCCTCGAATCCCTCAGGCAGATAGGTAGGGCTGTAATCACCCAGCTCCGCAATCGCCTGCTTCGTTTCTTCTGCTCTGCTGGGGGTAAGAGGTACTCCCTCGGCAGTACTTTCAGCCATAGCGATCAGATTAACGTTGATATCATCTGTGCTCAGTTTGAATCCGAAGCCCTGATCCTCATTGATCCAAACCAGAGTGCGGTAATTTCCTACCTGCTCGTATAGAATACCGTCCTGACCGTTGATCTCAACTTCGGTTTTGCTGAGAATATCGTAAACCTCTGCATCAGAAGCAGGATCGGCAATGTAGATCCAATACCAGATTTCATCACCAGCATTATTCTTGTAAATGATATTCTGATTCTGATACGGTGCACCATCGGATACGAAGGTCATGGTATAGCCTTCGGGAATCTCCTGTGGATACCAGGAACCCAGTTCGATAAATACATCATGGACCTCTTCGAACTCCACCTTCTCACCTACATGGGTTTCACCACTCTGGGTGTGGACCTTCACATCACCCGTCTTCATAGCTACGAGGGCTGCGATGGCGCTGCCCATAAGCACTGTTGCAAGCGCAATTACAGCGGCAATCATCCAGATTCGTTTCACTCCTGCGGATCTTTTGGTATTACTGAATTTGCCTTTTTTCATTTTGGAATCCTCCTCATGGATCACCATGGAGGGTTCCCTATTCTTTTCACACCGGGCAAGGCGGCTTTCTTCCACCGTGCCAATGGCCTGGAGAAGATCTTCTCGTGTCATAAGTAATAACCCTCCTGTGTCAAATATGTTTTTAGCTTTGATCTTGTACGTGAAAGAATCAGATTTACATTGGTTCGCTTCAATCCGAATCTAGCAGCAATGATCTCCGGATCATCAAAGAAAAAGTACCGCTGCAAAAAGATATCCTGATCCCGTTCCGGCAGAGTGTCAAGAAACAGACGAATCGTACGACCAAGTTCCTTAGCATTAAGCTGATCGTCGATCTGTTCTGTACCAGGAACGCACCCTGCCAATTCTTCCAATACAAGATCCACTTCCCCACCCCCGCGCTTGGCAGCAGATTGCTTTTGCAGTCGATTAAGGGCAAGATTACGTGTGATCTTTGCAAGAAACAGCTTCAGGAAGTTGGGCCTCTGGGGCGGAATGGAATTCCAGGCCTGCCAGTAGGTATCACTGACGGTTTCCTCGGAGTCCTCACTACTGCTCAGTATTCTATTCGCGACACTAAAACAGTAGCCGCCGTATTTCCGATCTGTCTCTGTGATTGCCTGTTCATTTCTGGAAAAGTACAGATCCAGTATTACTTTATCTTCCATTTATCTGTTCCTCCTGGATTTCGAAAGGGCCTTTCATAAATATAAGACAGAGAATCAAGAAGATAATATCATGGAAAATCGAAATTGCAAAAAATAAAAGCGGCGCAGCCCCAAATTGGGTTGCGCCGCCCGAAATTGTACTTACGGATGCAAGATAATTCTTTGCATTCCTTTCAGCTGGCTATTTAGTTATGTAGCACCACCATGAGCAGCAACAAATGCAGTTGAATCCTCGGTTGCCAAATCGCACTTATCTCCCGTCTCAATATGCACTAACCACAGAATCCAGTTATGAGCATCTTCACTCCAGCTAAACTCCAGGTGGAACAGATCATTTTCATAAATCGGGATTATGTAGTAATGATGGTCCGGATTATCATCTTCGCAAATTAACTGGCAGTTGTTATCTAACTCGCTCATAGAAATATTGGTACCTTGTTCAAGGAGCCATTCCATGGTGATAGTCCAGCCATGGTATCCTTCATCGGTATTATCACAGGAGCAGCGAGGTAGTGGGTCGCCATGTGATTCTACAAAGGCCTCAACATCATCGTAACGAATGTCAATATGATCACCCGAAGGCCTATGAATTAAGTACCATCCCCGGAGCGTTCCATCCAAGTGAAGAGCATAAAACAGCTCATAATTGCCGTCAAT
>JAFRZX010000108.1 GCA_017442315.1 Bacteroidales bacterium
CATTGCCGTAACAACACCGGTTTGGGCTCTTCCCCGTTCGATCGCCACTACTAAGGGAATCGATAATTTCTTTCTCTTCCTGGGGGTACTGAGATGTTTCAGTTCCCCCCGTTCGCCCCAGCATCGCTGGTGACTGTCCTTCAGACAGCCGGGTTGCCCCATTCGGAAATCTCCGGATCAAAACCTGTTTGCAGTTCCCCGGAGCTTGTCGCAGCTTACCACGTCCTTCATCGCCTCCAGAAGCCTAGGCATCCGCCGTCCGCTCTTGTAACCTTCTCTCTGTCATAATTTCGATTGAATCACAAGAACGTCTGTATTTGTCAATACATTGTCCTCTTTTTTACTCGTTGCCTTGAAATTGCAGTCCACAACTTCGATAGACTCTCTATCTTCTCTCGTTACAGACTATCTTTATTTCATCTTCTAACTTTACCTCGTTATCTTTTCTCAAACTTGTCAATGAACTCTCCGCTTTTTCTCAAACGGGCTGCAAAGATACGCACTTTTTCTTTACCTCCAAATTTTTCTGCAATATTTTTTCAAACTTTTTTAATGATTTTTAAATACAGCATATCTAAGAGATTGAGAATCCGCCTATTATAATAAAAGAGGGTCGAATCCCTCTTTTATACTATCTTACTTTAACAAATGTATATACCCTATCAGTTTCTCCGAACACTTCTTCACCATCATATATCCAATCACCTGAACTGTACAGCCTCAAATTCATATCATTCTCGGTAATCGACAGAACGTTGATTGTAAAACTGTCCAGTTCTACCACATCAAGTATCAGCTGTCCATTCACACAAGTCCATCTTCCCGACTCAGAATCTCCCTCCGCATACCAGATAAAAGATCCATCTTCGTTGAATGTCCATATTTCATCCGAGACAACATATCTGAACTCGTCCTCAACTTCTCCGTTGACTTTATCCGTTCCTGTAATCTGGACAAGATTCCAAGAGCCCACAAGTTTATCCTCTGTCTTGTTCTCTTTCTTACAAGAAGAAATACATGCAAGGAGTACGCACGACGCAAATACTAAAAATTAAATTCTTTTCATAATTGATTATTGATTGCTATTGTTTTAGTGATGTGTAAAAAAACTGCCCGATGAATGGTATTGAATACCGTCGGTACAAGAAACAGCCATAATCTGTACCGACGCTGCTTGGAAAGAAGCAGAGGGAAGACAGAAAAGAAAAAAGTGTCTGAAACGCATTGTCAAGGAAGCCTTGCTTACGCCTGGGCTTCCTGACAACGCTGATGAGACTTATTCTTGGAGGCAACGGACCGGATAGCCATACGCCCTATTGTCGCTGCGTGACGGGAAGACGCTGTCATAGATGCTGAAGTTCATGTGGCACGCATAGTTGTTGAACTCATACGAAGAGCATGACCAACAGGAACCGTAGTTACCGACATTGCCCAGACCACCGCTATTGCTGGCGCAATAACCCGAACCAGGATACCAGATGGTGGAGGCAGAACCGAACCTACCTGAGAAATTCATTCCTTTATTGGTGCTGTCATAAAGTGAGACATCTGTAAAGGATAATGGTGAACCGAGAGCCTTTGCCCAGACTCCGGCATCTCCACCGTCAGGAACACGCCAGCCGGCAGGACATGGGTCATAAACAGTCTTTTGAGACTTCCAGCTTTCATTCGGGAGAGAGAGATCAGTATAAAAAGTCATCGGATTGGCTTCAGCATCATACATGGAGGCAGATGATCCGGAAACAATACTCCAAGTTCCGGTAGAGGCGGCTTCCTTTGACCCTGTAATTGACGCAGAACCCAGGAACGGGTCCTTTCTTCCCCACTGATACATAAGACCCAAGGCACCGACATCGCCAGGAACAGATGAAGTCGCACCAAGATTGCGGTCCATCATAACTCCAGCATCATTGTAATACTCTTGACCTTCAGGAACATCCGTCATCCATATATGCCACGACCACAAAATATTACCCTCAACATCCTTGGCAGCAATGACAGCATTGCCTTCTTTGAAAGTTTCAGCGGTACGAAAACGGATGTAACCGTCTTCATAAGAAACAGAAGATATGAGGTCACCAACACTTGGAGATGATGATGTGCCAAACGACTCCCATAGCACTACAGCAAAAGCAACAGCACCTACAGAGACTGATGAGTTACCCTTAACCGCCCTGAAAGAATAATTTCCTGCAGAGGAAACAATGTAACAATTGGCAGTAGCCGATGATGGCAAGTCAACAGGATTACCTCCTCCATCATTGTTTCCTTCGCCACTCCCATCATCTCCGTCCGACACACCATCACTTCCTTGATAAATGTTTTTATCATCCTCAGGCTGAAGATCTTCACAGGAAACAGTCATCTGAACGCCAACACTCAAAATGACCGCACAAAGCACAATGTCGAAAAATCTGAATTTCATTGATTTCATAAAAATGCATATTTTATAATTTAATTTGCAAATATACCCCCCCCCGTGACTTTTCCAATTTTTTCAACAAAAATCACCCGACAGCGAAGGATGTCAGGATTTTGCACAAAATATTGCGCCATGAAAGTGCTGCTTGAAATGAACATATCATGACATATATTATATGCAATATTGGTTCTGACACCGTTTGCAGGTATGGAAAAGTTTTTCAACGAGCTTCCGTTTATGAAAGTACAACGTACTATCCGTTTTATTTATTATTTTTGCAGACCTGTTGAAAAACTCATTATAATATATGGAAGATAAGAAGACACAACTGCCGGAAAACGCACATAGAGAGCTGAAGCCGGGTGAGGAGTACCAGCCCTTGCTGTCTCCTAAGAAGAGTTACCCTGAAGTTACACCTTGGTCTGTAACTCTTGGTCTGATAATGACAGTCATTTTTTCGGCTGCTGCTGCATACCTCGGACTCAAAGTAGGCCAGGTGTTTGAAGCTGCCATACCGATTGCCATCATCGCGGTAGGCCTTTCAAGTGCCTTGGGACGCAAGAACGCCTTAGGCGAAAACGTAATGATCCAGTCCATCGGCTCCTGCTCTGGAGCAATAGTAGCAGGAGCCATATTCACACTTCCAGCACTGTTCATCCTGCAGGAGAAATATCCGGAACTGACAGTCAATTTCACTAAAGTATTCTTTTCTTCCCTTCTTGGAGGAATACTCGGAATATTGTTCCTAATTCCTTTCAGAAAGTATTTCGTGAAGGAGCAGCACGGCAGGTATCCGTTCCCTGAAGCAACGGCAACGACTCAGGTGCTTGTAAGCGGAGAAAGCGGCGGAAAGGGTGCAAAGACTCTGCTGGTCAGCGGACTGATAGGAGGACTCTATGATTTCATCATATCTACATTCGGGCTATGGGGCGAAACCTTGACAACAAAGGTACTACCTTTCGGTGCAGCCATTGCGGACAAGGCCAAGATACTTCTCAAGGTCAACACAGGTGCAGCAGTGCTTGGACTCGGATATATAGTAGGTCTCAAGTATGCATTCATCATCTGCTGCGGCAGTTTCCTCGTATGGCTTGTGATAATCCCATTGATGAACCTCATATGGGGAGGACAGGTAATCGACCTGATGAATACCGGTGTAACAATGACCATAGGTGAAATGTCCCCTGACATGATATTCAAAGACTACGCAAGACACATCGGAATCGGAGGCATCGCCACAGCAGGTATCATCGGAATCGTAAAGTCATTCGGTGTGATCAAGTCTGCAGTAGGACTTGCGGCCAACGAATTCAGCAGAAAGAAGAGCGATGCCGAGGCAGAAGTCATCAGAACACAGAGGGATATTTCGATGAAGATTGTTGTGATCGGCATCGTTATAACGTTGCTTGTAGTGTTCGGATTCTTTGCACTTGGAGTAGTTGACAACATCTGGCATGCAGTTGTAGGAGTGCTTATCGTAGGCATAATTGCATTCCTTTTCACGACAGTAGCGGCCAATGCCATAGCAATCGTCGGATCCAACCCTGTCAGCGGCATGACTCTGATGACCCTTATCCTTGCATCACTCATCATGGTGTCAGTAGGCTTGAGCGGTACTGCCGGAATGACAGCTGCATTGATTATCGGAGGTGTAGTCTGCACCGCACTCTCTGTTGCAGGAGCATTCATCACCGACCTGAAGATCGGATACTGGATCGGATCTACACCTAAAAAGCAGGAAAGCTGGAAATTCCTCGGAACCCTAGTTGCCGCAGCCACTGTTGGCGGTGTCATGCTTGTCCTCAACAAGACATACGGATTTACCGGCGAAGGGGCTCTCGTAGCACCTCAGGCCAATGCCATGGCTGCAGTGATCGAACCAATGATGAACGGAGGCAATGCACCTTGGCTTCTCTATGGAATCGGTGCGGCAATCGCCCTTGTCCTGACGTTCTTCAAGGTTCCGGCACTACCTTTTGCATTAGGCATGTTCATTCCTATCGACCTCAACATGCCTATGCTGATCGGAGGTGCAATATCATGGTTTGTGGGAAGCCGCAGCAAAGACAAGGCACTTAACGAGGCACGCACGGAAAAAGGAACACTTATTGCTTCCGGATTCATTGCCGGTGGAGCACTCATGGGAGTAATCAGCGCTATACTCAGATTTGCAGAGGTGGATATGTACATGAAACCTTCGCCTTGGACTGAACCTGTCGCCATTATCCCTTATTCGGCTATAATCATATATATGATCTATGCTTCACTGAAGGCAAAGAAGGAAGATTAAGAGATTCCCGGCCATGCCGGGAATGACAATATTATGAGTATGAATGAAGTGTTGGGAGCATTGCTGTTGACTCTGATTGCCGGTTCCGCAACCGGCATCGGTGGAGCTCTTGTCCTATTCAAGAAAAAGCTCAGCAGTAATTTTCTTGCCGGAGCCCTTGGGCTGAGTGCCGGTGTAATGATATTTATTTCATTGGCTGAGCTCTTTCCGGAAGCACAGGCAGAAATCATGGCGACAGGATCGGTCAGACATGGTGAAGCATTAGTACTTATCGCTTTTTTCATCGGAATGGGCATAATAACCCTTATTGATTTCGCCATCCCTGAATACGAAAATCCGCATGAGGCTCCAGGACTTTCTCTGAACACAAAGACCCCGGCAGTAGGAATGGTTGAGCAGACAGGCAACGAAAAAGCTTTGCACAGACTAGGCCTGATGTCTGCCTTAGCCATTGCCATACACAACTTCCCTGAAGGAATCGCCACATTCATCGGAGCTTTGAATGACCCTCAGATGGGTGCTGGAATCACCTTTGCCATCGCCATACATAACATTCCGGAAGGCATTGCTGTTGCCATTCCTATATATTACGCTACCAAGAGCAAAGGAAAGGCTCTGTTCTATGCTACATTATCCGGATTCAGCGAAGTTATAGGAGCATTGCTATGCCTTGCAGTTACAGCAGTATTCAACCTTGAACTTACAGGAGAAAGCATCGCATTCCCTCTGATCCTAGCTGCCGTAGCCGGAATCATGATATATATATCATTGGACGAGCTGCTTCCTACTGCAGAAAAATACGGAAAACATCACATTGCCATTGCCGGCGTAATCGGTGGAATGGCTATTATGGGTATAAGCTTGATAATAATGTAAATATCAATAAAATGGAAAAGATTTTAGACAGATTTCTCAGATATGTCGCCGTTGACACACAGTCTGACCCGGAATCAGATTCACAGCCAAGTGCCGCCAAGGAACTGAACCTGCTGAAAATGCTCTGCAACGAGCTTAATGCTATGGGGGTGGAAGCCACACTGGACGAATACGGATATGTAATGGCCAGCATTCCTTCAAACTGCAGCGATGATATTCCTGCCATAGGATTCATAGCTCACGTTGATACTGCACCGGATGCATCAGGTGCAGATGTAAAGCCTCAGATAATAGAGAATTATGACGGTGGCGACATTCCTCTGAAAGGAGTTCCCGGCCTGAGTCTGAAACCAAGCGAATTTCCTGAACTGAAACTCTATAAAGGGCAGACCATCATTACCACTGACGGAACAACCCTTTTAGGAGCCGATGACAAGGCCGGCATAGCCGAAATAATGAATGCCGTACAATATATAATAGAACACCCAGAGTTCAGGCATGGAGATATAAAGATCGGCTTCACTCCGGATGAAGAGATCGGACGTGGCGTTGTGAAGTTTGACGTCAACAGATTCGGTGCCAGATATGCATACACTCTTGACGGAGGACAGGTAGGCGAACTTGAATATGAGAACTTCAATGCTGCTGGAGCTACAATCCGGATTCAAGGCAGGAACGTCCATCCCGGCACAGCAAAAGGCAAGATGAAGAACGCCATACTCATAGGAATGGAACTCAACAATCTTCTACCTGTCGAGCAACGTCCGGAATACACCAGCGGATATGAAGGATTCTTCCATCTGATAAGCTTCAAAGGTGAAGTGGAAAATGCAACGTTCTCATATATAATCCGCGACCATGACATGGACCTGTACGAAAGTAAAAAAGCCATGATGCAGAAATGCGTGGACTTCATAAATGAAAAATACGGAGAAGGCACAGCCCTACTTGACATGAAACACCAGTATTTCAACATGCGAAAAGAGGTAGAGCCGCATTACCACATAATCGAGATAGCGCGCAAGGCCATGGAAATGGAAGGCATAGTTCCTAAGATCCAGCCTATACGAGGAGGTACTGACGGAGCAAACCTGTCATTCATGGGTCTCCCTTGTCCTAACATTTTCGCAGGAGGACACAATTTCCACGGTAAGATGGAATACATTCCGCTGGAAAGCATGGAAAAGGCAAGCAAAGTGATTCTGAATATTATCAGCCTGTTTGCAGAATAATCCCACATAATAAAGAAAACGGTGGAACCCCGATTGGAGTTCCACCGTTTTCTTTATTTTCCTGCTTCCCGGACTTTCTTCTTCTCATACTTCAGCCTGTAACGTTCCAGCACTGCCGCTTCCTTTTCCAGTCTCTTTGCCTCAGTTTCCAAAGCCTTGCGCTTGCGCCTCCGTTCCTTTTCCTTCTTCTTTTCTTCCTTAGCCTTCAATTTTTCCGCATCACGCTGGTCAAGCTCTGCCCATCGTTTTTCGCGTTTTTCAATACGTTCCTTAGCCTTGGCTTCCCTTGCAGCTTTAGCCTCAGCACGTTTCTTTGCCTTTTCAGCTTTTTTCCTAGCCTTTATTTCCTCCGGAGTAAGCACAACCTCGGCAGCAAGAGAATCAGCAGATGTTTCCATAACACTGATGGAATCGGCAACCGCAAGGCTGTCAGACAAAGCTATCTTCGCCAATGAATCTGCGACCAACATGCTGTCAGCACGGAACAAGGAGTCCGCCAACATCAGACTGTCACGTCTCGCAAGCGAATCAGCCTCGGCCTGCATAGCAGCCCTGTGCTCAGCCAATGCAGCATCCCGTCTTCTGACCTCAGCCAACGAATCCCTTACTTCGATCTGGCGATAGATATCATTCATATAGCCGGGGAAATAAATTTCAGTCTGAGTAAACCTGGCTTTCGGACGAGCTGAATACATACTTCGCTGACTAGGACGCAAAGATAAAGGAGTAACCGCATTCCTGTCCTCAGGACGACGCTCCGGCTGCCAGTTGAATCCCTTCAGACGCTGGTCCTCCCTTGAAAGCTGGACTACAGGATAACCATCATTCTTTGCCTGTTCAAAATAATATATCCTCTGAATCTCTCCATCCTTGAAAGTGGCGGACAACATCTTGGAATCTGTCTTGTTGACAGTCGCAAGCGCATCATTTTCCTCTATAAAGAATAATGCGGACGCTCCACCCAATACATCAAAACGCTTCAAGCCACCCTTATCATCAAAATATGCCATCATCTCAGCTCCCTTTATCTGGTCGAAATGAGATGTATCCTCCTGAATGATAATGAAGGCATTCGACATCATACTGGCCTTATCCATAGCACCGTTGCTGATGACAACAGATATGCTGTCGGCTGAATACTGACGAACGACATCCTGCCAGATAAGCGGTTCCTTGAAAAGACGCGCCAGGGAATCAAGGTCGGAATACACAAGAGAGTCACATACCACCTGCATGTTCTTCTTGAATATCCGCACATTCTTCAGAGCTTCCAGAAAACCTATCTTCGTAGTATCCTTAGGCGGCATAACAACCAGAGAATCCCTTACAGCAAGACTGTCAGTCACCGCCAGAGAATCACTTACCATCAGCGAATCCCTGAACATCAGGCTGTCAGTCATGAAAAGACTATCTGCTGGCGCAAGAATATCACCAACAGCAAGACTGTCGGTACTCATCCTGGCATCAGCCCGTTGCAGACTGTCAGTCACCGCCAGAGAATCTGTCTGCACAGAAGGGCCCTTCATCATCAAAGAATCAGTCACCACAAGACTATCAACCTGTTGGACCATCTCCGGAATGACTGCATCATCCCCCCTACGACTGCGCTTCTTCCCTTTCCTTTCATCTTTCCTTTCAGTGCCATTTTTTGTATTCGCCGATACCTGGGAAGTATTCTTAGGAGCTGGCGCTGCACCGGCAGACTTCTGCTGCTCGGCATTGAGTTTCGCCGCATAATTCGGATCGTTCTTTTTCCTCTCTTCCTCCGCTACCTTTGCCGCTTCCTCCGCCGCCTTTTTACGGAATGTTCCGACAGGATCTATTTCCAAAGACTTCAGTCTTGTTTTGGAATCCACCACTGCCATTGAATCTATATCACACATCCTCATTGTGTAATAGACAAGTCTATCCGCACCTAGATATACCGTATCTATCGAACCATCTTCCTCCTCACTCTGAGTTATAACAGCAGGTTCCCTTGTGAGCGTGACCATTGACAATGTATCATGATACTGTATCCTTCCGGCAAGACCGAACACGTTCCTTGTCGTATCATTTACCTGTGCATTGCCAAGCATTTCCACATCAGAGGTCATCCTATGGAAGAAAAGACTGTCACACCAACCTTCCTGATCCTCCGACATGACATGAACGTCCTTTGTAAAGAAGAACAGTTCCTTGTTCCTGTCATACCACCCGCTGTTAGAAGACAGCATATTGTTTTCATGCCATGCATCCGTTCTGAATCCGAAAGTCGCGAAGTCCCTGTCTGACTCATACTTGAGACTGCGGGTCTTCACGAAAATGGAATCTGTAAACATGTTCACGTCGTTGTTGAACGTAAACGTCTTTATCTTGGAGTCATATGTTCCAGTCCTGCTCTCTATGATCTGTCCGTCCTTGTCCCGCATCGACCCACCGTTCATAAAGACTGCAACCGAATCTTTCGTGTTATAATCAAGATGGCGTGTACGCAAAGTATTGTGATCCTTGTCTGTCAACTGGACCATAGAACCACGGAACTGAGCAAGATCCTGATCCACAAGATAGGTCAGTTTCTCACTTGTGAGAACCGTCTGGTCCTGTATGATGCTCACATTGCCCCATGCTTCGATTATCTTGGTCTCCATGTTCCATAATGCAGTGTCGCACAACAGGTATGTATTATTGTGCAGAAAACGTGCAGGCCCTTCTACCTTTCTGAAACTGGCACCTTCCACATCCACCATCTGCGCCGACTTGGCACTCATCAATACAACAAGACTGTCCGTCTCCTCATTTTTCTGGGCGAAGACGGGCAGCACAGACACAAAAGTCAGAATCAGATATATCAGAATATTCAAATTCCGCATTTATTTCCTTATCTTTTCAGACCATCCATCACGTTCAAAGACACAATCCTTGAAGATAGGGTCTATTATTATATATGTAGATTTTATTTTTGAAGCAACAAAATCATCAATAGCCTTCTGAGACTTTTCCAGCTTCGCCTGTTCAAGCAGCAGGCTATAATCCTTGCTGAACGTAGCTGTATGGGCAGGCAATACCTTATCCACTTTTATTATCTTATAGACTGTATTACCGTTTCTTCCTTCATTGTCCAACGACTCGAAAGGTTCTGAAATTTCTCCTTCCTTAAGATCTTTTATAGCTGCATAATCCTGAGGCTTGAGCTGATCTATTTCAAAATACGACGAACCGGTATTGGGATCGGCCATCTGGCCACCGTTAGTCCTTGTGGCCGGGTCTTCCGAATAGAATCTGGCTGCCAGTTCAAATGTCACTGCATCATTCTGAAGTTCAGTCCTTAGACTATCAAGCATATGAAAGCCTTTTTCTCTGTCCTCGGAAGTGTATTCCGGCTTCAGAAGTATGTGCCTTGCATTGAACATGTCGCCTTTTTTCTCCAGCACTTCTATCAGATGGAAACCGTCCGGGGTTTCGACAATCTGAGATACCACACCCGGCTTCAACGACATTGCTGCATCAGAAAAAGCTGGCCAGAAAATAGACTTTGAAGCCATTCCGAGTTCTCCTCCCTTTCGTGCACTTCCAGGATCCTGAGAATACAGACGAGCCAAGGTGGAAAATTTTTCACCATTGATGATACGCTCACGTATCGACAACAGGCGCTCCTTCACAGCCAGATTCGCAGCCTCGCGGTCCGGATAGACACAGATCTGGCTCAACTGATACTTAATAGGCACCATAGGAAGATCTTCCGGGTCAGTCCTGTCCACATACTCCTGCACATCATAAGGAGTCAGTTCCGGTATCTTGGAAGCTATCTGACTCTGCATCTGCTGAGTAAGACTCTGATCCTCTATTGTTTTCCTCCACTCCTGACGAAGTCTGTACAATGGTTTTCCGAATTCTTTCTCCACTGCCTCATCACCGCCAAGATTACTTCTGAGCATATCCACCCTGTTACGCAATTCTCCGTCAACCATATCCTGATTCACAGCCAAAGAATCCAATCTTGCCTGCATGAGGAACAATTTGGAGACCATCATGTTCTCAAGAATCTCGCACCTGCCTGTCTTATCCGAGATCATACCATAGGCCTTCATCATCTGTACTTCTTCCTCAAGCTGGGATATCATGATCATCTCATTACCGACAACAGCTACAGTCTTGTCAATCAGACCATTATCATATTTTTGAGCGAAAGCAGTCCAAGAGACCAAGGTAAGCACAAAGACAGCCAGAGTTATGAGCTTGTTGGTGTTCTTCATATCTAATTCTATCAAAATATTACAAATTTTCCATTATCGCGCGCGTCGTCAAGCAAATCCCGTTCCAGAGAATTTATTAAAGCCTGTTTACGAGTGCTGATTATCATATCCCGGATAGAAGCACCGCAATATTCCAATGGAGTCGGAGTACCGGCCTGAGCAATTTCCGACACATAAGCAAGATTCGTATGTCCCAGAGTGTCCTTTGTTTCTATCCATCCGTTGCGGTCCATCCCTTTCAGCAATGAAGCATGATCCATATGAAATTCCCTGGCAAGCACAATTACATCGATCCATCGTTCATCCCATGTAGTATACTTCAAAGCCGATGAGTAGGCAAGACTGTCCGCCTCATAAAGTATCTTGGCATCAGAAGACGCCATCCTTTTCCTGATCTGACCCAAGACCGGAGAATCAGAAGCGATCTTCAGGTATCTGGCCTTAAGAACCGGCCTTGCAAGGACAAATTTATCCGGATGATCCGCATAATACTGTCTGACAGACTCTTCCGATACCGTAGTATCCAATCTTTCATTTACATACAGCTGCTCATATCTGTACTTCAGAAGGGATCTTCTGTATTCTTCAAGTTCCTTTGAAACATCCTTCTCCGACTTGGACAGCTGTTCCTGGGCGATGTCAAGAAAAACCTGATCTGATGCCCATGCCATGATATACTGTCCGGCCAAAAGAGCACTATCCTGTGGAGACATCCCTTTTGGTACAACCTTGTCAATCTCGCTACGATACAGCTTTCTGGATCCTACCTGGGCAACAGCCTCATCCTCTCCAAGAAAGGATGAAATCGCCCTGCACGATGGAAACATCGCCAGGACGACCCATAAAGCCACGGCCATATACAGAATCCGTCTCATCTGCAGACTATCTTGAATAGTTTGGAGCCTCACGGGTGATGGTCACATCATGAGGATGTCCTTCCAGATATCCCGCATTGGTAATGCGGACGAACTTAGCCTCACGCAACTTCTCGACATTCGCAGCACCGACATATCCCATACCGGCTCTCAGACCACCAACAAGCTGATAGACAACCTCACTCAACGTGCCTTTGTAAGGGACCTGAGCTACAATTCCTTCTGGAACCAGTTTCTTGATATCTTCTTCCATATCCTGGAAATAACGGTCCTTTGAACCTTGCTGCATAGCCTCAAGCGATCCCATTCCGCGATATGATTTATACTTACGTCCGTTAAGAATTATTGTTTCTCCCGGTGATTCCTCCACCCCGGCAAACAATGATCCCGCCATAATGGTACTTGCTCCAGCAGCCAAAGCCTTCACCACATCACCTGAGTAACGTATTCCTCCGTCAGCAATGACAGGTACTCCCGTACCCTTGAGAGCCTCAGAAGCCATCATTACCGCAGAAAGCTGAGGCATTCCAACTCCAGCGATCACACGTGTCGTACAGATGGATCCAGGTCCGATACCTACCTTTACAGCACTTACTCCAGCATCTGCAAGAGCCTTCGCACCTTCAGCCGTAGCGACATTACCGGCCACAATCTGAACATCAGGTAGTGCATCGCATGCTTTCTTTATAACATCAAGGACACCTTGAGAATGTCCATGAGCAGTATCCACCACAACCGCATCTGCTCCGGCACTGACAAGCATCTCGATACGTTCTATGGTATCAGATTTCACTCCTACGGCAGCTGCCACAAGAAGACGTCCCTTGCTGTCCTTTGATGCAATCGGATTATCCTTGATCTTCATCAGGTCCTTATAGGTTATGAGTCCTACAAGCTTGCCGTCTGCATCCACTACCGGAAGCTTTTCGATCTTGTACTGGCGAAGGATGTCCGTCGCATCCGGAAGACTTATACCTTTAGGAGCTGTAACAAGATTTTCCTTAGTCATTATTTCTGATACAGGCATTTTCGGATCACGCTGGAAACGAAGATCCCTGTTGGTGACTATTCCCACAAGAAAACCATTGTCATCGACAACAGGAATACCACCGATATGATGCTGCGCCATCATCCCAAGAACCTGCCCTACAGTAGCATCCGGCTTGATGGTTACAGGATCGTAGATCATGCCGTTTTCTGCTCTCTTTACACGGCGCACCTGCCTCATCTGCTCTTCTATAGTCATGTTTTTATGTATGACCCCGATGCCACCTGCACGAGCCATGGCAATAGCAAGTGCTGCTTCAGTTACCGTATCCATCGCTGCAGAAACTATAGGAGTCTGGAGCTTTATATCTCTGGTAAACTTTGTAGAAACATCAACAGTCCTTGGAAGTACCTCAGAATGTGCTGGAATCAGCAAAACGTCGTCGAAGGTCAGACCTTCGATAATCGGTGAGTTGGTAAATGTCTGCATGTCGTGTATAAAATTTGGCAAATATAATCATTTTTCCGTACATGTATGCGGATTACAAACTGATTTTGAATCCGGCATCTGCCACAGACGGCCCTGCCATGTCCGGCGTTCCTCCAGACGCTTATCCAACAGACGCAGCAGTTCCACATTCCTGATGAGGCCCCAAGGAGTTTCATTGACAAATCTTGGAGGGACTTCACCGACAAATCTTTCTATACATATGTCAGGGCGAAGGAGTTCAAGCATATCCACAAAGAAATCTATATACTCTTCAAGCGCAAACCTCTCGAACTGCTCAGGATACAATCCGTATTCCTTTTCCATACGGGTTCCTTTGACTATCTGAAGCTGATGGAACTTTACGGAACGCAATGGAAGCCCATTGATACAGTCACAGCTGTCCAGCATCATCCGCCGGGTCTCTCCCGGAAGTCCAAGTATGAAATGAGCACCCGTATCCAATCCTCTTTCCGCCGTCATCAGCACAGCTCTGCGGGCTGTCTCAAAATCATGTCCCCGGTTGATTCTGGTCAATGTACTGTCATAACAGGACTCTATTCCATATTCGATGATGACTACATGCGACTCAGCTAAAGATGCAAGGTAATCAAGCTTTGCCTCATCCACACAGTCAGGTCTTGTACCAACGACAAGACCAACTACCTTAGGATGACGCAGTGCTTCTTCATAAAGCTGCTTAAGGCGTTCAAGAGGAGCATAAGTATTTGAAAACGACTGAAAATATGCAAGATAATGCTCCGTATTCCTATATCGGACCTGATGGAATTCAATTCCTTCATCAATCTGCTGATGCAGACTCTTTCCAGCAACGCTGTATGAAGGGTGAAAGGCTGCATTGTCGCAATATGTACACCCTCCGGTCCCTACTTTCCCATCACGGTTCGGACATGTGAAACCAGCATCCAGAACTATCTTCTGAAGCCTCTCTCCGTACTTTCTCTTGAAATACCCCACAAAGGAATTATATCTTTTCCCGTCAGGAAACCCATATTTTTCAAAACCTTCCATAACCGGATGCAAAAGTAGTCATATTTTTCCTAAATTTGCATTCTAAGACTCATCATAATTCTTATGAAAAGAATCCTCCTTGCACTCTCGGCAATACTTCTGGCAACTGCTTTACAAGGGCAGACTAGACGCATGGCTGTTACCGGATTATCTGAAAACAACCTGCATGCAGAAGCAGACTACACCTCGGAACTATGCACCCAGACACTGATGGGAACAGTTGTAGAAATCGTATCCGAATCAGGTTACTGGAAACAGATCCGGACACCCGAACCATATACCGCATGGTGCACTGATCTCGGACTGACGGAAATGAGGCACGACAAACTTAGTTCCTATCTCGCAGCTCCAAAATACATATGTACCGCCATGCACAGCAGCGTCCGAGAAAATGCATCTGCCGATTCCGAACCGGTTTCCGACCTCTCGATGGGAGATCTGGTCAGGGCTGTCAGAAAAAACAGCGGCAATGCATCCATGAAAAAAGGATGGGCAGAAGTGATGCTTCCTGACGGACGGACAGGGTGGACTCCGGCTGCAGACATTGCTGAATTCAGCAGCTGGGCATCTTCCCGCAAGGCAGACGAAGAAAGTATCATCAACACAGCAAAACAATTCATAGGCACTCCTTATTTATGGGGCGGAGCTTCGTCAAAAGGGCTAGACTGCAGCGGATTGGTCCGCATGGTATGGTTCATGAACGGATACCTTATCCCTCGCGACGCATCACAGCAGGCTGATCTCGGAAGGGAAATCATTCTGGAAGCGGACCACGACATCACACCGGACTCGGACAAGATGCGGGATGAAATGCTCAACCGGATAAAGCATATCAAGCCCGGCGACCTGATTTACTTCGGCACACCGGCCTCCCTTTTCAAGAAAGAGACAATAACCCATGTAGGCATATACCTTGGAAAAGGGAGATTCATACATGCATCACATTATGTACGGATCAGTTCGCTTGTGCCAGGTGAAGATGATTACTACGACAACTCATTCAGACTCATAAAGGCCAGGCGTCTTTTCGGATGGCAAGGAGCAGGCTTGAAACCTATAATCCATAGCCCAGCCTATTTTCTGACAAAACAATAAGATACTGTACCTTCCCATAACTTGGAAAGTGAGCATTTTTGTATATCTTTGCACAAAATTTTAAACAAACATACTATGAACCTTAGAGTTTTCAAAAAAGACATCGAGTATTTCGTTGGTGAATTCATTGACGACTGCGCTCTTTTCGTGGCACTTAATCCTCACAAGGATGCAGACGAGATTTCACTGATAATTGATGAAGCTGTAGACCTATATAACGATCTCAAGCATAAGGCTAATCATCCGGAAGGCAAGAAGAGAGCTTTCTACAATGCCCTTACAAAAGAGATGTTCGAGAAATTGGATGAGCTCTGCGAAAAGCTCAGCACAGCTGTTTCAAAGCAGGCGTAATCCTCATACACACAAAGAAACCGGCTTCCGATGTGGAAGCCGGTTTCTTTGTCATTATAGACAGGTATCCTTACTTTCCGGCAAGACGCTTTTCCCAGGCCCATGCAGCTGCAAGTGTTTCCTCAACGGAACGCTCTGCTTTCCAGCCTAATTCTTCATTCGCCAATGTAGTATCAGCCCAGATAGAGACCACATCACCCGGACGACGAGGAGCAAACCTGTAATTAAGCTTGAGCTCATTAACTTTTTCAAATGCATTGACCAGTTCGTAGACAGAAACTGGGCGACCTGTACCAATATTGAATATCTCATATCCTTCCTTCATCTTGCCGTCAAGCATCCTTGATACTGCAGCAACATGCGCCTTGGCCAGATCAACGATATCTATATAATCACGAAGACATGTTCCATCTTCAGTAGGATAGTCGTTCCCGAATATGTTCAGACACTCACGCTTGCCGATGGCTGTCTGGGTTATGAAAGGTACGAGATTATTGGGAACACCGCGTGGAAGTTCACCGATAAGGGCTGACGGATGGGCGCCGATAGGATTGAAGTAACGTAATGCAATACCTCTGACTGCACTATCTGAAGAAGCAGTCGCAAAAACGACATCACGAAGGATATCTTCGCACATCTGCTTAGTGTTTCCGTATGGAGAGGTAGCAGGAAGGCGCGGGGTACTCTCTGTCACAGGAAGAGTCTCCGCCTCTCCATATACAGTAGCTGAAGAGGAGAAGAGCACATTACATCCGCCATGGTTCTTTGCAACTTCAAGGACATTGAGAAACGAGACCAGATTATTGCGGTAGTACATGATCGGCTCCGCCACAGATTCTCCAACAGCTTTGAATGCCGCAAAATGAATGACAGCATCTATCTTATGCTCCGAGAACAGTCTGTCCATTTCAGCATAATCGCAGCAATCAATCTGATAAAAAGGTATATCCTCCTTTCCGGTTATCTTCTTCACACCTTCAAAGCATGTCATATCACAATTTGACATGTTGTCCGCAACCACCACTTCGTAACCGGCTTCAATAAGTTCCACAGTCACATGGCTGCCGATATAACCGGCACCTCCTGAAACAAGTACTTTCTTTGCCATTTTTAATATATTTAAAACAATCATGCAAAGATATTCAATTATTTACAAAAAGATTGGAAATAGTTTCAAATATTTTTCAAAGATTCTTTTGATGCTCCCAAGAAGTTGTTTGATTTTAAACGGTTTCTAAGTTCTTACTACTGAATTTTTATATTATTTTTGTCATACAGCAATAATACCTTTATCATGAAATTTCACACACGCACCATTTCCATCATCTTCTCATATCTGCTTCTGCCAGCATATATGTCAGCACAGACATCCCCTCAGCAGACCGCAGAAGCCATGGCAGCAGATCCGGTATTCTCCCAGGGAATATTCAGCATATATGCAATGAACGGTGACGGGAAGACAATCGTTGATGTAAATGGAGAAAAGATGCTTGTTCCTGCATCCAACATGAAACTCATTACAACAGGCAGCGCTTTGCACTCTTTAGGTGCAGATTTCAGATTCGAGACACAGATCGGCTACAACGGACAAATAGATAACGGAACTCTATACGGTGACCTTTACCTTATAGGGGGAGCAGATCCCACATTAGGCTCGAAGGACAGTATAGCCGTAGATATAAACATGGTTTTCACACAATGGGAAAAGATGCTGCGTAAGGCAGGAATCAGACATATAGAGGGCCATATCATTGGTGACGGAAGATGGCTGGACGGCATGGAAGAGGAAGAAACCTGGTTATGGAACGATATAGGCACATATTACGGAACAGGTGTCACAGGTCTGATGTTCTATGAGAACATGCAGTCTTTCAATGTGTCAGCCGGGCAGAAGGCAGGTGCTGCAGTAGAGATAAGTCCATCATATCCGGAATGTCCATGGATGGAATTCACATACGACTGCTCTACCGGCAAAGCAGGAAGCGGTGACAAACTGTACATGTACACAAGTTCATTGACTCCGAAGGCAGTGATAAGAGGCACATTCGGTGTCGATAGAGCGAGGAAAAGAGTTGACTTCAGCAACAAATTTCCGGAATACACATGCGCAGTCTACTTTGAAAAACATCTTCGCAAGAAAGGTATAACCTGTCTGAAAGGAGCTGCCGACCTGAAGTTCTGCAGGAATGTATCTCCATGCAGGAAAGAAGATCTGCACATCATAGGATCGACATTTTCTCCTTCTCTTGAAAGGATCGTCTTCCAGACAAATCACGCCAGCAACAACATTTTTGCAGAAACCCTCCTGAGAACAATGGGAAAAACCTTCAGAAACAGTTCATGCTACGATTCCTCATATGTGGCAATCGATGCAGTACTTGAACAGATAGTGGCCGGAACATCAAAAGGAATCAGGATCCAGGACGGAAGCGGCCTTTCAAGGCAGAATCTCATATCTCCTGTCTTCATGTGCAGTTTCCTCAAGGCAATGATGGATTCGCCTTGCCATCAGGAGTTCCAGAACAGCCTGCCCATACCCGGAGGTAACGGAACGCTGAGCTATAACATGAAGAATTACCCGCAACACATACGCAGCCGCATAAAGGTCAAAAGCGGATCAATGAACGGCGTGCGCTGCTACAGCGGATATATTTTGCCTTCAGGACACGAAAACATGGATGCTGAAACAGTGCGCAAAAGAACCGTCATTTTCTCAATAATGACCAATAACTGTACTTCACCCAACTGGAAAGTAAGACCCCTGCTTGACAAAATGATGGCATGTCTGACTGAAACAAGTCAAGCTATCTGAACAATGACCGGCATAGAGATGGGACATCAGCAACCTTTACAATCTCCATATCCTTTATATCCTGACCGGCCAGACTGTCCAGACTCGTAAAGCTTGAAACATATATCTTTCTGAAACCCAGACGTGCCGCCTCCATGATACGACGATCCGTCTGAGCCACAGGCCTTACCTCACCGCTAAGCCCGACCTCTCCGGCAAAACAGACGTCAGATGGTATAGCAAGATCAAAATTAGACGACAGTACGGCAGAGATGACTGCCAGGTCACAGGCCGGATCATTAACCTTCAGGCCTCCGGCCATATTAAGAAAAACATCTTTCACGCTGAGTTTGAAACCAGCCCGTTTTTCAAGAACAGCAAGAAGCATGTTCAGACGACGCACGTCAAAGCCTGTAGCACTGCGTTGAGGAGTACCATATGCTGCAGTGCTTACCAAAGACTGCACTTCTATCAGGAATGGCCTCATACCATCAAGCATCGCACTCACTGCCACTCCGCTGAGTCCATCCTCATGCATGGGTATCAGCATTTCGGAAGGATTGGCTACTTCTCTCAATCCTTTACCCGTCATCTCAAACACAGCGAGTTCTGAAGTGGACCCGAAACGGTTCTTTATGCTTCGGAGCAAACGGTAAGTACCTCTGTTCTCACCCTCAAACTGCAATACGACATCAACTATATGCTCCAAGACCTTAGGACCGGCAATGCTTCCTTCCTTTGTTATATGACCTATAAGAATAACAGGCACTCCTGTTTCTTTTGCAAAACGAAGAAGCATTGCAGCTGTCTCCTTTATCTGGGTAACAGATCCTGGAGAAGACTCCACAGTCTGAGAGAACATTGTCTGCACCGAATCCACGACCATCAGATCTGGCATGATTCTGCGCGCCTGAGCTATGATATTCTCCATTAAAGTCTCACTGTAGATCATACACCCAGAGTCATCGCCTCCTATTCTGGCTGCACGTAATTTCACCTGCCTGGCACTCTCCTCACCTGTCACATAAAGTGTCTTCAGATGAGGACAATGAAGAGGAATCTGCAATGACAATGTTGACTTTCCTATACCAGGTTCTCCACCTATAAGAATCAGCGAACCTTCCACCAGCCCGCCACCGAGAATACGGTCTACTTCTGCATTGTTCAAAGAGATACGTTGCTCCACAGAAGAATCTATATCCTTCAACAGCATAGGCTTGCGTCCTGACCCAGGCACATCGGATGCAGTATGAAGATTCTTCCTGCCTGTCGCCACAGTCTCTTCGACCATAGTATTCCATTCTCCACATGAAGGGCAGCATCCCATCCATTTAGGACTCTCATTGCCACATTCCTTACAGAACCACACTGTCTTTGTCTTTACAGATGCCATATATCTAAACAGTTAGAACGCAAATATAGTAAGAAGCTGTTTAAAAATTCCTCAAAAATTCAAACTGTTTCTTAGAAACTGCCGGATTTTTCTGAAATTACGCAAAAGGGACTGACTAATCAGTCATATTGACTTCTTTGTCAGCCTCTTTGTCATTCAATCAAAATACTTTTGGAACCTCCTCGTCGTTACCTAATGCACGACCCGGAAAAACAGTGCGTTTTTTCCGGGTCAGCTCATATTTTTCTTACTTTTTGCCGGTTTTTCTGTGTTGAAAAGGAAATTTCGCCTTATTCTTCCGGGAGAGTTGACTCACTGGTCTGATCTGCAGAAGAATCAACCGTAATTTCGGCAGATGGGGCACTCTGAGCAATCTCGGCATCGTGTTCTTCCTTGGTATTGATGCGCTGAGGACCACCTTTCTCTGCACGAAGGAAGGCTGCAGATCGTTTGAGGACGAAGTTGGATCCCAGATACTTCGTGCGGACCTCTTCATCTGCTGCAAGATCCTCTGGAGTTCCACTCTGAAGTATGGAGCCTTCGTAGAGCAGATAGGCTCTGTCTATGATGGCAAGGGTCTCACCTACATTATGGTCGGTGATGATGACACCGATATTCTTGTACTTGAGCTTTGCGATGATATACTGGATATCCTCCACGGCAATAGGGTCTACACCTGCGAACGGCTCGTCAAGAAGGATGAATTTCGGGTCGATTGCAAGGGCACGGGCAATCTCGCAACGACGACGTTCACCTCCGGACAGCTGGATACCCTTGCTTTTGCGCACCTTATGGAGATTGAATTCATCAAGCAGATCTTCCAGCCTCTGCTTTCTTTCTTCCTTGGTAAACTGCTTAGACATCTCCATTACCGACATGATGTTGTCCTCTACGCTCATATGTCTGAAGACAGAGGCCTCCTGAGCAAGATATCCCACACCTTTCTGCGACCTCTTGAACATCGGAAGATCTGTAATTTCCTCATCATCCAGAAAAATTCTTCCTGCATTAGGGACAATAAGACCGGTAATCATATAAAAACTTGTGGTTTTTCCTGCACCGTTAGGACCAAGGAAACCAACAATTTCTCCCTGCTCCACTTCCATAGAAACACCTTTTACAACGGTCCTGGGGCCATATTTCTTTACCAGATTTTCGCAACGTAGCTTCATAAGATTTCTACTTTATATCTAATTCCAAATCCTTCACCAGGCTTTTAACCTGTTCGTTCCGGGCCATCAGTTCTTTTGCCTGATCGCTTGGCATGTATACTTTTTTTTCTTCAACAGATTCTTCTGGAGTAATTTCAACTCTCAGATTAACCTTACGGGAACCTACCAGCTTTCGGTATTTACCCTCAAGCTCATGTAGCAGCTTAGACTCCACCCATTCTTTCTGTGCCTCATTCACAACCTTGAAAACAATCATCCTGGAGTCATCATTGCCTGAAACCACCAAAGAAGTACTTGAAAGCATGCTTGCCAGACGTGGCTTGTCACTATACTGCCTGGCCAGTTCCGGCCACGCTGCGCGTATCACATCTTCAGATGGTGCCGGAGCCTCCTGACTGTCAGATATAGCCTCTGTCGGAGCATCATCAAGCATAGACCTCATGGATAATGAAGACGTTCCTCTGGATGCACGAGCCTTTCGTTCACGCGGACCTGACACATCAGGCTGTACGACTGCAGCAGATGCAACTGCAGGAGAAGGCTGTACAACTGCAGCAGATGGAGCAGACGCAACTGCAGGAGCATTAGCAGAAGGCTTGACTGCAACAGAAGGCTGTACGACTGCAGGAGATGGGGCAGATGCAACTGCAGGAGCATCAGCAGAAGGCTTGACTGCAAGAAAAGCCAGACGCATAAGCGCGAATTCTATATGCAGACGAGGATTGACACTAGTCCGATAACCGGACTCACACTGTGTGGTAACAGCAAGAGCGTCATACAGGAACTGCATCGAACATCTTCCGGACTGCTCCTTATATCTGATCTTTAACGAGTCAGGAAGTTCAAGAAGAGCATCCAATCCCCCGCTCTTGCTCACAATCAGGTCACGCAGATGCGAAGACAGGGCAGCAATGAAATGCAATGCATTAAAGCCTTTGGTCAGTATCTCATCAAAAGTCATCAGAGCTGAGGCATAATCTCCTTTAAGGAATGAATCTGTCAGAGAGAAACTGTACTCATAATCAAGAACATTCAGATTAAGCAAAACATCCTGATACTTCACATCGGTTCCACAGAATGCAACAGTCTGGTCAAAGATGGTAAGAGCATCGCGCATGGCTCCGTCAGCCTTGTGCGCTATTACATGAAGCGATTCATCATCTATGGAAATCCCTTCACTGGAAGCCACCATCCTGAGATTTCTGACAATGTTATCTACCGTTATCCTGTTAAAGTCATAGGTCTGGCAGCGTGACAGGATTGTAGGCAGGATCTTATGCTTTTCCGTTGTTGCCAGAATAAATATGGCATGAGCCGGCGGTTCCTCCAATGTCTTCAGAAAGGCATTGAAAGCCGCTTGCGAAAGCATATGCACCTCATCGATGATATAGACACTGTATTTCCCTACCTGAGGAGGGATACGCACCTGATCCATAAGTGCCTTTATGTCATCAACACCATTGTTGGAAGCTGCGTCAAGTTCATGAATGCAGTATGAGCGCCCTTCCGCAAAGGAAAGACATGATTCACATGTGCCACATGGTTCCATATCCGCAGAAGGGCTGGAACAATTTATCATCTTGGCAAAGATCCTGGCTGTGGTGGTCTTTCCTACACCGCGAGGTCCGCAAAAAAGGTATGCATGTGCAAGCTGTCCTCTGAGTATCGAATTCTTCAGAGTCTGAGCGATATTATCCTGACCGATAAGGGTTCCGAAGGAATCCGGTCTGTACTTTCGTGCTGAAACAATATACTGAGCCATAAACGTTCTTTGGTCAACTTACAAATATAGGTATTTATTTTGTAACTTTGCGCCGGAACAGTCACAACAAGCCAAATATATGAGAAAACTTCTTACAATAGTGCTATCTTTTCTTCTTCCTCTATATGTCATGGGCCAGGCCCAGATAAATACCAAGAAAATCAAGATAGCAGACTTCACTCAAAAGACAACAAAGATAGTCCTCACAGGAAACCTGTTCTATGACTCTGCATTACAAAACGATATAGCTACCAGGTGGCGCATATCTCCATATGAATTCTGCACACTGGACGAATTTGAGTCGCTTAAGACCGATGACAGCTACTACTTCCTTCTCACCACAAAAGGACAGTTTAAGAGAGAAAAGGAACCTGGACTGACCTTTCTTACCATAGTAAAGGGAGGAGCAGACGCAGAAAACGGAATAGAAGGGATGCTTGAGGTTGTGTCATTTCCCATTGCTGCCGCCGAAGACCCATCTGGAAGGGAATTCGTTTTTCTCACAGCTATCATAGACATAATTCAGAATTACGTCAATGACTCGATGGAAAAGGATTTCGATGCCTATGGAGGATTAGGCAACAGCACTCTGAATCTTCCCAAAACAGCTGACATGACGATAATCTTTTCCGAAAACGATCTTGCCAGCATGGATGAGACTGCCAGAGATCTATATTTAAATGACACAATGTTCATGACAGATGAAGAATCAGCAGACAGCCATCTGATGCAGAATACAGAGAACACCCTTATCAGCTATACGGTTGCACCTTCCAGGCCGGCTCAAGGTTCATTCTGCTATAAAATGTTGATTGACACTCAAAACCATAGGCTGTACTACTTCAAAAGACATCGGATCACTTCACGCAACGGCAAAGGCTTCCTTCTTGAAGATATAAAAAGAATATCCTGGTTCAGAACAAAGAAACAACAGGCAGGTATATGATCAAAGGCATTACGGATTGCGGCATGCAGTATGCCGTCAGGAAAAGCGGATCAGCTGTCGGGTACTGTGCATTAAGCATAAGATGCGGTACCAGAGACGAAAAGGGCTACCACAACGGCATAGCCCATTTTGTCGAACATACACTATTCAAGGGAACTGAAAAAAGAAGTGCATCCGTCATCAACAGCTATCTGGACAAATTAGGAGGCGAACTGAACGCCTATACGACCAAAGAAGAAATAGTAATACATGCAACTGTTCTGAAGGAGGATCTCGGAAAGGCTTCCGACCTGCTTATGGAACTCGTCACAAGCGCAACATTCCCAGAGCATGAAATCAATACGGAGAAAGGTGTAGTCATAGATGAAATACAATCATATAAAGACTCACCGTCAGAGGATATATATGACAGGTTTGAAGAAATGCTGTTCAAAGGACATCCTCTAAGCGGCAACATACTCGGAACCGCGGCATCAGTCAGAAAGATAAGCCGCGAGGAGCTCCTCATGTTCGTAAGAGATAAATTCCTCCCTTGCAGGATGGCATTCACGGTTGTCGCAGATATTGACGAGGGAAAGATGGAAAAAGACATACGGAAACTTACAGACAAGTATTTCAGCAATCATTCATATCCGGAATGTCATTCAACAGACGAGCCGGGAAAGACACTTGGATGTACCAATCTGTCCATTCCCGCAGCAGTACCATTCGACAGGACCCTGAACAAAAGAAATCATCAGGCAAACTGCATCATAGGAGGTCTTGCCCCATCTCTCTACCAAGAGAGAGAAAGAATCGCTACCGTGCTTTTATGTAATATCCTGGGCGGTCCTGCAACCAATTCAATCCTGAATTCAATCCTCCGTGAAAAGAACGGATGGGTATATGCAGTCGAATGTGGATACACCCAGTTTTCCGACACAGGACTCGTAGCCATCACACTTGGATGTGACAAGAACAATCTTGAAAAATGCTTGAACGCCATCCATAAAGAAATAAGGCGTCTGCAGAATGAGCCGCTTTCTGACAGACGCCTTAAAGCGGCAAAAAAACAATTGCTTGGCCAGCTTGCTATAAGCAGCGACAACGGAGAGACACAATGTCTGTCAATGGGCAAAGGCCTGCTAGCATATGGTAAAGTCAGTTCCGGAAAAGAAAACCGCGAACTGATAGAATCCGTGACTTCTGAGGATATCAGGGACATGGCGGTACGGATCTTCGATCCTTCCAGACTTTCACGACTGACCTATATATAAAAGCCCTACTTCATAGGAAAAGAAAAGTTTTATGGAAAAGATATACAATTATATAGAAAAACACTCAACGCATCCGTCCGAAGCTCTTCAATGGATTGTCAGACAGACACATATAAGAACCAATCATGCAAGGATGCTGTCAGGAAACATCCAAGGACAACTTATCAGAATGATTGTGCAGACAACAGGAGCTTCGAGAATTCTGGAGCTTGGAACTTTCACAGGATACTCTGCCGTATGTCTGGCATCAGGTCTACCGGAAAACGGACATCTCGACACTCTTGAACTTAATGATGAGCTGGAAGATCTGATAATGGAAGGATTAGAGCGTGCCGGAGTAAGCGGAAAGGTCACTCTTCATATTGGGGACTGCAGACAGACGCTTCAGAAGCTACGCAGCATGTCAGGCGATCCGGTCAAAGAAGAAATGCTATATGACATAGTATACATGGATGCCAACAAGAGAGAATATTGCGAGTACTATGACCTTGTTTTCGACATGGTACGTCCTGGAGGTCTCATCCTGGCTGATAATGTACTCTGGGACGGAAAAGTATGTCAGGACCCCATGCCTCAAGACAAACAGACCCTTGGAATAGCACGCTTCAACGATATGGTTTCTTCAGACCCAAGAGTCGAATCGGTAATCCTGCCACTGCGCGACGGTCTCAACATCATACGCAAGAAACGGTAATCATTGCCTTGTGATTCTCGCCCCAAGAGCATTCAGACGCACATCGATATCTTCATATCCACGGTCAATCTGATCTATATTGCTTATGATACTGGTACCCTTTGCAGACATGGCAGCAATAAGAAGAGCGATACCGGCACGTATATCCGGTGACGACATCCTGCCGGCGCGAAGCTGATATCTATGGTCATGTCCTACAACCACAGCCCGATGAGGATCACACAATATGATCTGTGCCCCCATATCTATCAGATTGTCAACAAAGAACAGACGGCTTTCAAACATTTTCTGATGAATCAGCACACTGCCCTTGCATTGGGTAGCCATCACAAGGATGACACTGAGCAGATCCGGTGAAAGACCAGGCCAAGGTGCATCTGCTATATTGAGTATTGAACCGTCAAGAAAAGAATCTATTACATAGCTTTCCTGCTCCGGAATGAATATGTCATCACCTTGACGTTCAATCTTGACTCCCAGTTTTCTGAAGACATCAGGAATCATCCCAAGTTCGTCATATGAGACATCCTTTATGGTTATGGAACTGCTGTTCATGGCTGCCATTGCGATGAAGGAACCTATCTCAATCATATCAGGAAGGATACGATGCTCAGTTCCTCCAAGCTTCCCGACACCGGTGATTCTCAAGAGATTTGAACCTAATCCTTCTATTCTGGCTCCCATGCTGGTCAGCATCCGGCAGAGCTGCTGCACATATGGTTCGCATGCAGCATTATATATTGTAGTCACGCCTTTTGATAACGTTGCAGCCATCACTATATTGGCTGTACCGGTGACAGAAGCCTCATCAAGGAGCATGTACTTTCCTTCCAAAGTCTTTCCTTGCGGAACATGCAGATAAAATGCCTTGCGGTCATGGTCATATTCCTGCTGAGCTCCAAGATTCATGAAACCGAGGATATGCGTATCCACCCTGCGACGTCCTATCTGGTCTCCTCCGGGCTTAGGGAAATAAGCCTTGCCGAAACGGGCAAGAAGTGGACCGACTACCATAACGGATCCACGCAGCTTAGCACATCTGGCAACAAAATCCGCACTTGAAACATAATCTTCATCAATATTGTCCGCCTTGAACGTATAGACTCCCTTTTCACGTCTGGTGACCTTGACACCCATACCTTCAAGGAGTAGGATGAGATTCTTCACATCAAGAATCTCAGGGACATTGGAAATTGTCACCTCTTCATCTGTCAGCAGCACCGCACTGATGACTTCCAAGGCCTCGTTCTTGGCCCCCTGGGGATGTATCGTACCACTGAGCTTGTGGCCGCCTTCTATTATAAACGAACTCATTGATGTTATTTGCTTGTTTCTACTTATTGTGGTATATGTTCGACTTCAGGATGAAGCTCCACACCGAATCTATCCATGACCGATGCCACGATACGTTTTTCCAGTCCTGTAATTTCTTCCGGATATGCGTTTCCTGTGTAATTCACTATCACCAGGGGCTGTTTTTCATAAACAGCAGCACCACCGCTTCTGCGTCCTTTCCACCCGCACTCTTCAATCATCCATGCAGCAGGTACCTTGACATATCCATCCGGAAGGTCATAATGAGGAACCTTGAAATCTGTACCATGCTCCGCTTTGGCAGCAGCTTCTATCCTCAGGAAATGTTCCCGGCTTATGACAGGATTCTTGAAGAAACTTCCTGCACTGCCCATATCAGAGGGATCCGGAAGTTTCTCTTTCCTGATCCTGATGATTACCTTTCTGATCATCTCCGGAGTCAGATGATCAAGAACTTTCTCCATATCCGTACCTCCTTCATAAGACGAGAGTACCGCTTCTTTGAGATGGCCATAATCCAACACTGGCTTAGGTTCCCTGCTGAGAGCAAAAACCACATGGGTCACAATATAGCGACCTTTGAATCCCGATTTCTTGAATACAGAATCACGATAGCCATATCCACATTCTGCAACAGAAAAACTTACAAATTCCTCCTCTAACGTATCATAACAATATACAGTATGTATGATATCCTTAACCTCTACTCCATAAGCACCGATATTCTGCACGGCAGATGCACCTACCTCTCCTGGAATATAGGACAGATTTTCCGTCCCCCACAGTCCTTCCTTAGCTGCCCAATCACAGAAGTCATCAAAAGCCACTCCTGCACCTACAGAAACCAGCACCTGAGCATCTGAAACATTGTCACACTTGTCCAGAATCTCCATGAATTCTATCTTTGAGTGCAAAACCGTCCCCTTGAAGTCTTCCGTAAAAAGCAGATTACTGCCGCCTCCGATGTGAAGAACAGGACGAGACAGTTCACCGAACTCTATATCCACAAGATCAGCCACCGAATCATATTCCACGAAACATCTGGCCTTCACCTTCATACCGAAGGTGTTCATCTTTGTCAGATCCTTATAGTACTCAGTATTTATCATACAACCTTATCCATCGCTAACAGTGACGTCGCAGGAAAGTCCTGATATTATCCGATTTCTGCTCCATTGTAAAGAGTCTCCGCAGGCGTAATGAACCTCATCCTGCCATCGTTCTGACGAGCCATCAGAATCATACCTTTAGACTCGATTCCACGAATCTTGCGAGGTGCGAGATTGGCAAGTATGCATATCTGCTTACCCACCATATCCTCTGGAGAATAGTGTTCGGCAATACCTGAAACTATTACTCTTTTGTCAATACCTGTATCGATTGTCAGTTTAAGAAGTTTGTCAGTCTTAGGCACACGCTCTGCCTCCAGGACAGTAGCGGTCCTGATGTCCATCTTCTGAAAGTCATCGAAAGTACATTCATCCTTCTGTGGAGTCACCACTGCAGCTTCAGCAGCCTTTGCCGCAGCCTCACGCTCCGCACGGATCGCTTCAAGACGTGCGATCTGTGCATCAACCACCTCGTCCTCGATCTTCGAGAAGAGCAGTTCAGGCTGATTCAACCTGTGACCTGCAGGAAGAAGCGAAGCCTTGCCGAGGTCATCCCATGAGAGGGATATACCGTCAAAAGTCCTGCCTGTATGGAGGGCCGCACCTTCTGATGTCTTGTAGATATTCTCGCTTACGGCACCTTGCTCACCGGCACGGTGATCTGTTCCGGCTGCTATGCCGACATTAAGGATGTCACGAAGCTTCTCTGATGAGAACGGGAGGAAAGGCTCGAATGCTACTGCAAGCGAAGCACAGATCTGAAGGGACACATTCAAGATAGATGCTGTCCTGTCCATATCAGTCTTTGCGACTTTCCATGGCTCGGTGTCTGTAAGATACTTGTTTCCGAGACGGGCAATGTTCATAGCCTCCTTAAGCGCCTCACGGAATTTATAGCCGTCCAGATAACGTTCCATCTCCGCCTTGAGAGGCTGGATCTGAGCAAGAGTCTCCGCGTCAACAGCCTCTGGCTTCAGATCTGCCGGCACCTTTCCATCGAAATACTTATGGGTAAGCACCACCGCACGGTTTACGAAATTACCGAGAATGGCTACAAGCTCACTGTTATTGCGCGCCTGAAAGTCTTTCCATGAAAAGTCGTTATCCTTTGTCTCAGGAGCATTTGCCGTCAGCACATAGCGAAGGACATCCTCCTGACCAGGGAACTGCTCCAGATATTCATGAAGCCATACCGCCCATCCCCTTGATGTAGATATCTTGTCTCCTTCTAAGTTAAGGAACTCATTTGCAGGCACATTATCCGGAAGGATATAACTTCCGTCTGCCTTCAGCATTGAAGGGAAGACTATGCAGTGGAACACGATATTGTCCTTGCCGATAAAGTGAACAAGCTTGGTATCCTCACTCTTCCACCATTTCTCCCATGACTGAGGAAGGAGTTCCTGTGTGTTTGATATATATCCTATAGGGGCATCGAACCACACATAGAGAACTTTTCCCTCCGAACCTTCTACCGGCACAGGGACGCCCCAGCTGAGGTCGCGGCTCACCGCACGTGGCTGAAGACCGCCATCAATCCAGCTCTTGCACTGGCCATATACGTTGCTCCTCCACTCCTTGTGTCCGTCGAGGATCCATTCAGAAAGCCAGCCTTCATACCGGTCCAAAGGCAGATACCAGTGCTTGGTCTCCTTCTTCACGAGTTCACCACCGCTGAGAGCCGATTTAGGGTTGATCAGTTCATCCGGACTGAGAGTCGCCCCACACTTCTCACACTGGTCTCCATAAGCTCCGTCCGCACCGCAACGAGGACACGTACCGGTGATGTAACGGTCTGCCAGAAAAGTCTTCGTTTCTTCATCATAATACTGCTCACTTACCTTCTCAATAAACTTGCCCTCATCATAAAGTTTCCTGAAAAAATCAGAAGCATTCCTATGATGTACCTTCGATGATGTTCTCGAATATATGTCGAAATTGATTCCAAGACCAGTAAACGAATCCTTTATGATCTTATGATATCTGTCCACTATGTCCTGAGGAGTACAACCCTCCTTCTGGGCCTTTATGGTAATCGGCACACCATGCTCGTCCGATCCGCAGACATAAAGCACATCCTCTCCCCTCATTCTAAGATACCTGACATAAATATCTGCAGGGACATATACACCGGCCAGATGGCCTATATGAACCGGTCCGTTGGCATATGGCAGCGCACATGTCACAAGTGTTCTGTTGAATTTCTTGCTCATATAATCATCATTTTTTCACTTTCAGATCAATAACCCGCAAATTTACAAAAATACTGTAACACAACATCGAATTCCACCCTTATTTTAACATATTAATTCATTCTGAATTACAATCCTGTTTATCAGGGTCCAAAGTACATCTTCGTGTGTCTTTATATAAATATATATATTTAAACTTTATGAAAACTTATCAACCGACATTATCTTTTGCAAAAGCATTTTTCATCATGCTTATTGCAGCCACGACAATCATCTCCTGTAAAAAAGACGAGATTACAGAAGAGACTGTAACCTACGAAATCAAGGCTCCATCAAGCGAATTCTACACAGTAAGCGCACCAGACAAGGCTGAAGCCGGCAAGGTGATAGAGGTAACCGTTAATCCTGTGGAAAATGTATTTGTGGACGAACTGCTCTTCAACGGCACACAGGCAACTGAAGATTCCGAAAACACATTCAGTTTTGAAATGCCAGCCGAAAGCGTCGAACTTCAGGTACTGACAAGCAGCACTGTGACTGTAGAGCCTAGCAGCTATTTCACAGGATATGCAGACAAGGATGTTGCAGCTGAAGGAGAAACAGTTACTGTTACATTTACCGTAAACAACATCAACGATCAGATCGGAGGAGCAAAAGTAAACGGAACTTTGGACTGCAAACTGACAAGTGCAGATCTTGGCGAATATATTTTCACCTTCAAGATGCCGGAAGGCCCTGCAAACGTTAAAGGACACCTTGAAGTAGAGTATCTTCTTATTGAACGTGTGTGGGATGACAATTGTACCATCAGCATGCTCGACTGCATCAATCACCAGGGTACGGAGCAGGAATTCTGCTCACAGATTCCGGGAGGACTTGTGCATTTTCTTTACAGATGGGACATAGGATATGATGTAGAATTGACTGTAACAGGAAACACCACTGGTACAGACTACACTGGCGAGGTATTCTGGTCTCTTGCCGCTGACAACCATCTCTATCAGGATTGCTGGGCATTCTACATGCCGGATGAAGACGTTACCATCAAGGCAGAAAGCACTGAAAAGGCAATATATGCCGGTCAGGACTTCACCGGTGAATATAAAGCATATTGGATGGCTCCTGGGGAGAACAGGATCCTTACTTCAGAAAACCCTACAATGAAGCTGGATCTGAGAGAGAGTTCGGCATATATCGTCACTTCTTCCGATGAAAACGGATTCGATTTTTCCGGACTCTACACCGTGACTGACGGAAACATTTCCTATGATCCGGAAAACACCAGAGGAGACCATGCGCTATCCGGGAAAGTGCTTGAAAACGGCTTTGCATTCATCATTGTCGACGACATTATAGAGAACAAGACAGACAACAGACGATACTACCTTGCAGGAAAGGACGACTTCAAGTTCACTTGTGCGACTGACACTGAATACGCAACACGCTTCCTTATTGAAGCAGACCGCAACGGAAACAAGACATACTGGTTTGTTGAGACCGAAACAAAATCAATAAAAGAAGCTACCGTCAATTTCAGCAGCGGAAACTCAATAAAGGAAAATTCATCAGCTATTGTCAGCGTTGACGGAGTTCCATATATTGAATATACATATGGTACAGACTCTGCACCTGCATTCAGATATTGCGGAAAAGAAGCTGGCTCATACACATCCACAGACGGAGGAAACCTGAAACTGGACGGATTCGGACATGCTGAATACAACGGTACTACCGGTATATATACCATCGATGCAGGAATCGTGACATTCACTGACGGAACGGCAGAAATCCAGTTCAACATAAATACAGACAGCCATACATTCTCAGAAATAAAGCCAGCAGCTGATATTGTCCTTGATCCTGTATATTCCACCCAGACATCATGGATCTGCGTAGATGGAACTGTGTCCGAAACAGGACGTGTGAAAGTTGCATTTGACTCCGATTATTCCGGCAATGAAAAAGAGGGATATGCACTCATCAAGATTACATATATGGACACTGGAAGAGAAAAGGAAATGATAGGTGCAAGCTGTCCATACTTCATTGACGAGACAAACCGCACCGTAACCATATCCAATGTTCTTCAGGGCACAGGAACAGGCTGGAGCACAACAAGAAAAGACATTGTCCTCAACATCTCGAATGACAACAAGACACTGACATTTGCTGATGCATATATATTCTCGACATCAAGTCCGAACATCTATTGCTTCGGAGGGAGTTATACTCAGATTGTCAGCGAGACTCCTGACAGTGCAGAGCCCGAAGCAGGCTGGGATGGCCCGAAGACATATTCAGCAAGCGGTATGATTGCTTACGAAAATTTTAATCCATATATGACCGGAGGAGCAGTTTCCGTCTTTATGGACAAGGATGTTGACGGAAGTGCAAAGGTAGGTTATGCAACTGTGTATGCAACTATCAACGGCAACGCAATCATAAACGAATGTCAGCCATATGTCTATGACGA
>JAFRZX010000015.1 GCA_017442315.1 Bacteroidales bacterium
GTTATTCTGGAGAAAAAAGGTGGAACCTGGAAGGTTGTTGGAAACTCAACATCTGCTGTTTTCCAAGGGAAGTGGATTCCCTTCATTTCGTGCGAAATATATGGTCAATTTGATTTCTACTACTCCTATCATCTGTATGAAGAACCGATTTACTATGTGTTTGAGAGAAAGAATGATGGTCACTGGTACCTGACTCAATATGACTATAGTTCTGACAAGGATGGACGTGTTCGTATTTCCGTGGCCTCGGATTGTCTGACATACAAAACTGAAAGCAATGGGAATAAATCAACAAAGGTATACGGTGTGTTTGCCAATCAATTCAGTCAATTCTCGCTGTCCAATTTACCTCTGACAATCTCAGAAGCACGAACTGCATTAACAAATCCTCCCAAGATTCCGAGTGGTACCTTAACCGCGGAGCGAATCAAATTTAGCTCAGGTAAAAAGTACCCTGTATACCAAGGCCCCGGAAAGGAATATGGTCGCGCTGCGAATGGCAAAGCAAGTGTCAGTACGAATGACTGGATTCAAGTATTTGGTGAAGAGAATGGCTATATCATGATTCAATACGACATTTCAAAGAACCAGTATCGTATCGGGTGGATTGAATCAAAAGCTTTGCCGTCAGGTAAAAAAGTAGTTGAATTCGCATTCCAGCCGGTGCAGGGCATCCTTCCGCAGGAAACACACTTGACAGATGACCCACTTAACTCTGAAAAGGTTGTTCTCACGTTGACTGAGGGTACAACTGTAAAATGGTTGGCCAGCATGGGTGACTGGGCTTATGTTGAAACGACCTCTGGTACTCTGATACGTGGTTTTGTTCCCAAAGATTCCATTGCTATACATACATTCTCTGAACAATATGATGCAGCGGATAATGTTGAGTTCGATCCCGCCCCGGCCATAGAAAGCGGTGATAGGATCTACGTGATCCTTTCCTCTGCCCTGTCCGACCCAACAACGCACACTGAGCTTTTCAGCGATAGTAAGTATCAAGGGATCATTGCCCAAATGGAATCAGAAGGCATCACCCTTCCGGATGAGCTTCATAATCAGAGTGATGTGTATATCTATGATGCTTCCATTCGCCTCCTTGAAGCAGAATGGGGGCCGTACCATTCCTGGTCCATCGAACAAAAACATCAATTTGATCTTTTGATGGTTTCTTCCAAGCAGATTCCGGACTGTTTCAATCTGCTTCCGGGTGATACAGAATTGTCACAAGAAGCTGCGCTCGGCAAGGCTCTTCAGGCTATCTCTGAACGATATGGCGTGACGGTTGACGTAACGAAAACGCCTAATGAAGTCGTGTTCTCCTATTATCTTGCAGACGCGAAAACACATAAAGCAATGTGGCGAATCGGTGTGACTGATCAGGACGCAGCTTATACAGTCCATTTGCTGGATGGTGAAGTAATACTCTGCAAACAAGAACGTATGACCTCAAATCTTGATTTGGAGTACGACACCTTGTGTGCGGAGAAAGGTGCGTTTTTTACTTGGAATTTGGAGGATAAAATGCACTATGCTCAATCCCTGCCGGTAAAGCTCGCTGCTGCAGAGAAATCCGGTACGCATCCCATGAACGAAAATGATTTGGTTGCCATTGCAAACTATGGATTCTGCTTGCCGACTGCGGAATGCATATCACAGGATGACGCTTATCAGATTGCGGTTGCGGCTACTTCTCAGGAATATGGATTGCCTGAAGGCTGGGAAGCTCAATCGGAAGTCTACTATTCTTTCTTTTTCAAGCCTGAAACAGGATATACATGGCGTGTGATTTTCTGGAAGACAGGTAGTGCCTCTTACCCCAGCGGTGTGGTTGATATAGATGCACTAACTGGCGCTGTCCAACGGGTGGCCAAGAATGGAACTATGCCTAATGAGTACATTCCTTATCCAGATCGGTTCTGACATCAAAGTATAATACTCTATCGCGTATAGATGAGAAGCCTGACATCCAGCGATGTCAGGCTTCTTCGAAAAAAGATCATTATTATTTCCGCAAAACGGGACAAAAGAAAGGGCTAATTCGTGTATAGAGATGAAAGGAGGTGATCGGAGTGGAACAAGCTGTGGTACCCAGCTATGTTCGAGAAGAGCGAATGACCCGTTGGGTTGAATCATACGCCAGCGATATCAAAAAGGTTTGCTTTATCTATCTAACCGATCACACCCAGGCCGAAGATGCTCTGCAAGACACCTTCCTGAAAGCCTGGAAAAACATGGCCGCTTATGAGCGCAAAGGGATACAGAACGATAAAGCATGGCTTATGAGGATCGCTATCAATGTATGCAAGGATTATCATCGCAGCGGTTGGTTCCGACATATGGACAAGCGACAGGATATGGATGAACTTATCTCTCGCAATGTTTGTTTGGCTGAACAAGACCAAGCCGATCACGAATTGGCCATGGACATATGTCGGTTGCCTGTCAAGTATAAACAGGTTGTATTACTATACTACTATCAGGGGATGAACATGCGGGATGTGGCGCAGGCGTTGGATGTTCCTGCATCCACAGTCCAACGAAGACTGAAAAAAGCGGAATCGCTTTTGAAAGCAGAATTGATGGGAGGTGAGGAAGATGACGGTTGAACAAAAACGCAAACGAATCCAAACAGCATTGAATTCGGAATTTGTTGACCTCGACCTGACTCAAGCCCAGCGCGAGCGCCTTTTGTGGCAAAGCATGCACATGGAATACAACGTGCACACCCGTCATGAGCATCTCCGTTCTCACAGAACTGGAGGAAATAGTGTGAGACTCAAAACGAAAATGTCTTTTAGCTTTGTCCTACTGCTGATTCTATTTTGCCTTAGTGTAACAGCATTGGCTGTGGGTATCCTCATTAACGGATACTATGAGCGTGTGGCTCAGATGGACGCAAGCGGCCAGATGACCACTTGGGGCTTGGACGATAAAATCAGTTTCGTCAATGTCATGCGCGAGTTTGAATTCCCGATGGATGAAACAGACTATTCCACCATGATAGATGAAACAAGAACGGTTGCCGAACGTGAAACTGCTGCAGATCGAATCATTCAGCAGCGCTATGGTGAACTGATTCGCACCGAAGTGGAACAGTGGTATCAAAAACCAGCAGATATCTCCGATATAGCCCCTAATGAAGTGATTATCTTCCAGGAACGCTACATGGCAGAACATCCGGAAGGAATCCGAACAAAGGAAGATTATCTTCGCTATACTGATGCCCTTGGTTACTATCTGCGGGATGTATATTATCCTGCTTACCGCGCAGAAGCTCAGAATCATTCAGATGGTTCGACTCCCATTCCGGTGGGAACTGAAGCATATGCAAAATCGGCCTTAGTCAGCACCATGACAGAAGTCTTTGGTTGGGATGCAGATGCAGCGGATAGAGTTAATCCACAAATTCATTGGGATGAAGAGTATCAGCTCTGGATCGTTTCAGGTGAGGTTAGTAAGGAGTCTATGGTTTCTGCCTTTAACCCTGTACTTGATGGAGAAAATGTCGTTGAAACGGAGAATGGCTATAAGCTCACGATTCTTGTTGACACCAGAGGCAACATTGGCTCTTCAAGTCTGGACAAGGACGCCTTTATCATCGAACACAAAAACGATGTTGATCCTGTTGTGAAGATCAGCAGCGAAGAAGCAACACAGAAGGTAAAGACAGCTGTGATGCAGAAGTTCGGCATCTCTGAATCTGATCTTGCAGTGCTGTTTTACGATGTTGAGTATGGCGGCGTAGCTGAAAACCATGCGTTGCTTGATCGATACGTTTTCCATACTCACTATGCAGTGAACAAAGAAAATGTGTATGGTGCAGTCATTAACAGGGTTACAGGTGAAGTGACAGATGTATTCAGTTATCAGACTGGAGACATGACACCTGCATGGCAGTTGATCTTCTATTCCGCAGAGGTGGAACAGGATAATAGCTGGTATGTCCGCTGGCCGCTTGAAAGCAAGCAACAGCTTCTTGTTCATCTAAATTCCTGTGGCATCAAACCTGAACACTCCATTTGGCAGCTTGAGTCTCCTTCGGCAGAAGAGATTGATTCCTTTGTTGCAGAGGTATGCAATGCGCAGGGATATATTTCTGTTATCAATACTTCAGTGATGGCTCAGGTTCTTCTTGGCGACAGGGAACAATGGTCTGATGCGGATCATGCACTTTACGCCGAACTTAACGAACGCTATCACCTGGGTAGTGCAGATGCAGTGAAAAATCTTCGGGCAGAGGCTTCTGAGATTGATGCAGATACTGCGATTGATGTGACCAAAGCAGCATTTTGCAAGGCGTGGAATGTCGATGTGGCATCCATGATGAACTGGCGTTTTGAATCACAGCAGGTGCATGATGATTTCCTTGGAAGGGCTATGATCTATTATCGTGTAAACATCACCGTCCCACCAGGAGACGATGTGCTTTTCCATGGACGGAATAACTTCTCTTACAGAGTAATGATCGACGGTACCATGATAGATGCTTCTTTGATGCCAGAATGGTACAGCCCTGAACAGGAAAAAGCGATCATCGAAGAAATGCAGCTTTACGACAATGAAACCTTCCACATGTTTGATCGCTATGCACAGCGAAACAACCTTCTGATGGATTATGAGGATTTCTTCCATTGGCCGCTGGAACACAAGAAGGCTTGTGCTGATGAAATGAGAGTCATCATCCAGCAAAGGATTGCTGCAGACCCTAATTACAGTGATCCTCGTCTGATTGCGTTTGCCAGACATGTGTACGGCATCCCCACCTCCACCATGATTGATGAACAGGCTGCTATCTCTGCTGGATGGAAGAAACTGCGGGAAGCATTTGATCTGACAGATCTCGAAATGACTTACCTTTCACCCGAAATCATTCTGCTGGATATCACTGACCCAGCAAAACCGTTCTACCAGATTGGTTTCTCAGCAGAGGACAAGTGGACGAGTGCGCTGAAGGTTGACATGCAGCCGGCAACTTACTATGTGATTGAAGTGGATGCCAACAATGGTGAGATAATCACAACCTACACCTATTCCCGTAATGACGGAGAGACGGGCATAGATGCATGGAACCGTTGGTATTGATAAGGAGTGAGTATATTGAAACGAATCTTGATATTGATTTCGGCGTTCATATTGCTTTCCTTGCCTGCGGTGGCAGAGGAAATTGATTTAAGCACAGAGGGTTATGATAATCTGTACAATGGATACTGTAGTCTTCCGGACGGACGAATTGTTGTGGCGGGAGGAAAGGCCGATAAAGGAAACTATCAAAATCAGAGAGCTCGATTGATTTGTCTGAATCCAGATGGGTCCATTTCTTGGGAATATGTAGATCCTACACTGGGAAACTGTTCTTTTAGTACCCCTGTCCTTTTAACTGACGGAACCGTCGGGACAACTTTCCGAAACAGCCCAAATCAGAGCATTTGCCAGATGGAGATTCGCAAGTTTTCCCAGGAAGGCGAGCCTCTGGGCACACCGGTAGATATCTATGTTCCTGATATGGGCGTGTGTCAGTCCATTAACTCCTGCATTGAGTATGCCGTGATTCCTCCTACAGCCCAAACATACTATCGTTATTTCATCGATTGGGAAGGGAATATTCTATTTAAAGTCTTTTCTGAATCCGGTATGAGTGGCGTGAAAGATATGCTTCCTTTGAAGGATGGAATCCTTCTGTATGGAACAGACAATGGATATCCCTCTCCAGCAAAACTACTGAAGACAGATCTGTATGGCAATGTGCTGTGGGAAACAGTTGTGCCTACCTGGCAGGATGAAGGGGATGCTAACCTGACGAACGGTTTTCAAACCAGCGATGGAGGCTATGTGTTCTGGCTAATGGAAAGCAGCGGCAATCCACTCAGTGAATTGGAATGGCACACAGCCTTGGTCAAATTTGATGAGAATGGCCGTCAGGTGTGGGCAAACCACCATCTACCCCAGAACGTGCTGGGGAGTTTCAGGAATCGCGGCTGCCACGACATTCAGGAATACGAGGGGAAACTTGTAGTAGCTATGGGTACAAAAAACTACGACGATGGTGAACCTCATCACTACCTGTGGTTTTCTGCAGACGGTGAGTATCTGGGCCACAGCATACTTCCTGTAGAGGGGCGGGCATCCGGGAGTTCTCTGACTATTATTGGGGATGTTTTGTATGACAAAAAGGTAACCTATACAAAACATGAGGAATACATGGACACGCAAGATTCGTTTGATGTGAAATTGTATCCGGTTCCGTTGCCCTCCTTCTAAATCGCACAAAAAAGCGGCTGGTCATTTGCTGACCAGCCGTATTTTCAAATTTTCCTACAATGATTATCAAATTGAATGTTTCACTCGATCATGCTCTTCTGCTCGCTTTCCATCGTTGAAGCGTTCAAGTGAACCAACCAGATATCCAGTAATGCGACGAATCCGATGAAACGGCTGGCTTCCGAAGTCGTAGGTAAGCTCCACAAACTCGCCGTCTATCTTGATATCAATTCCAAGGGGCTCCTTGCCATATTTCTGCTTAGCTCGTTGAATATATGCGTCGATTTCCTGCTGCTCCATTTCTCCGCCTGTTACAATAATTCGGCAAGACATTGCTTGACCTCCATGTATATCAGTTTGTTGTTATGCGAAAGCCGTTATCTCTGGTGTGTGCTCCATATTCAAGTCTGCGGAGCGCAACACTTCATTTGCCCGAAAATGGACGTTCAGCCAGTCCTTTGAAATGCCCTGTGGTAGAATTACCGGCATACGGTCGTGAATATGGCGTATACAGTCGGCTGGCTCCCGTGTCAGTATCGTAAACTCAGGAGTTCCGTTGATAATCCGATAGATGCCAGCCATATACATCATGTTGCAGCCAGCGGGTTTGATCGCATTCTTGATCTTCCGCCCAGAGCTTCTGTCCCACTCAAAATACCAGGAGGCCGGAATCAAGCATCTGCGCTGTTCCATTCCATCACGAAACAAAGGTTTTTGATCTGCAGTTTCACTTCGGGCATTGATGACGGGGCGGCTATTCTGCAGAGAATATCCCCACTTCATAGCAAATGGAGTAGGCGTTAGCGCTCGGTTGTTGGCGATTACAGCGGCTATGTCCGTAGGGAATACTTCCCCTGTTTTGATGGAAGGGCCGTTTTTGCGCTGCAAGGAATCAATAATTTGCTGCAGTTCCTCTGCAGTATCTTCTGTGGCGATATAGAATCTGCCGCACATAACCTTGCCTCCTGCTAATCTTCATAAAACCAGAGCGACCTGTCATGGAACAGGTACATCATTGTACCACATTCCAGCAGGCAAGTATAGCGCATTCCTTGACCACCAGCTTTCAGCGCCGGGGCGGGCGTCATATCCAAAACCTTCTGTATCCGCTGAGCCGGTTCATCCTCTGCGCGAAACCGCAAAGGAATAACTGCACCATCTAATCTGTGCAATGCAATCACATCCACATACTTCTTATGAGGATTAGGACGCATTTCGTCGCAAATCATGCAGATTCCTCCTTTTACCCGGCAAAATAGGGAACAGGGTGAATAGTATGCTCGTCCTTGGGGTTAATCCCTGCGATCGCAGGATCTGCCAGAACAACACCGCGCTGAATGATCCGATTGCCAAAACGCTTTCTAATTCCATCAACAGCACCATCAAGACGCTCCATTTTTTCACGCCGTTCCCAATCGCCCAGCATATCAAGCTGAAGAGGCGAACTGGCAGTCGAAAGCGCAGAACAACTTAATCCAACGCTGCGCAATGGATAGAATCGCTGATACCGCTCAGAAAAAAGACGGCAGGCAATATCCGCAATCTCGCTGGTAATATTGGTCGGCGTCGATATTGTTTTTTGACAGGAGTATGTAAGCAGATCAGCTGTGCGAATGGAAATGTTGATACACTTACTGCGAAATCCATTTTCTCTCATTCGCGCACCAACGCTTTCTGCAAGCATATAGTATACGCACCGAGCTTCTTCCAGATTCGCTATATCGTGAGGCGTCGTCGTGCTGTTACCTACAGATCTGATCGCTTCCTCTGCTGTTGTGTGCATAACAGGAGCTTGATCCCACCCCTGTGCAAAAGCCTGGAGCATCAGACCATTACGTCCAAGCTTATATTTGAGTCGATCAGAAGAAGCACAAGCAAGATCTCCGATGGTTAATATGTTCATTTCGCGCAACTTTTGGGTTGTCTTAGGTCCCACATATAGCAGATCGCATGCAGGTAATTCCCATATCGTTTGCATAAAGTCGGTAGGAGATATCATAGTTACTGCATCCGGTTTTTTTAGATCGCTGCCCAACTTAGCAAAGATCTTGTTGTAACTTACGCCAACCGATACGGTAATGCCAAGCTGCGCTTTGACAAGCTGCCTGATTTCATGGGCGCTGTTCCAACCGTCTCTCAGAGAAAAATTTCTATTTGTGAGATCAATCCAACACTCGTCCAATCCAAAACTCTCAACGCGATTAGAGTAATTCTCATATATTTTCCGCAGCATCTTTGAAAAATGCAGATAGAGTTTATAGTCTGGCGGCACAGTGATGAGTCTTGGACAGGCTTGCTTTGCCTGCCA
>JAFRZX010000016.1 GCA_017442315.1 Bacteroidales bacterium
GGCGCTTTAGAACATCGTATCAACATCATTGATACTCCAGGACACGTAGACTTCACAGTTGAAGTAGAACGTTCACTTCGTGTATTAGACGGCGCTGTAGGCGTTTTCTGTGCAAAAGGTGGCGTAGAACCACAGTCTGAAAACGTTTGGAGACAGGCTGACACTTATGGTGTACCTAGAATGGCTTACATCAACAAGATGGACATCTTAGGTGCAAACTTCTACGGAGCTGTAGATCAGATCCGTACTCGTTTGGGTAAAAACGCTATTTGTCTTCAGTTACCAATCGGTAAAGAAGATGAATTCAAAGGTATCATCGACTTATTCGAAATGAAAGCTTACATCTACAATGATGATAAGGGTGATGATATCACAGTTACAGATGATTTAGGTGACATGGCTGATGAAGCTGAAGTATATCGTGCAGAATTAATCGAAAAAATCTGTGAATTAGATGACGATTTAATGATGATGTACCTTGAAGGTGAAGAACCATCTGTAGAAGAAATGAAAGCTGTATTAAGAAAAGCAACATGTAACTGTGAAGCAGTTCCAGTATGTTGTGGTACATCTTACAGAAACAAAGGTGTACAGAAACTTCTTGATGCTGTTATCGAATATATGCCAGCTCCAACTGACATCGCAGCTATCAAGGGTGTAGACTTAGATGGTAACGAAACAGAAAGAAAATCTTCTGACGAAGAACCATTCTCAGCTTTAGCATTCAAGATTATGACAGACCCATTCGTAGGTAAGCTTGCTTACTTCCGTGTATACTCAGGAACATGTAAATCAGGTTCTTATGTATTAAACGCTACAAAGGGCAAAAAAGAACGTGTTGGCCGTATCCTTCAGATGCATGCTAACAAACGTGAAGAATTAGATATCGTATATTCAGGTGATATCGCTGCTGCTGTAGGTTTCAAAGTAACATCTACAGGTGATACAATTTGTGACGAACAGCATCCAGTAATCCTTGAATCTATGGAATTCCCAGAACCAGTTATCCAGCTCGCTATCGAGCCTAAGACAAAAGCTGGTCAGGGCAAGATGGGTGAAGCTTTAGCAAAACTTGCTGAAGAAGATCCAACATTCCGTGCTCATACAGATCAGGAAACTGGTCAGACAATCATCGCTGGTATGGGTGAATTACATCTCGAAATCATCGTTGACCGTCTCCTTCGTGAATTCAAGGTAGAAGCTAACGTTGGTGCTCCACAGGTAGCATACAGAGAAACATTCACAAAACCAATCGATCAGGAATACAAATATGCAAAACAGTCTGGTGGTCGTGGTCAGTACGGTCACTGTAAAGTTAAATTCGAGCCAATGGATGCCAACGGTGAAGAATTATTCAAATTCGAATCAACAGTTGTTGGTGGTGCTATTCCTAAGGAATACATTCCAGCAGTTGGTGAAGGTATCGAAGAAGCAACAAAGGCTGGTACTTTAGGCGGATTCCCAGTTGTAGGTGTACATGCTACAGTTTACGACGGATCATACCATGAAGTAGACTCTTCTGAAATGGCATTCCACATTGCTGGTTCTATGTGTTTCAAAGAAGCTATGCAGAAAGCTGGTATGGTATTACTTGAGCCTATCATGAAGGTTGAAGTAACAATGCCTGAAGAATACATGGGAGATGTTATCGGTGATATCAACTCTCGTCGTGGACGTATCGAAGGTATGGATGACCTCGGCGGCGGTAAGATCGTTCGTGGTTATGTTCCACTTTCAGAAATGTTCGGTTATTCTACAGACTTACGTTCTAAGACTCAGGGTCGTGGTAACTACTCTATGTTCTTCGAAAAATA
>JAFRZX010000109.1 GCA_017442315.1 Bacteroidales bacterium
ACTTGACGGCGACTATGTCCTTACGGTTTCAGGTCCTGATGCAGTTGTGGAGATCAGCTGCATAGGATATGCAAGTCAGACTTTCACGGCATCACAGCTGCCTGCAACAGTCACACTTGCCGAAGACAACCAGTTCCTCGATGAGGTGGTGGTCATCGGTTACGGTACTGTGAAGAAGGAAGATATGACAGGATCAATCGTTGCAATCAAGAGCGAAGAAATCAACCGTGGAGCAATCGTGAACACTCAGGATATGCTCAAGGGTAAGGTTGCAGGTCTGCTTGTTACTCCTGGTGACGGAGGCCCTGGTTCAAGCTCTAAGATCCGTATCCGTGGTGCAGCTTCCCTTCATGCATCAAATGATCCTCTCATCGTGATCGATGGAGTTCCGATTGCAAATGACGGAGGTAGCGGAATGTCCAACCCTCTTGATATGATAAACCCTAATGACATCGAGTCATTCACCGTTCTCAAGGATGCGTCTTCTGCAGCCATCTATGGTTCGCGTGCATCAAACGGTGTCATCATCATAACAACAAAGAAGGGTAAGGGCAACAGACCTCAGATTTCGTATAGCGGTAGTGTCAGTGTGCAGCACAACTCAAAGAGGATTCCTACCATGACGGCAGATGAGTTCCGTACATTCGTTGCCGAGACTTACGATCCTGATTCAATAATGGGCAAATACATCAACAATCAGGTGTTTGAAAGTAATACAGACTGGCAGAAACTGATTTTCCAGACAGCCATTTCTCACGACCATAATGTAAGTGTGAACGGTAATGTAAAGGACCGTATGCCATATCGTGCATCTATCGGTTACACAGACCAGATGGGTACTCTGAAAGGTTCCAACTATGACAGGGGAACAGTTGATTTCAGCCTTTCACCGAACTTCCTTGACAAGCATCTCACCATCGACCTCAATGCGAAGGGTGTATATGTGTATTCACAGTATGCTTCTGGAGCAGCAGTAGGAAATGCTGCATTCTACAATCCTACGCGCGATCCTTATTTCAGAAATCCTGACGGATCGATTGACTATACTACAGCCAACGGATTCTGGAATCCTGGCGGTGGAAGAGGTACTGAGTTCGCTCCAAATACCCTCGTAGGTGTCGGCCCTCTTTCTCAGCTTCTGGATGAATGGTCAAATGCAAAGTCTATGCGTTTCGTAGGACGTGCTGCCGTTGATTATAAGGTACATGGACTTGAAGCCCTTCGTTTCAATGCGAGTGTAGCGATGGATATCTCAGAGACAAATTCTGAGAATGGTGTCAATGTCGGTTCATTCCAGGCTTATGCGGATACAGAGGCTCGCGGAATCGGTAAGTGGCACAAAGGATATGATTTGCGTCGTAGCCAGACTCTTGAAGTATATGGAAACTACAATGAGACATGGGGTATCCATAACCTCGACCTTGTAGCTGGTTATTCATGGCAGCGCAATTACTATGCAACTCATGGATACAGTTATGTGAACGGCGAGACTGAGCCTTTCATGAAGGAAGGTGACGTGCTTGATACCCGTTATCCTTGGAACAAGGGTGAGAATTATCTGGTTTCATTCTACGGACGTCTCAACTATTCTATAGATTCACGTTATCTCTTCACTGCTTCAGTCCGTTATGACGGATCTTCACGTTTCGCCAAGGATCAGCGTTGGGGTCTCTTCCCTGCCGGTGCATTTGCGTGGAACATTGCAGAAGAAGGTTTCCTTAAGGGTTCAAAGGCTGTATCTCAGTTGAAACTCCGTCTCTCAGCTGGTCAGACAGGTCAGCAGGATGGTATCGGCAACTACAGCTACATGCCTATCTACAGACTTTCACAGAACTACTATGAGCGCTATAACATGGGTTCAAGCGGTCTTCAGTTCTTCTACACTCCTGGAAAATATGATCCGGACATCACTTGGGAGACAACAACAACCTATAATGTCGGTGTCGATTTCGGTTTCCTTGAGGACAGGATCACAGGTAATGTTGACGCATACTTGCGTAATACAACAAACCTCTTGAACAATGTGTTCACACCGATGGGTGCTAACTTCGGTAACGATATCCTTACCAACATCGGTTCGATGCAGAATAAGGGTATCGAATTCTCCCTCAACGTAATACCTGTCCAGACAAAGGACTGGCATCTTTCAATCGGATTCAACGGAACTTTCCAGGATACGAAGATCACAAAACTGAATGTATCTGACGATCCTAACTACCATGAGACAGTGGTGACTATAACAAAGGGTACGGGAAGTATGCTTTCACGCCATCAGGTCGGTTATGCTCCTTATACATACTGCGTATATCAGCAGGTATATGACTCAGAGGGCAATCCTATCCAGAATGCCTTTGTTGACAGAGATGGAGACGGAACCATTACTGAAGCTGACAGATATATCTCCGGCAAGAGCCCGGTTCCATCTTTCTATTATGGTCTCAACATCAAACTCTCTTACAAGAACTGGGATTTCGGTCTCAACGGACATGGAAATGCTGGTTACTGGATCTTCAACGATTTCGCATCTGCGAACTCTACTTCATATATTGATGTAAACTCTGGTAACCTCAGCAACTTTGCCCAGTGTGTCAAGAGAACAGGCTTCAAGGGTTCAAACAAGCTGGAGCAGTATTTCTCTGATTATTTCCTTGAGAATGCTTCGTTCTTCCGTCTTGATGATGTGAACCTCGGATATACATTCAACAAACTAGGTAATTTTGACGGAAAGCTTCGTCTTGCCCTCTCAGCTCAGAATGTATTTGTTCTTACAAGCTACAGCGGAAACGATCCTGAGCTTACAGGTTCGATGAATGGTGTTGACAATGTCATCTGGCCTCGTCCGCGTACATATTCACTTCGCGTTAACTTCACATTCTAAGGAGGACAGTCATGAAAAAGATATTCAAAAACATAATTTTCGCAGCAGTGTCTGCTGTAGTCCTTTCTTCCTGTGTGAATGACCTTGATGTCATTCCTCTGAACCCTTCGGAGCTTTCTCCTGAGACAGCTTACGGTACGGACGAGACAGGATATCTTCAGGGACTTACCAAGATATATTATTCATTCATCAATACAGGTGACCTTAAGGTTGAGGATGCAGGTGCATCTGAACTTGTACGTGCTTTCTGGTCTACTCAGGAGGTTACTGCAGACGCCTGCAAATGTGCATGGGAAGACTCTTGGGTAAGCGCACTGAATACCAACACATGGTCATCGGAGGCAAATGCCGCTACATATGCTGTATATTGCCGTACTATGCTCGGAATCTCGTTTGCAAATGAATTCGTACGTCAGACCACCCAGGACAAGCTTGATGACAGAGGTGTGGATGAGGCTCTTGCCGCAAAGGTACGAAGCATGCGCGCTGAAGCTCGTTTTATCCGTGCATACCTTTACTGGATGGCTCTCGATACATTCGGGAACGTACCTCTCACTACTGAGGATTCACCTATGGGCGGCGGTTTCATGCCGACTCAGTATCCTCGTGCGGAGGTGTTCAATTACTGCATTTCCGAACTTAAGGATATAGCGGCTTCTGGCGACATGCCAGCTGCAAGGTCTAATTATCCACGTGCCGATATCGGATCTGTTTATGGTCTTATGGCACGTATGTACCTGAATGCAGAAGTATACACAGGCACTCCTATGTGGGCAGATGCCAAGGCTGCATGTGAATCCATCTATACATTAGGATATGCTGTGTGTCCTGAATATGCGGCTCTTTTCAGAGGTGACAATGGTGAATATCTTGCAGCACGCAATGAGTTCCTTTTTGCAATCCCTTATGATGCAGAGGACACCCAGTCATATGGTGGAACAGGCTATCTTACTTTCTCTACGATTGCAGCAGTTGATGTAAAGGATGACAAGGGTACAGACGATGAGGCTGATGATGAGTTCTTTGCACCTACCGGTATCAACAACGGATGGGCCGGCAACAGGGTTCCTGACACATATGTTCAGGCTTACTTCTCTCCAGCTGCAGTAGACTTTGAGGCTGGTACATACACTATCACCGACAAGCGCGGACAGTTGTTCGACATCAAGGGATGTCTGCAGAGCATGAGCAATGAGGCTGAACTTAAGAACTTCAAGAACGGATGGTCATGCTGGAAGTACAACAACTATCCTCATGACAAGGATAATACTGATCCGGAGGCTCTTGAAACAGCAAAGAAGAAGGCATACAGTGATATTGATTATCCTCTCATCCGTCTTGGTGAGATTCACCTGATCTACGCTGAGGCATGTATGAATCTTGGTCAGGATGCGCTTGCTCTTCCTAAACTTGCAGAGCTTTCGGCAAGAGCCGGTGTTGCTGCTCCAACAGCAATCTCAAAGGAATTCCTTGTGGCTGAGCGCGCACGCGAACTTATGTGGGAAGGTCACAGAAGAACTGACCTTATCCGTTATGGTATGTATGGTGGTGATGATGTTGCATATACCTGGCCATTCAAGGGTGGTCTCAGTTCTTATGGACAGACTTTCCCTTCATACATGAACGTATTCTCTATTCCTCCAACGGAGCTTGCATCCAATACTGCTCTTGTCCAGAATCCTGGATATCCGGCAGGAACTGCTTCAGCTGAGTAATAATAAAAATCAAGAAGAAAATGAAAATTACAAAATACATAGCAGGATTGGCAGCGGCTGCAGGAATGTTGCTCGGCTGTCAGAGACTTGAGATGGTTCAGGTCTGCGACCCTTCTGAGGTCGTGCCTCCAGTCCTCAATGCAGTTGAGGATCTTGTCATCACTGCGGACAATATGATGCAGACTGCTACATTCACTTGGGATGCAGCGGATTTCGGCGCAAAAGTTGCCGTTGAGTATGCTCTTGAAGCATCTTATGAAGGCGGTGACATCCATGAGATTGTAGTAGGTCTTTCCGGTACATCAGCAAGACTCTCTTATGAGGTCCTGAACCTCAATCTTTATAACAATGTGAAGCTTCCTGCTGACACTCCTGTGGTAGCTGACTTCTATATTTCTGCAAGAGTAGGCTCCGGACAGAAGTTCTATTCTGAACCGGTTAAGGTTAATGTCCAGGTTACTGCAGCAGAGAAGAAGTATCCTATACTTTATATTGTCGGCTCTTACAACGGCTGGTCACATGACAGAAACCAGTACATCTTCGACTTTGACGGTAATGATGATGTATATCAGGGAATGATTGACTTCGGTAAGGATCATGCTTCCAATGAATTCAAGATCACAGGAGGTGCATGGGGCAAGGATGAGCACTCTATGAATGGTCCTCATGATCCTGAGAGCAAGACTATCAACCTGGTTGCCGGAGGTGGTGACAATATCAATGTATATCAGGCTAAGCGCTTCTATCACTTGACATTCTCAAGGTCAGCACTTACTCTCACAGCTGATTTCGCTGTTAACAGTCTCGGAATAAGCGGTGACTTCAACGGCTGGGGATGGACAGAACTCGCATTTGACGAGGCTTCACAGAAGTTCTATGCGGATGTCGAAATTCCTGCAGAAGGTGGTCTTAAGTTCCGCGAGTCTTCAGAGAACTGGGATCAGAACTGGGGTACTGCAGCTAAATATGATGATGCAGCGGCTTCTAAGGAAGGTGTTCTTGACGGAGGCGAGAACGTGAAGGTTCCGGCAGGTAACTATCGCGTATACGTCAATATGAACAATGCAGGAAGCCTTGTTTACCAGCTCAATGCCGATGATTATGGTAAGCAGCAGGAAATCGTGATACCTGACAAGCCGGTTATGACAGGCTGGGGTATTGTAGGAAGCATAACCAACTGGGGTAATCTTACAGAAGAAAACACATATATTACAGATATTCCGTTGCTTTCAGACGGAACATGGTATGTGGCTTCAAATGTTGAGGTTCCTGCAGAAGGAGCTGAACTCAAGTTCCGTCTTGACGGTGCATGGGATTCTCAGTGGGGTGCAGGTGAAGGATTTGTATTTGCAGCAGATACTGAGCTTGCCCTTGGTTCTGACAATCCGGGCAATATCGTAGTTCCAGCCGGCACATATAACGTGTATCTTAATCCTGAAACAGGTTTGGCATGGTTCGTTACCGATGGCAGCTATCCTGGTGGCGGAGCAGCTCCTGAACCGACAGGTTGGGGTATAGTTGGTGATGTCAACGGATGGGGCTTCCCTGACGTTAACCTTTATGCTGCTGACAGGGAGAACCTGTTTGTGGCAAAAGCTGTGCCGATGCCGGCAGGTGGTTTCAAGATCCGTAAGAGTGAAGCTGGTGAGTGGAATGACGAATACAACTATGGTCTTGAGACTTCAGGTAATGTTGAAGTCGACCATGCATATGATGTCATTACAAGCGGTGGTTCCGGCAATCTCATGCTTGAAGAGCCGGGAACATTTGACATCTGGTTTGATCTTGATAATGCGAAAGTCTATATCATGACTCCAGGCAAGCCGATTTCTGAAGCAGAAGGTGGTGCTGTCGATACCCCGGATCCTTCTACACAGCCTTGGTATCTGGTAGGTAACTTCAACGGCTGGTCAGTAGGAGATGCCAACTATCAGTTGACAAAGGAAGGCAGCTGGTATGTCTTCAAGAACTTCGTCGCTGACGGTCAGGGAGTCAAGTTCAATGCAGGCAGCTGGTCTGTCAACCGTGGTGGTAATTTTGTCGCAGCAAATGAAGCGATAGAACTTACTCAGGATGGCCCGGACATGACTGTTGCAGCCGGAACATATGATGTGTATATGAATGAGACCCTTGACAAGGCTTGGTTCATGACACCTGGTACAGTACCTTCTATCTAATATATTGGCCTGCAGCCCCTGAACGGACTGCAGGCTGCCTATACATAATACACATTTACAATATGAAACGTATATTTTATCTACTGCTTGCTGCCGCATGTCTTGCGGTGTCATGCAAAACAACGGATGAACTGACTGAAAAAGGGACTCTTGCCGTTACCCCTTCAGTTTTAGAGTTTGGCAGAGTTGCTGATTCGGAACTGGTTTCGCTTACTACTGATGCAGGTTCGTGGACTCTTACTGAAAATGCAGACTGGTGTACTCCGGAAAAGACTTCAGGAAGAGCATCGTCCACATTCAGGGTTTCTGTTGATGAAAACACCGGGTCAGAACGTTCTGTTGTTATCGAGTTTACAGCAGACGGATGCGATCCTGTGACTTTGACCGTCATTCAGAAAGGTACGGAAAAGCCACTTCCAGCCGGTGCCAAGCATGGTATCAACTATAATGCGGATGGTTCTGTTACATTCGTGCTGTATGAAAAAGATAAGACTGGCAAGAAATATTATGATTTCTGCTATATAGTAGGAGAATTCAATGATTGGGAGGTCCTTCCTAAATATTCGATGGAAAGGGATGAAACTGCCGGATGCTGGTGGATAACTTTGGACGGCTTTGATGCTTCCAAGGAATATGCTTTCCAGTATCGTCTCAAGAAGGAAGGGGCAGAGGATGTATATGTCAGTGATCCGTATACTGAGATCGTGTATGACATGTGGAATGACCAGTACATATCGCCTTCCGTATATCCTAATCTCAAGAAGCTGCCTTCAAATAAGGCTCAGGCTCTTGTATCTGCGTTCCAGATAAACAGACCGGAATATGAATGGCAGGTGACTGATTTCAAGGTTGAGGACAAGAATGACCTTGTTATCTATGAACTTCTTATCCGCGACTTCTCTGCAACAAGCGATCTCAGGGGAGTGCTTGCCCAGATGGATTATCTGGAGAATCTTGGTATCAATGCCATTGAGCTCATGCCTGTCCAGGAATTTGACGGCAACCGCAGCTGGGGATATAATCCGAACCACTATTTTGCCCTTGACAAGGCATATGGTACACGCGAGATGTACAAGCAGTTCATTGACGAGTGTCACAAGAGGGGTATTGCAGTCTTCTTAGATGTAGTATACAATCACATGACAGGTATCGCTACTCTTGCCAAGCTATATTATAACGGAGGTGCGACTACAGCCAATAATCCTTGGTTCAATGTATCTGCACCGCATCCTTGGAGTGTATTCCATGATTTCAATCATGAAGAACCAATGGTCCGTGAACACATAAAGAGGAGTCTGACATACCTGCTTGAAGAGTACAAGATAGACGGATTCCGCTTCGACCTTACCAAGGGATTCACACAGAAACAGTCCAATGAAAGTACAGCTGGCAATTATGACCAGTCGCGCGTTGAGATTCTCAAGGACTATAATTCCCACATCATGTCTGTTAATCCTGATGCTGTCGTCATTCTTGAGCATTTTGCCGATTCTGAGAATATCGAACTCGGAAAGGCAGGAATGAAGGTGTGGAGGAATGGAAATAACTCCTATAGAAATGCACTCCATGGTTCTGCCAGCGATTTCACTTATATGTGCAACGCATATAACGCACAAGGCGTGCTTACCGATAATGTACCGTTCGGTACGTATGTAGGGTTTATGGAAAGTCACGATGAGCAGCGTCTGTGCTTTGAGGCTGTAAAAGATGATGCAGGGACTTCTGTGTCATGGGGAATTACCGGAACTCTTACAGGTTGGTCTGCTCCGGATATAACAATGGAGGCTGATGGATTGTTCTATGTCGCTCATAATGTTGAATTTACCGCTGCCGATATGTTCAAGATCCGTGGAAACGAGGAGTGGAATGACGATTATAATTACGGAGCATCAACCAAAGGATACAAGCTTCCTTTGAATCAGGGATATTCGCTGACCCTCGGATCTTCTTCTCAGGATATGGCAGTTCCGGCTGCGGGTACTTACGATATCTATTTCAATCCAGATGTAAAGATGGTATGGCTTATGACACCTGGTCAGAGACCTGCTGATCCTGAGGTTGAGAATGAGGATCCTTTTGAAGTCGCGATGCGTCGTGCAGGCCTTAACGCAGCCTTTTTCCTCACGACTCCTGGTCCTAAGATGATCTGGCAGTTCGGTGAAATCGGGTATGACATCTCTGGAGGAAACGGTGATACTTCAGATAAGCCGGTTCTTACGGACGAATACATGGCTGATGAGCACCGTAAGGGACTTTACGATACATATGCGGCGTTGTTGCAGTTCCGTAAGGAGAACCCGCGTTTCTTTGATTCTGACGCCAAGTTCAGGTGGTATGTTGGAGGTTCACATTGGCCGGGACGTTATATTTTCTGCGAAGCTGACGGAAAGACTTTTGCCGTAGTAGGAAATTTCGGCAACAGCACTCAGAATATCACTGTCGAACTTCCGTCTGCAGGTACATGGTATAATTACTTTGATTCAGATGAGACCTTGAACGGAGCCAAACATGATCTTAGGCTGAAGCAGGGAGAATATAAACTCTTTGTCAACTGGAATTGATACAGATTCAAATAAGTTGCTTGATCTTATGAGCAGTTTATAAATACTTGTAAATCACATGTTCTGTGCCGGCACTTTCAATTTGTAAGTGCCGGCACAGCTCTTTAATACCTTCCATTGAGGTCGTGTTCGTCGTAAAAAAGTTACCATTCATCATAATCTTTTGTCATTTCGTCTTTATATTTGAGATGATTTAATGGAAAAAGCTTATATTCGTAAGATGTATAAGTGTGTACACCAATAATTGATAAAATTGAAACTAGTATGAACCGTGCTTTTAAAAATATTCTGATGTGTACTATGGCTCTTGGCATTTTTGCCTCATGCTCAGGCTCTGGTGAATCAGCTGTTCCGGAGGCTGCACTCGAAGAGTGTGTCTATCTTGGTGACAGGACTGAATTTGCCGTCTGGTCTCCGGATGCCGAGGCTGCACAGTTGAGGCTGTATCATTCGGCTACAGACGACACTGCTTTTGAGACTATTGATATGAAACGGTCTTCTGACGGACTTTGGAAGACTGTCGTTAAGAAAGACATAAAGGGCGTTCTTTATACATTTCAGGTCAGGAAAGACGGAAAGTGGCTTGAGGAGACTGCGGGTATTGCGGCTAAGGCTGTAGGTGTCAACGGAATGCGAGGAGCTGTTGTTGATTGGGATGAGACTGACCCTGAAGGATGGACAGAGGATGTCAGCCCTGTAGTCCGTCCATCGGAAATCATTGTATATGAGCTCCAGCATAGGGATTTCTCCATTCATGAGACATCAGGGGTGAACAATAAGGGTAAGTATCTTGCTCTTACAGAGGAAGGAACTCTCAACCCGGACGGTCTTTCCACCGGTATAGATCATCTTAAGGAATTAGGTGTCACTTATGTGCAGCTGTTGCCTTCTACTGATTTCGCCACAATAGATGAAACACGCCTTGAGGATAACCAGTATAACTGGGGTTACGAACCTCTCAATTATAATGCTGTCGAAGGATCGTTCTCTACGGATCCATATGATCCGGTTGTACGTATCAAGGAATTCAAGCAGATGGTGCAGGCTCTTCATAAGGCTGGCTTCCGTGTTATTCTTGATGTAGTGTACAATCATACTACAAATGTTGCAAATACAGGCTTTGAACGCACAATGCCGGGTTATTTCTACCGTATGCGTACTGACGGAACCTTCTTTGACGGCTCTGGTTGCGGCAATGAAACAGCTTCAGAACAGGCTATGTTCCGTAAATATATGATTGAATCTCTGGAATGGTGGATGAAGGAGTACCATATTGACGGCTTCCGTTTTGACCTCATGGCAATTCACGATATCGAAACAATGAACGAGATCAGCAGCCGTCTACATGCGATTAATCCGGATGTTGTTATCTATGGAGAAGGTTGGGCTGCATCGGCACCGGCATTTCCAGCTGAGAAGATAGCTCTGAAAGCGAATACACATATGCTCGATAAGGTCGGGGCATTCAGTGACAATATCCGTGATGCATTGCGTGGCCCTCTGGACTGCTCAAATGCAGGCTTTATGGATGGTGTTGCCGGTAACAAGGAGAATGTCGAATTCGGTATAGCTGGTGGAATAGCCCATCCTCAGGTTTCAGTCGAGGCATGGACAAACAATCCTCTACAGCATGTAAGCTATGCCAGCTGTCATGATGACCATTGCTTGCGTGATCGTCTTGAAGAAGCGACCAAAGCTTCTGAAAAGGAGAGACTGGCGATGGTGAAGCTGGCTCAGACAGCAGTATACACCTCACAAGGTATACCTTTTATATTCAATGGTGAGGAACTTTATCGTCACAAGCATGGTGTCAAGAACAGCTATAACCAGCCGGATTCGATCAACGCTATCGACTGGACCTATAAGACAAAGTATAAGGATCTGGTTGACTATTATGCTGCACTTGCCGATATACGTCGCTCCCACCCTGGATTCTGTCTTGGTGATGCGGATCTGGTGAGAGAAAAACTGTCATTTATAGAGACAGGAGATCCTTGCGTAGTCGCTTTCCGTATCAGCGGTCTGCAGGGAGTGGATACTGCAAAATCTCTGGTAGTGCTCCTTAACGGATCCAAGAAACCGGTAAAGATCGATATACCTCAAGGTGATTATACAGTCCTTGCGAAGGCGGGCAAAGCTGATGCCGAAGGTCTTGGAGCTTATTCAGGAGCATATATAACAGCTCCTGCTACCTCTGCGACAATCCTTGCGGAAATGTAGTGTTGTCATTTCGGGATAAAGAATCAGTCATGATGTTTATGAACTTGAAAAACACAAAACATTTATATATGAAGAAGATATTTTTTGCCATAGGTGTTGTACTTCTGGCCCTGTCATGCTCTCAGCCTCCGATGCAGCAGCCTCTTGAAAACTCTGTGGTATATGAAATGAATGTACGTCAGTATACTCCGGAAGGAACATTTGCTGCAGCGCAGCTTCAGCTTCCCCGTCTGAAGAAACTTGGTGTTGATATCATCTGGCTTATGCCGATCTATCCGATAGGTGTCGAGGGACGCAAGGGTACGCTTGGCTCATACTATGCTGTCAAGGATTATTGCGCTGTGAATCCCGAATTCGGAACTCTGGAGGATTTCGATAATTTCCTTGCTGAGGCGCATAAACTGGGTTTCCGTGTCGTGATAGACTGGGTGGCCAATCATACGGCTCCTGATGCAGTCTGGGTGACCGGCAGGGATCCGCAGTGGTATGAGCGTGATGCAGAGGGAAACACCACGTATACAGCTGATTGGTCGGATACCGCCAACCTCAATTATGAGAACAAGGATGTATGGAACGGAATGGCACAGGCGATGCGTTTCTGGATGGAACGTGGCATAGACGGTTTCCGATGTGACATGGCTTGTGAGGTGCCTCTGGAGTTCTGGCAGGAAACCATAGCAGGTCTTCGTTCCGATTATCCTGAAATGTATATGCTTGCAGAAGGAGAAGAACCGCTTCTGCACACTCTTTCTGATTTTGATGCATCATATTCATGGGAACTTCATCATCTGATGAATGCAATAGCACGAGGAGAAAAGAATATTCCGGAACTTCTTGAGTATATCGGAAAAGATGCGGACAGACATCCGGCAGATGCCTTCCGTCTGATGTTTACATCCAACCATGATGAGAATTCATGGGCTGGAACGGAGTTCGAGAGAATGGGTGATGCTGCCAAACTTATGGCTGTCCTTACATTTACTCTTCCTAACGGTCAGCCTCTGATCTATACAGGACAGGAGATGGGCTGGAACAAGAGGTTCGAGTTCTTTGAGAAGGATCATATCCCTGCATGGGAGGAAAACGAATATACAGATTTTTACAGATGGCTGATCAATATCCGTCATGAGAATCCTGCTCTTGCTGCCGGTAATAATGGCGGAAAGTTTGAGGTTGTTTCTGTAGAAGACAGTGTTCTTGTGTTCTCCCGTACTCTTCCTGACAATAAAGTTATAGTCAAGGCCGAACTTAAGGCTCCTTGGTCATATGAAATTATAACAGAAAAATGAACTTTATGAAGAAAATCGTTATAGTGTTGCTGGCAGCTGTTGCATTGGCAGCTTGTTCGGGAAATGCAGAGTTCGATCCTGCATCTGTAGCCGATGCGACTGCAGACCAGGTTACACGTGTAGAACCTCTGTCATGGTGGACCGGCATGAAGATGCCTCTTCAGCTTATGGTCCAGGGTAAGGACATATCTGCATATGATGTGAAGATTGAAGGCGGAAATGGTGTATCGGTGGAAAAGGTCCATAAGGCAGACAGCCCGAATTTTCTCTTCGTAGATGTAAAGATTGCATCCGATGCACATCCTGGTACATATTATATAGTATTCTCCAAGGACGGACAGACATTCAAATATCCATATGAGATAGCTGCCCGTGAAGAGGGCTCGGCGGAACGTAAGAGCTTCACTACAGCGGATATGGTCTATCTGATCATGCCAGACCGTTTTGCGAACGGCGATGCGTCTAACGACTCCACTGAGGATACTTCTGAAAAGGCAGACCGCGCAGACGGTCATGGCCGTCACGGGGGAGACATCCAGGGCGTCATCGATCACCTCGACTACATCAGCGAACTCGGGGCTACATATATCTGGACGACTCCTTTCCTCGAGGACAACGATCCTAAGGGCTCATATCATGGATATGCAGCTTCAGACTATTATCATATCGATTCGCGCTTCGGATCGAACGAGCTCTACAAGACTCTTGTGGAGAAGGCAAGGGAGAAGGGACTTGGCATCATCATGGATATTGTCCCTAACCACTGCAGTTATGTTCACTGGTGGATGAACGACCTTCCGTTCGAGGATTGGGTGCACCAGTTCGATACTTATACAGGCACCAATGTGGCATTCTCGACCAATATGGATCCCAATGCTTCGGCGAAGGACCTCTATATACAGGAAAGCGGCTGGTTCGTGCCTACGATGGTTGACATGAACCTCGACAATCCTTACGTCCTCCAGTATTTCATCCAGTGGGGAATCTGGTGGATCGAGTATTCCGGACTCAACGGATTCCGTGTGGATACATATCCATACAATGAGAAGGGTCCTGCATCAGAGTGGTGCAAGGCCATAATGAATGAATATCCGGATTTCAACATAGTGGGAGAGTGCTGGACTTCATCCATCCCTCAGCTCGCATACTGGCAGGGCGGCAATGCCAACAAGGACGGCTTCGATTCACATCTTCCGTCGATCATGGACTTCCCGCTTCACGATGCTCTCCGTGCGGCTCTTGCCGAGGACCACGGCGGCTGGGGAGCAGGAATGACCAAGGTATATGACATTCTCTCGCACGATTTCGTATACCATGACCTTTCAAAGATGCTCATCTTCCCCGGCAATCACGATACAGCCCGTATCGGTGATGTGGTCCGCAAGGATCCGCGTGCCCTCAAGATTGCAATGACGATGATGGCTACAATGCGTGGTATCCCTCAGATTTTTGCAGGAGATGAACTTATGTTCGTTTCAAGCAATCCGGACAATATCGGTGATCACCCTGGTCTGCGCGTGGATTTCCCTGGCGGATGGGAGGGAGACAAGACGGATCTCTTCACAGATGAAGGACGTAAGGCTCAGACACATAACACAGACGGTCTCAAGGTTGCAAAGGGCCAGGCTGCCGATCTGTTCGACCATGCCAGCCGTCTCTTCCAGTGGAGAAAGACGGCGGATGTCATCCACAACGGAAAGACCATGCACTTCATGACCCGCGACAACACATACGCATATTTCCGTTACAATGACGATGCTGCGGTGTTTGTATACATCAACAACAACCTCGATCCTGTGAACGTTCCATGGTCATACTACTCTGAGATCACCGAAGGTCTCCATGATGGAGTCGATGTGCTCACAGGCGAACCTTATGAAGTGTCAGACGCAACCGTAGTCGCTCCTAAGACAGCACTGGTAGTGGAATATAAAAGGTAAGAGATTGCCGGTCAAGCCGGCAATGACGGCCTGAAGTCATCCCCGGCTTCCCGTCATCCCCGGCTTCCCGTCATCCCGGCTGCCCGTCATCCCGTCATCCCCGGCTTGACCGGGGATCTAAGACAGAAACAATAATAATATAGTATATATGAAGAAAATCCTTTCAATTCTGACAATCGTCATCCTGGCGTCATCCTGTGCAGAACAGAGCCCGGTGACAGATGTGCAGACCCTGACTTCTCCGTCAGGCAACATGGAAATGACTTTTCAACTCACTGCAGACGGCACACCCCAGTATGCCCTCGATTACGGTGACCAGAAAGTTATCCTGCCTTCTGACCTCGGTTTTGAACTTCGTGGAGTGCTCAAAGCTCAGAAACTGGTCTACAATGCCGATGGTACAATATCCAAGGAGGACCGCGAACCTTGTAACTCATTCTACGATGGCTTTACGGTAGAAAGTATAGAGACAGATTCTTTTGATGAAGTGTGGGAACCGGTCTGGGGAGAAGAAGCAAAGATTCGTAACAACTATAACGAACTTCTTGTGAACCTCATCCAGACTTCTACAGAAAGGAAGATGGCTATCCGTTTCCGTCTTTATGACGATGGTCTTGGCTTCCGTTATGAATTTCCATATCAGAAGAACCTCAGCTACTTCGTGATAAAGGAGGAAATGACGCAGTTTGCCCTTGCCGGAGACCATACGGCATGGTGGCTGCCAGGAGATTATGATACCCAGGAATACAATTTCACAGAGTGCCGTCTGTCTGAAATTGCAGCTCACATGCCTCAGGCTATATGCGGCAATGACTCTCAGACTCCATTCTCGGTAAACGGAGTGCAGACATCACTGCAGATGCGTACTGATTCAGGTCTGTATATCAATATTCATGAGGCTGCTCTGGTGGACTATCCGTGCATGCATCTCGAACTTGATCCAAAGACCATGACTTTCACTTCTCACCTGACTCCTGATGCTCAGGGATGGAAAGGCCGTATGCAGACTCCTTGCAACTCACCGTGGCGTACAGTTCAGGTCGCTCCAAGTGCTACGGCGCAGCTTGAGTCGCGTCTTATCCTTAACCTCAACGATCCTTGTGCTTTTGAAGATGTCAGCTGGATTACTCCTGTCAAGTATATAGGCATATGGTGGGAAATGATTTCAGGTAAGGGCTCATGGGCATATACTGATGATTTCGCATCAGTACAGCTCGGAAAGACCGACTATGCTTCGGCTACTCCTAACGGCAGGCATTCTGCCAATAATGAAAAGGTTCGCCGCTATATAGATTTCGCTGCCGAGCATGGTTTCGACCAGGTGCTTGTTGAAGGATGGAACGAAGGTTGGGAGGACTGGGCCAACTGCAACAAGGATTATGTATTTGACTTTGTCACCCCATATCCAGACTTCGATATAGATGCCCTCAACAGATATGCTCATTCCAAGGGTGTAAGACTGATGATGCATCATGAAACATCATCATCAGTACGCAACTATGAGCGTCATCTTGAGCAGGCTTTGCAGCTGATGGATAAATACGGATACAACTCCATCAAGAGTGGATATGTAGGAGATATTTTACCTATTGGTGAACATCATTATTCACAATCTCTGATAAATCACTATCTTTACGCCCTGAAAGAGGCAGCAGAGCATAAGGTAATGGTTAATGCTCATGAAGCGGTGCGCCCTACAGGACTTTGCAGGACGTATCCTAACCTTATAGGTAATGAATCTGCCAGAGGTACTGAGTATCAGGCTTTTGGTGGAACAATGCCGCATCATGTCACCATTCTTCCGTTTACCCGCTTGAATGGAGGCCCTATGGACTATACTCCGGGTATCTTTGTAATGGATCTTGCATCCGTTACAGATGGACGGAACGATTCATGGGTGAATGCGACCATTGCCAACCAGCTGGCGCTCTATGTGACGTTGTACTCACCGCTTCAGATGGCCGCAGACCTTCCGGAGCACTATGAGCAGTTTATGGATGCATTCCAGTTCATCAAGGATGTAGACGTTGATTGGATCCAGTCAAAGTATCTCCTTGCTGAACCAGGAGAATATGTAGTGATTGCCCGCCAGGGCAAGAAGAACGGTCAGTGGTTCTGCGGAGGCGTTACCGATGACCAGAAGCGCACACTTGAAGTTCCTATGAACTTCCTGGATGCAGGAAAGACTTACGAGGCTACCATCTATGCAGATGCAGAGGATGCCGATTACAAGGATAATCCTCAGGCATACAGAATCTGGAAACAGGATGTGACTGCAGATGATGTACTCTCGTTGACCATGGCCCGTGGTGGCGGTTTTGCCATCAGCTTTGAGGAAAGATAATCCTCAATGGCCGGACTTGAAGAAACCATTAACAAACTAACATATATGAGTAAAATCTTAATGACCGCTGCCGGGACGTCC
>JAFRZX010000110.1 GCA_017442315.1 Bacteroidales bacterium
AGATGAACGCCGTTAAAGAGGCAAATCGTCTTAACATTCCGGTTATCGCTATGGTTGATACTTGTTGCGATCCTACTCCGATTGATTATGTGATTCCGGCAAATGACGATGCAGCAAAGTCTATCGCTTACATCATGGATGCACTTTGCGGCGCAATCAAAGAGGGATTGGACGAAAGGAAGCTCGAAAAGGAAAAAGAGACTCCTGAGCAGACAGAGGAGAAGCCAGCAGGCAAGAAACTTCGTGCCCGCAAGGGTGCAAAGCCTGCAGAAGAGGCTGTAGAAGCTCCAGCTGCAGAAGAGACTCCGGCAGAGTAATTATTAATCCTTAAACATCTATCGAAAATGGAGATTAAAGCAGCTGAAGTTGCAAAACTTCGTCAGATGACAGGCGCAGGTATGATGGACTGCAAGAAGGCACTCGTTGAAGCAAACGGTGACTTTGACCGCGCAAAGGAAATCATCCGCGAGAAAGGAAAGCTCGTAGCAGCAAAGCGTGCTGACCGTGAGACTTCTGAAGGTGCAGCAATCGCTAAGGTAAACGGTGGAAAGGCTATCGTAGTCGCTCTCGGATGTGAGACTGACTTCGTTGCAAAGAACGCTGAATTCCAGGCACTTGCAGAGGCTATCGCTGAAGCCGCTATCGCAAACTTCCCAGCAGACAAGGATGCTCTCATGGCATGTGTACTTGCTGACGGAAGAACAGTTGAGATGGCAGTTACAGAGCAGACAGGTAAGACTGGTGAGAAGCACGTTATCGTAGCTTACGAGACAGTTGAGGCTCCTTTCATTTCAGCCTACATGCATAAGATCACCGGAAAGCTTGCTGCCGTTGTCGGCTTCAACAAGGCTTTCGACGAGCAGGTTGCAAAGGGTGTAGCAATGCAGGTGGCTTCAATGAATCCGGTTGCTGTTTCAGCAGAGTCAGTTCCACAGTCAGTTGTTGATGCAGAACTTAAGACTGCAACAGAGAAGACTAAGGAAGAACTGGTGCAGAAGGCAGTGGATGCAGCTCTCAAGAAGGCTGGCATCAACCCGGCACATGTTGACAGCGAGGCTCACATCGAGTCAAATACTGCAAAGGGATGGCTTACTCCTGAGCAGGCAGACCAGGCTCGTGAGATCATCAAGACTGTTTCTGCTGATCAGGCTACCAAGATTTCTGAGCAGATGGTTGCAAATATTGCAAAGGGCCGTCTTCAGAAGTTCTTCAAGGAGCAGACACTTGAGGAGCAGGGCTATCAGATGGGTGATGGCAAGACAGCAGTAAAGGGTGTCGTTAAGGCAGCCGATGCTGAAGCTAAAGTCCTCTGCTTCAAGAGAGTTTCTCTCACAGACTGATACTGATACTTTTCAGACCAGATAGAATGGCCGTCGGGATTACCGATGGCCATTTTTAATGAATATCCATGATATGGTCTTCTATCCGATTTCCTGTCGGACATCTGTCCAATGAATGCAGATGCCTTTGCGTTCCATTCCCCGGAACCAGGTCATCTGTCTCTTTGCAAACTGGTGGATGGCAGTAGCGAGTTGCTCGCGCATCTGTTCATAGCTTATTTCTCCTGTCAGGTACAGTGTAACGAACTTATATTCAAGGCCATAGTATATAAGGTCTTCTGCAGAAACAGGTTTGTGTGAAGGAACTGATGATTCACGATTTCCATTCAGAAGCCCTTTGACTTCTTCTGTCAAGCCTTCTTTCAGTCTGATATCCAGCCTTCTGTCTATTTTTGCATTACGCTCTTCCCTGCTTACAAGCGTGCCTATGAAAAAGGTTTTCCTAGGGAGGACTTGTGTGTGTGTGACAGGATGTTCTGCTTGATGGATGGCTATTTCAAGGGCTCTTATGAGACGCTTTCGGGTATCATAGTCAGTTTTGTTATGAAGAGGCTTCAGTGATGCCAGCCGTGCAATCAGTACTTCATCGCTTTCCTTTTCAAGTTCGGCTCTCAGTTCTGGGTCCGGTGGAACTTCCGGCAAAGAATATCCGCATGTGGCTGCCTCTATATATAATCCTGATCCTCCGCATAAGATCGGTATGCCTCCGCTTTCCACAATGTACCTGTATGCTTTTTCAAAATCCCTCTGATATTCAAATATGTTGTATTTTGAGCCGGCGTCAGCTATATCAATCAGGTGATAAGGAATCTCTACATATTCACAAAGATCCTTTCCTGTGCCGATATCCATTCCTCTGTATACCTGTCTTGAATCAGCGGAGATTATTTCTGCCCATCCGTTCTTTCTTTTTGTCTGCCCTTTGGTCTTCTCTCTCATTAGTTCATTGACTCTACGCGCAAGGCGTACTGCATAGCTGGTTTTTCCTGAAGCAGTAGGACCCAGCACGCATATTAAATCAATCTCTCCGGTAAGATATTTGTCCAGAATCTCACTGATGTTTATTTTTTCTGCCTCCGGCAGCTGTGCCATAGGTGGTATAGGGGTGAACGTTTTCTTTGTCATGATTGTGCAAAGATAGGTAAAAAGACGTATCTTTGCGGTCATCAAGCAGATAAGTTATGCCAAAAGCAAAAAGCAGCATAGAGATAAAGAACAGGAGGGCTTCGTTTGATTATGAATTCATAGAGACCTTTCAGGCGGGAATAGTGCTTACCGGCACCGAGATAAAATCAATCAGGGCAGGCAAGGCATCATTGGTTGATACGTTTTGCTATTTCAATGACAATGAACTGTATGTCAAGAATATGCATATTGCTGAATACTGGTGGGGGAGTTGGGGAAAGCATGATCCGCGTCGAGACAGGAAACTGCTGTTGAACCGCAGGGAACTGAACAGACTCCGGCGAGCCGTCAAGGAGAAGGGCCTTACTATAGTAGGCGTCAAACTTTTCATTGCGGATAACGGATATGCCAAGCTTCTCATTGCCTTGGCGCGCGGAAAGAAAGAATATGACAAGCGTGCCTCAATAAAGGAGAAGGACATGCGTCGCGAGATGGAAAGACTTTAGGCCTTTACCGGAGGATGATTACCGAAAAATGACCGGAACCCCGAAAGTATTCAATGCTTTCGGGGTTCCGGTCAAAGTAAGGAAGGCTCATCTTTCAGCCTCTGCCTGTCATTGAATTTACAGTCTGAACGCCTCTTTGATCATGTCTACCGAGTCGAGAAGCTCCCATCCGAAGAACTGAACAAGTTCTTTTGTCTTCACCCCGTTGCGGATCATTGTCACGGACTCTTTGTAAGGAGTACGTCCAACATGTCCGTAAGAAGCTGTAGGCTCATAGATCGGTTTCTTAAGACCGAACTTCTCAATGATCTTTGCAGGACGGAGGTCGAACAGTTCGTTGATCTTTTCAGCGATAATAGCGTCATTCAGACCCTTGGCAGCAGTGCCGTAGGTGTTTACGAAAATGCTCAAAGGTCTTGCTACACCGATGGCATAGGATACCTGCACGAGCATTTCCTTGGCAACACCGGCTGCAACCATGTTCTTGGCAATGTAACGTGCTGCGTATGCTGCAGAACGGTCAACCTTTGACGGATCTTTTCCGGAAAAGGCTCCGCCGCCATGTGCTCCCTTTCCACCGTATGTATCTACGATGATTTTTCGTCCGGTCAGACCAGTGTCACCGTGAGGACCACCTATGACGAATTTTCCTGTAGGGTTGACGTGGAGGATATAGTCCCCCTTGAAAAGAGCGGCAGTCTCTGCAGGAAGCGACTCCATGAGCATTGGGAGCAGAATATTCTGAACATCCTCACGTATCTTGGCCTGCATTGCCTCATCTACACGTTTCTGGCCATACTGTGCGCAACCATCTTCGTAGCTCATGTTGCCGAGGCATGCCGGAGTGAATTCATCGTGCTGTGTCGAAATCACAATTGTATGGATGCGTACCGGCTTATTGGTGTCTCCGTCATATTCTATTGTGAACTGCGATTTTGAGTCAGGCCGGAGATATGGCATCAGTTCAGGCTGCTGTTTGCGGATCTTTGCAAGCATCAGCAGGGCCTGGTGTGACAGTGCAAGTGGCAGGGGCATGTATTCCGCTGTGTCGCAGCAGGCATAGCCGAACATCATTCCCTGGTCGCCAGCTCCTTGTGCGTCTGCATCGTCTCCTACAACACCGCGGTTGATGTCAGCACTTTGTTCGTGCAGCGCCGACAGGACTCCGCATGAATTACCGTCAAACATGTATTCTGCCTTGTTGTATCCTATCTTGTTGATGACTCTGCGGGCAGTTGTCTGGATGTCTACGTATGCATCCTCAGAACGGACTTCGCCTCCCACAACCACAAGGCCGGTGCTGCAGAAAGTTTCACATGCTACTTTTGCTTCGGGGTCCTGGCGTAGGAATTCATCAAGTATTGCATCGGAAATCTGGTCTGAAACTTTGTCAGGATGTCCTTCTGACACTGACTCTGATGTAAATAAATAGTTCATATTTTAAAAGTTTTTATATTTCTTGTCATATAGATCCCCGATCAAGCCGGGGATGACGTCATTGCCGGGAGGATATCTGGATCCCTGATCAAGTCGGGGATGACGTCATTGCCGGGATGACGTCATTGCCGGCCTGACCGGCAATCTGCATAAAATAAGCCCCACAAGAATGCGGAGCCGTCACAAAAACACAAAACATTGATGATTTTAGCATTTTTTAACGTGGTTGCAAGCAGCCAAATCTCTCCACATACTTATTTCGGGCTGCAAAGGTACACAAACATTTCATATATGCAAAAAGTTTTTGTGAGGTTTGTCAAATGCTTTCAAAATTTATGGTAAATGTGTTTTCATTAGGATGAAAAGTGTGTCTAAAAGTTTACCAAATCGACAAAATATGCTATCTTCGCAGGATAAAACTATTGTTAAACTAACTAAACTCTTATGAGACAAACATTTAAGTGTTTTATTGCTGCTTTTGCAGCTGTATTAATCGCTGTTGCAGCATCAGCTCAGGTTACAACATCCGGTCTTAACGGTCATGTGGCTGACGAGGCAGGTGAGCCTTTGGCAGGAGCTGCCGTAATTGCAGTTCATGTGCCTTCGGGAACACAGTATGCTGCAGTGGCTAATGATAACGGACGTTTCGTTATCAACGGTATGCGTGCCGGTGGTCCTTACAAGGTAGAGGTGTCATTCATCGGTATGGCTACTCTCCAGTATAATGACCTTACTCTTAAACTCGGTGAGTCGTACACCATTGATGCAGTCATGAAGGTTTCCAATGAACTTGATGCTGTGGTTCTTACTGCAGAATCATCTTTCGGCGCCAATATGACAGGTGCAGGTGCAAGTTTCAACCGTACTACAGTAGAGAACATGCCTACAATCGACAGAAGTATCTACGATGTAGTCAAGTTTACCCCTCAGGCAAGCGTCAACAAGGACGGAGGTATTTCTTTCGCAGGTTCAAATAACCGTTACAACAGTTTCCAGGTGGACGGTGCAGTGGCAAATGACACATTCGGTCTTGCTGATTCCGGAACAAACGGAGGACAGACAGGAGCAAATCCTATTTCCCTTGATGCAATCGAAGAAATACAGGTGGTTGTCGCACCTTTCGACGTACGTCAGTCAGGATTTACCGGTGGTGCAATCAATGCCATCACAAAGGCAGGTACCAACAAGGTTCAGGGATCATTCTATGGTTACTTCAATAATCAGGACTTCATCGGAAAGACTGCAGGTCCTCTTGAGGAAAATGAGGTTCGTAAGAAATATGACACTCAGGCTACACAGACTTACGGTTTCACTGTAGGTGCTCCTATCATCAAGGACAAGCTTTTCATCTTTGCCAGTGCGGAGTACTACAGAAAGTCTTATCCTAACATCTACAACCCTACCAACGGAACGTATGAGAATGATGATCTGGCTCTCTCAAGCCCGGTAACTCTTCCGGATGGAAGCCAGCACAAATACTTTGATGCTCAGGTGGCTCAGGCTGTAATCGACCACTACAAGGCTACTTACGGAAAGAATATCGAAGGATTTGAAGAATCATTCACTCCTCATCAGGTGATCGACCAGTCAATCAACGCTCTTGCACGTATAGACTGGAACATCAGCGACAAGCATAAGCTTATGCTCCGCTACCAGTTCATGAAGGCAGAGGCTGACCAGTACAGCTCAGGAAAGACCTCGTACTACTACAACAACTCCGGATACAAGCAGTCCAATCTTACCAACACAATAGTTGCCGAGCTTAACTCCCGTCTCTCTGACATGGTTTCAAACGAGTTCCGTGCGACGGCTGTCTTTGTAAGAGACAAGAGATCTGTTCCTTACAATGGAGCGAATATGTATATAAAGGATAAGGTATATGTAAACATCGGAACCCAGTACTCTTCAGGTGCAAACGGCATGAACTCCGATACATATACGATTTCGGACAACGTTTCCATCTTTGCCGGAAACCACAACATAACTGTAGGTACGCACAATGAAATCTACAGGTTCAGCAATGTGTTCCTCCAGTATGCTTTCGGTGGCTACACATATGCATCTCTGGCTGATTTCTTCGATGGAAAGATCTCTCAGTTCAACTACAGATATGCCGATCCTACAATGGAAGGCGTAGACGGTCCAAGATGGGCTGCAACTACATTCGCGGCACAGTTCGGACTTTATGCGCAGGATGAGTGGAAGCCTAACCGCAACTTCACTCTCACCTATGGTATTCGTGCAGATATGCCATTGCTTCTCAACAAGCCTACAGCCAATCCTGAGTTCAATGAGACAGAGATTGCAAAGTCTCACAATGAGTATGTAGGTGTGACACCTAAGGCTTCGGTTCTTCTTTCTCCAAGAGTAGGTTTCCGCTGGTTCCTTGATGAGGGACACAGGTCTCTTCTTCGCGGAGGCGCCGGTCTGTTCACAGGACGTGTTCCTTTCGTATGGCTTTCAAATGCATACAACAACACAGGTATGGAGGCTAAGTCGATCTCATACAACAATCCTCCTGCAGACTTCCCTCACACTAGCAATCCTTATGAGGATGTTGTTGTAGCAGGTGCTGCATCAGCAGGTGGAAAGGCAACGGTAAACACACTGAACAGCAACTTCAAGTATCCTCAGGTGTTCCGTGCAAACATCGGATTCGAGCAGGATTTCGGAGCTGGCTGGAAGTTTGTCTTCGACGCTCTTTACTCAAAGACATTCAACAATGTGTTCTTCAGGAATCTTGCCCTTTCAGGCACTCAGAACAAGGCTTATGCAGTCAATGCAGAAGTTGCGGAGACAAATCCAAACAGCGTGGCTTCATACTATAACATCAATAATGACTACTATGCAGTCATAGCTCTCGAGAACACCAATCTCGGCTATACATACTCGCTCAGCGGTCAGCTCCAGAAGCATTTCGAGTTCGGACTTGACCTTATGGCATCATATACATTCGGTCACTCTTATTCAGTGAATGACGGATCTTCTTCTGTAGCTCTTTCAAACTGGCAGAACTATCTTGCAACAAATGCAGATGAACCGTCGCTTTCATACTCTCTCTTCGACAAGCCTCACAAGGTGATGGGTGTGATTTCTTACACATCCCCTATGTATGCAAGAATGAAGACTACCGTTTCCCTCTCTTATGAAGGATTCAGCGGCAACAGATATTCTTACATTACCAAGGAGGGTGCAGACTTCAACGGTGACGAGTATACTAGCAAAGGTGTGCTTATGTACATTCCTACAAAGGACGAGCTTGCTCAGATGAACTGGGCCAGTGCAACAGATGCCGCACAGTTCGAGCAGTTCATCCGTTCAGACAAGTATCTTAACAGTCACAGAGGCCAGTTCTCTGAAAGATTCGGAGGTCTGTATCCTTTCGAGCATCATTTCGATCTTCATATCGCCCAGGACTTCTATTATGACAAGAAGAGTGGACGCAAGATCCAGGCTGTCGTGGATTTCCTGAACATCGGCAACATGTTCAATCCGGAGTGGGGACTTTCTTACACAACAGGATGGACAAGGCAGGTGCTTGAAATCACAGAGGTCAAGAAGGATGCAAAAGGTAATGTTACGCCTACCTATAAGTTCAATCCATATGATATCAACATCACAGACTTTGCTTCAAGGTGGAGATGTCAGATCGGCCTGAGATTAACATTCTAATAAACAATACATATGAAAAGGATTTTATATTTTCTGCTTGCGGTAGTATCCTGCGCAATGCTCTTTGCATCCTGCGAAAAGGAGTCTGACCTGCTTGCATCAAAAGTGAAGGTGTCTCCAAGTGAGATTTCCTTTGACGGACAGAGTCCTAAGAAAGTCTCTGTAACCGTAGAATCTGATGGAGACTGGCTTGCAACAGCTCCTGAATGGGTTTCTGTAACTCCGAATCACGGAACAGGTAATGCAACTGTGGAAGTTCTGGCTGAACCTAACCTTGATGCGGATGGTGCTCTTTCCGGTCCGAGAAGCGGCGAAATCGTTTTCCAGGGCGGTGAAGTGACAGCCAAGGTGAAGGTTACGCAGGCTGGTGATGACGCGAAGGACCAGAGGCGTACATATGTCAAGGTTGCAGAGGCAAAGGGCGGAAAGGCATATCTTATCGTTGCTGCCGGCAATGCGGCAAGCCCGCTGGAAGAAAGCAAGACATATGGCTACCTGCCAGCTGTTCCGGTAGAACCAGTTGATGACAAGATTGAAATGGCAGACAACAGCAAGGGATTCATCTTTACTGCTGTTGAGGGTGGCTTCACTATCCAGGATGTTTCCGGAAGATACTATTATCAGACCGGATCCTACAACAGTTTCAATGTTGATGTCCAGATGCCGGCTGAAGGTGCTGTATGGACAGTGGAACCTCAGGAAGATGGTACAGTAAAGATCATCAATGCTTCAGTGAAAAAGTATTTCCAGATTGATACGGGATACGGTTCTTATGGTTCTTACGACAGCGGTTCTGAAACCCGTTTCCTTCCGGTTCTCTATGAAGATACAAAGGATCCAGAAATCGTTACTCCTGAGCCTCCTACTCCTCCGACCCCTACAGATGGTCCGGTTGAGATGACGATTGCAGAAGCAATGGCTCAGACAGACTCAGCTTTGGTTTCCGGTACTGTAATGGCTACATGTGCAAGAGGCTTTGTACTTGAGGACGAGACCGGTACAACCTTGGTTTATTCGTCATCATATGCTCAGGATTATGTCGCAGGTGATCAGGTGACCGTTGGAGGTAAGCCAGGTGCTTACAACTATGGCGGTCAGATTGCTCCTAACGAAGAGTATTATCAAAAGACCGGTACTGTTGAGGTGACTTATCCTGATCCGGTTGTTTTCAATGCTGAGAAGATAGCTGAATACAAGGCTCTTATCGAAGGCAAGAACAGCTCTGATCCGGTGATCTTCCCTGTATATGTCAAGATGACCGGAGTCGTTTCTGCCGGTGATTTCAACAACCTGATCATTGACGGAGTTGAGACAGAGCAGGGCTCTTTCTATCAGCTTACTGCTGAGCAGAAGGAAACGGTTACAGCTCTTAATGGAAAGAAAGTTGACCTTTACGGTTACTTCCAGTCTATTTCAGGTGGAAAGTTCTTCAACGTCATCATGACTTCAATCGAAGAGGTTACAGGTGGTGAGCCTGAACTCAAGCCTTCAATCTATGGAGTTGTGGGAACTCACAATAACTGGGGCAATGACGGAGTCCTTGATAATGTGATGTATGAAGTGAACGGCATGTATGTCGCTTACGATGTAGAGTTTACAGATGAGGCCAATTCATTCAAGTTCCGTGCAAACAATGAATGGAATGATGAGGCTAATTATGGTCCTGCTGCTGCAACCTATATGCAGAATGACAGCTGGTGTGCTCTGACAGTCGGCAGCGGTGCTCAGAATATGAATATTGCAGCCGGCACTTATGACATATGGTTCGATCTTGAAAATATGAAGGCCTATGCCATGACTCCGGGTACTGCGGTTGAAGATGCCGTAGAGACATGGCCGGAGGAAGTGGATCCTTCTACACCGGCAACCGGTACATGGTATCTTGTAGGAAATTTCAACGAGTGGGCTGCAGGTGATGAGAATTACCTTATGTCGAATGAAGGCAGCTGGTATGTATACAAGAACTTTGTTGCAGCGGATGGTTGTCAGGTCAAGCTCTGTGATGGAACATGGAATGACAACAGAGGCGGTGATTTTACTGCTGTAAATGAGCCAATTGCAGTCAATCTTGGAGGAAACAATATCTACCCTGCAGCCGGCACATATGATGTCTATATGAACGGAGCCAAGACAGAAGTATACTTCATGACTCCAGGCACAGTCCCTGGCGCTCCTGTTGCTGAAGTATGGGGTCTTGCTGGTGGATTCAACGGCTGGGATGCCGCAGCTACCGTTTGTGAAGAGGAAGGTGAATGGTGGGTTGCCAGAAACCTTGCACTTGATGCAGATGGCTTCAAATTCCTCAAGAACAGGGCATGGTCTGTAAATCTTACGGCTGATGCCACTATTGTTCCGAATGTGGAATTTGCAGTGGCTGATGGTAATGGCAAGGGTAATACATATGTTGACCCTGTCGGCACATATGATGTATATCTTGCCAAGACACTTGACAAGGCATATGTGATGACCCCTGGTCTCAAACCGGGAGAGAAGCCGGTACCTGTTTTTGAAGCAGGCGACTATTATATTGCTGCAAACGTGAACGGAGCTTACAAACTTGCAACGCCACTTACAAGCAGTTATGGATATCTGAATGTAGAGGATGCTCTGGCTGGCTCGGAAATCGCCGGTTATAAGGATCATGTCTTCACTTTCACTGCAGTGGACGGTGGATTCACCATTCAGGATGCAAACGGCAAATATTACTATCAGAAAGGTTCATACGACAGTTTCAACGTTTCAGACAGCATGCCTGCTGATGGTGCAGTCTGGACTGTTGCTGAAAATGAGGACGGTACATTTACCGTTACAAACACATCTGTGAACAAGTATATCCAGTACTCTACGGGTTATACTTCGTTCGGAAGTTATGCATCCCTTCAGAATGGCGGACTCCTTCCTGTTCTTGCACCGGCTGGCAATGCGATTGACAAGCCAGAGCCAGAAGTTCCTGCTGGGGATGCAGCTAAGTATGCTACCACTGTAGACGTGAAGACAGGCACAAATGCATACGTTGATGGTGTTGCAACGGTAAACGGTGTTTCTGATGTATATACCTTGAAGCTCGGAACAAGTAAGGCTTATGGTGAGGCTACAATAACTCTTCCAGCAGGTACAACCAAGGTAAATTACTATGCTGTAGCTTGGAAGAACACTCCTTCTAAGCTGGAGTTCTCTGTAGGAGGTACTGTAGTCGGAACTCAGGTGATTGCTGCTAATGCAGGTGCTACAAGTGTGTCGCCATACACAATGACAGTGGCGGATTCAGATTACTATACTTTCACTCTTCCTGCAGCATTGGAGGCAGAAACTGTTGTTACAGTCAAGACTGTAGAGACAGGTTACCGTGCGATAATTTTCGGTATCCAGGCTGTAGTTGAGGAAGTTGTTGAGCCTGCTCCTGCAGGATGGGATGGTCCGAAGACATATTCAGCAAGCGGTATGATTGCTTACGAAAATTTTAGTCCATATATGACCGGAGGAGCAGTTTCCGTCTTTATGGACAAGGATGTTGACGGAAGTGCAAAGGTAGGTTATGCAACTGTGTATGCAACTATCAACGGCAACGCAATCATAAACGAATGTCAGCCATATGTCTATGACGA
>JAFRZX010000111.1 GCA_017442315.1 Bacteroidales bacterium
AGTATATCTGTCATAATCTTCCTTATCACCCAGTTCTTTCCACAATATCCTTTCAAGTTCATGGACATCATCAAATGTCAACTGCTCCATTGCATATATCTTACGAAGCACTGGCAAATCCCTATTCACAGCAAGGAAATCAAGTATCTTCTGCTTGTATGATACCCTTGTGACTATGCCTGTGCTTTCCCCATCATAAGAAACAACATCCTCAATATCAACAGTAAACCACTTGCTCTTATCACCAATCAGGAACTTGGTCAAATCACAAAGGTCATTTCGTACCTTTTCCAACCATGACAGGTCCGCATTTTCCCAGAACACAGGATTCAGAACCTCCTTGATGGTATTCATCTTTGCCTGAATCTGCGGGATAGATGCTTTCTCCTGCAGTCTATCAGCAACCAACTGAACATTTCCGACTGCCTTTCCAGCATTTACCTCACTATCAAGCATTGAGAGTTCGATTGCCAGCATCAGGACATCAAACCTCTTTGCATTTTCGTCAAGGGTATTCTTGACCAACAATGGTGCGATGTCATTCTTTAAGGTCAAGGTATCAACCTCTGAAATATATACCCATGAAGATTGCTCCTTGAAATGACTTACTTCCTCCCACTTTTCACGGACTGATATGTGACTGTCATTCAATAGTGCAACTTGGTCTTTCAGCATGGTCTTGATATCATCATGAAGTCCTTTTGCAAATGGGTCCTCCTGATATTTCTGATGCTGAAGATGGAAGGCAATATCAGTTCGCAGACTGAACAATCTTTCGGTCAACGACTGTGTTGCAGGTGCTTCCTTTCCATTCGGATTCTTCTCGAAATAGTCAAAGTTGCAGCACCAGTCAAAGATGTAGAACTCCTTTTTATCCTCACCAACACCGTATATGTCCTTACACAATCTTGTACCACGGCCAATCATCTGCATGAACTTGATCTTGGACTTAACTGGTTTGAAGAACACAAGGTTCAGGACATCCGGTACATCTATACCAGTATCAAGCATATCCACCGACACTGCAATCTGCGGGTCAGTATCCCTCTTTTCAAACTTGTCTATAAGGTCTTGTGCATAGGTTACACGGTTGTCAATCAACGCACAGAAAGATGGACCATATTCCGGATACAGGACATTGAACCTCTCAACAATCTGTTCTGCGTGTGCGTGCCTGTATGCGAAGATGATGGTCTTCCCAATCCTTTCACCGCCCTGTACCTTCAGACCGTTCTGCATCAGATCCTGCAGAACCTTGTCTATGGTGTCTATATTATGGATATATGTGAATATCTCATTTCCGGCAATATCCCTATGATAATCATCTCCCTCCAGTGCCTTTCTTGCCTTTTCATATTCCCAGATACTTTCCATCTGCTTCTTCTCCTCTGCAGAAAGGGTTGAATACTTGATACCGTCTTTAAGAATCGCAGTACCTCTCTTGTACCCGGTATAATTCACAAGGTAACCATCTGAAACAGCATCTTCCAGTTCATATGCATAGTTCGGACTGCCTTGTTCCATTTCAAAGATGTCATATGTCGATTTATCTACCTCATCCCTTGGGGTTGCGGTAAGTCCGATCAGCATGGAATCAAAGTAATTGAAGATGGCACCATACTTACCGAAGATTGAACGATGAGCCTCATCAATGATTATCAGGTCAAATCTGCCGACTGAAAAAGGTTTATCATCAGTATCAATGAAGTTAATCATTGTCTGATAAGTTGAGAATGTGATTCGTGCATTCAAATCACGGTCACCACCCTCGTTCAGAACACAGGTAGTCTCATTTGGCAGCAGTTTCACGAAGTTCTTGTGTGCCTGCTTCACCAATGATGTTCTATCTGCAAGGAACAGTACATTCTTTACCCAGTCATTCCTTTTCAGAACATCAACAAGTGATATGGCAACTCTTGTCTTTCCAGTACCGGTTGCCATCACAAGCAGACCCTTTCTGTGCTTGCTGTTATAGTGCTCGCAGACTGCCTTGATTGCGGTCTTCTGATAGTACCTGTCAGTTATATTATCATTGATAGAAAAGTCCGTAATATCCTTTCTATTTCGTTTCTGGATAAGTCTTTCAAGGTCATCCTCACTATGGAAACTATATAGTCTTCTTGGTGGATAACCAAGTCCATCTATGATATATGTCTGGAATCCGTTGGTATAGTAGATAAC
>JAFRZX010000112.1 GCA_017442315.1 Bacteroidales bacterium
CACTAAAGAATCACAGATCTTATCAATGATATCTCAAGACTCCGGCATATCTGCAACCGTTATTGCTGAAAGACTTGGCATCACAAAAAGACACTGCGAAAGAATCATTGCAAAGATGAAGTCAGATGGACTGATTTCCCGCGAAGGCTCAGCCAAAAACGGCAAATGGATAATTACAAAAACTGACAAATAGATTATGATGACAATCGAAAGCCCTGGTGCATTCTGGAAGGATTACGAACTCATTGATTCCGGCAATTTCGAGAAGCTCGAAAGATTCGGACCGTTCATAATGGCTCGTCCTGAGCCTAAGGCCCTGTGGGACAAGTCCCTTTCCGACGGAGAATGGAACAGGCTGATCCATACCCGTTTCAAGACAGGGGCAGGATTCGGCAAGGCCGGCAAGGAGGACAGCGGCACATGGGAGCGCAGGAAGAAGATGGATGACCAGTGGTATATCCGCTACAACGGCGCGCAGGAAGGCCTGAACTTCTCACTCAGGCTCGGACTCACATCGTTCAAGCATGTGGGAGTCTTTCCCGAACAGTCATCAAACTGGGAATATATCTACAAGCAGACCAAAGCGCTTGTGGAGAAGGCTGAGGCAGAGGGTAAGCCGAAACCTAAAGTCCTTAATCTTTTCGCATACACGGGAGCCGCTTCGCTCGCTGCAAAGGCAGCCGGCGCGGACGTGACACACCTCGACTCGGTGCGCCAGGTAGTCACATGGGCCCGTGGAAACATGGAAGCCAGCCGACTGGACAACATCAGGTGGATTGTGGAGGACGCCCTGAAATTCGCACGCAGAGAAGCAAAGAGAGGCAACACATATCAGGGAATAATCCTTGATCCCCCTGCATATGGACACGGTCCGGACGGTGAGAAATGGAAACTCGACGAATGCCTCAACGAAATGCTTCAGTGCGTTGCTGCAATCCTTGCCCCACAGGACAGTTTCATGGTCCTCAATCTTTATTCAAACGGGTATTCTGCGGTACTGGGAGAGACTATCGTAAAGCAGGCCTTCTGCCTCAAGACTGCCTACAAATCTCTTGATTTCGGGGAACTTGTCCTGCGCGACTCTTACGGCAAGAACCTCCCTTTGAGCGTCTTCGTCCGACTGGCAAGATAATCCAAACAGCGTAAATCGCAACCGATTAAATATCAATACATTATAAGAATAAACGTGCGGCTAAAGGGAAGCAGGTTTATTCTTATAATACACTACAAATCAGAGGATTACGGTACTGGGTCATATCCATGTCCGCCCCATGGATGGCAGCGGAGAATACGGCGAAGGGATAGATAGAAACCCTTGAAAAGGCCATGCCTTCTGAATGCTTCAAGAGCATACTGGGAACATGTTGGGGTGAAACGGCATGATGGGCCACCCTTCAGTGGGGATATGCACACCTGATAAAAACGGATCAGGAACACGAAAGGTGCAATGACTACCTTCTTCAGAAGCGCCTTGAAGTGCTTGTCGGAATGCTTATACCCAGTCATTATCTCAATCTCCGGAAGAACAACACGATGCATCTATTTCTGAAACCTGCTCCTGACATACAGATTCCACAGATTTTCCTTCAGGGGTATCTGAATAAGAATATCGCGCATTCAGATTTTCAATAACTTTTCCGACAGCTGCATATATTTCCTCATAGCCAAGAACCTCTTTCAAGGAATACATGAACAGTATATCCACACCACCTGTAACGGCAAGCGAATGCTTCTGCTTCCTCCAGCTTTCACGTATCCTGCGTTTGAGAAGATTCCTCTTGACAGCGCGTTTAAAAAGTTTTTTAGGTACGGAAATCATGATTCTGCTGACATCCGACCTGGAGTCTGTAAGATACAGATACCGCAGTCCAGGCACGCTGCCATGTCTACCTTTGGCAAGAAGACGGGAAATCAGCGTCTTGCCACACAATCTTTCTTGTTTAGGAAGAGTATTATGGTTCTCCCCGTCCACAACTTAATTCTTAGACAGATACAACTCCAGAGCCTTGGCTACGGAAGGAGTCTCAGGAGTAGGGGCAGATATTTCGATTGTAAGCCCTGCATCTTCCATAGCCTTTACGACAGATCTTCCATAAGACACGAACTTTATGTCTTCCTGTCGGAAATCCGGACAATTCTCATAAAGAGACTTTACGTCTGCAGGGTTGAAAAGCACTATCATATCATAGGAGTGCAGGTCAAGACCGTTCAGATCCTGAGACACAGGCTTGACAAAGACAGCTGTCTCGAATGAATATTTCTGAGTCTCGAAAAGTCTGGTCACCGCATCCTTGCTTGATGACCCTGCAGTTGCGATAAGGAAATTCTCCCCCTTATGCTTGGTACCTATCAGACTTATAATGGACTCAGGTGTACCATCTCCGAAAAAGATTTTACGCTTGCGATATACGATATGCTTCTGAAGGTAGTTGGCTACAGCTTCTGTCGTGCAGAAATATTTCATGGTTTCCGGAACCTTCACGCGAAGCTCTTCACATAGCTGAAAGAATGCATCAATCGTAGTACGTGCAGAAAAGATTATAGCCGTATGATCCAGAATATTTATACGCTGGGCACGGAACTCCCGCGAAGTCAACGGCTCTATCTTGAAAAAAGGTCTAAAGTCAAATGTGACACCAAACTTTTCTGCTATGCTTCCATATGGAGAAGCCGTCATCGGCTGCTGCTGGGAAATCAGGATATTCTTTACACTCATTCTAACCTAAAAAATCATTGCTGAAACCAACATTATACCTGTCGGTAAAATTTCGAGGGCGCAAAGGTACAAAAAAGCTGTGAAAATTGAATAGGATGACATGAAAATTTGCATTTTTCTAACCAGAAACAGCAGATAAATCCCCGCTGATATCCAAATCATTGCATCTCTGACAGCAAATGAATTCATACCGCAGAATGATAGCAGACCTCCCGAAAAAAGCAATATCAAAGTCAGCAATATGAAGAAACTATATGAAGACCTGTCTGCCGTACGATACGCATGCAGGCCGTACCCTGGCCTGAAAATGACAAATGTCAATCTTCTTAGAAACAGATATGATACAAATACCGAACATATTATGCCCAACCTGAGATTTTCAGACATTCCATCCATGTATCCGGGGTCATACAGTCTGAACCTGACAGCTATAAGACAGAAGGGAAGAAGCATTGCCATTGCCAAGGCATCCCTGTCACGGCTGAGTTTGGCACTAGCTTCCAGATTCATAGTTTCCTTCCACCTGATAAGACAGGCAAGAAGGGACGGAAGAATATTGGCCAGACGGCTCAGCAGGAAAATCACAATCAGAAGCGATAAAAGAGCAAGTATATCAAAAAGCATATCAGTTACCCCGTTTTGTCCTATCGTATCCCAGATCCTTCAATATGTTCACAACCCTGTCGCGAAAATCCCCCTGTATAACGATCTCGCCATCCTTGGAACTTCCACCTACGCCGCATCTGACCTTAAGCATGCGACCCAGTTCAGTCAGGTCATCAGAAGTCCCCACAAAACCTTTTACAAGAGTAACCTGCTTTCCGGCTCTGCCTTTACGATCCAGGGAGACCAGCAGATTCTGTTTCTGCGGCGCGATAGTTGCAGGCTCGTCAGCCACCTCTTCCTGATACACGAAATCAGGATTTGTTGAAAATACGACACCTAGTCTTTTCTTCCAATCATTATCTGCCATGTGCTGAGATTTATTTTTGCAAATATAGCGAATATATATGTATATTTGTCAGTTTGATTAAATTCTGATTATAGAAAAACTAAATGGATAACAGAAAATTTACCTTTTGGAACAGGGTTGCAGCAGCATCCACTTTCCTCATAGCTGCAGTAACATACCTGATGACAATAGAGCCGACTGCTTCATTCTGGGACTGCGGAGAATTCATAGCTTCATCATACAAGCTGGAGGTCGGCCATCCTCCAGGAAACCCTGTATTCCAGCTGTTTGCAAGATTCTTCACGATGTTCACAGATGGAGCCCATGCCGCCATTGCTGTTAATGCGATGAACGCAATCTGCTCAGCCCTTACCATACTTTTCCTTTATCTGACAATCGTATTCTTTGCAAAAAGACTGATAAAGACCGGTGAAGACGGAAACTACACCGTTGCAAAAGCTATTGCCATATATGGCTCAGGTGTAGTGGGAGCCCTTGCATACTGCTTCAGCGACACATTCTGGTTTTCTGCAGTTGAAGGAGAGGTCTACGCAATGTCATCGTTGTTTACAGCCCTTGTCTTCTGGGCGATGACAAAATGGTACGAGCAGGCTGACACTCCGTACGCAAACCGCTGGATAGTGCTGATATCATTCCTTATGGGATTATCCATCGGCATCCACCTGCTGAACCTGCTGGCAATACCGGCACTTGTCTTCATGTTCTATTACAAGAAACGCGAAAACGGACATTACAGCCTCTGGGAATATGTGAAGATATTCATGGTATCGGTGATCATTCTTGCTGTCATCCTTTTCGGAATCATACCTTATCTGCCGAAGATAGCAGCCTACTTCGATCTGTTCTTTGTAAATACACTTCATCTTCCATTCAACAGTGGTGCAGCATTCTTCATGGCAGCACTTCTGTGCGCATGCTTCTGGGGACTTTTCCGCACGATGAACAAGAAGCAGGTATTTGCAAATACGGTTCTTCTTTGCTTCACCACCATAGTGATAGGATTCTCTCTGTTTTCCATAGTCATAATCAGATCCAGCGCAAAGACTCCGACAAATGAGTATCAGCCGGACAATCCGTTCACACTGGTCAGATACCTTGGACGAGAGCAGTACGGAAGTAATCCTCTTGTGTACGGACAGTATTTCGATGCTCCTTATGACATAGAAAGCACCACATACTGGGCACCTCTAGGAGATAAGTACATAAAGGCCGATGGTCCAGGAAAAATCGTCTATGATGCTGCAGGAAAGATGCTGTTCCCACGAATGTGGAGTGGCTCTGACCAGCGTCACATTGCATTCTATGAATCATACATGGACGGAAAAGGCCACAACGTACCGGGAGCTGCGCACAAAAAGCCTACATTCTTCCAGAACCTGAGGTTCTTCTTCGACTATCAGATGAACTGGATGTACTGGAGATATTTCATGTGGAACTTCGCCGGAAGGCAGAATGACATCCACAGTCCGTCACCTGGAGACATCTTCGCCGGCAATTGGGAAAGCGGTATTCCGATCATAGACGAGATACGGCTCGGAGACCAGTCTGAGGCTCCGGGATATCTCAAGGACAACAAAGGCAAGAACCACTACTACATGCTTCCTCTGCTGCTGGGAATCATCGGCATATTCTTCCAGTTCGCCAGAGACAAACGCGGATGCTGGCTGACATTCCTGATGTTCTTCATGACAGGTATCGCCATCGTCATCTATCTGAATCAGCCACCTTATCAGGTCCGCGAAAGGGATTATGCATATGCTGGTTCATTCTATTCGTTCAGCATCTGGATCGGTATAGCCGTAGCCGCCATATATAGCATGACCGAAGATTTTCTTGACAGGAAAAACTCCCGGAAGCAGGCATACCGCACAGCGCTGTCTGCATTGATATTCTGCATCACTCTCGGCGTTCCGGCTCTGATGGCATCAGAAAACTGGGATGACCATGACCGAAGCAACCGCTATACAGCGGTAGAGATGGCCAGCAACTATCTCAACTCGGTAGGTCCAAACGGAATACTTATAACTCACGGCGACAACGATACTTTCCCTCTGTGGTATGCACAGGAAGTTGAAGAAATCCGTCCTGACGTAAGAATAGCCAACACTTCACTGCTCGGTACAGACTGGCACATAGACCAGATGAAGTGGGCTTCAAACAAATCCGCCCCTCTGGACCTGAAGGTCAGCCCACGCCAATATCTTTACGGCACAAATGAATTCGTATATATATATGACACCAGAGACACGGTATTCCCGCTTGCCGATGTAATGAGGATATTCAGACACCCTGAAGCAAAATTACCGTTGTCAAGCGGAAAGATGGTGGACTATATCATGTCCAGAAAGTTCACAATCCCTGTAAATAAGGAGAATATCCTGAAATATGGAATTCTGGATGAGAAATATGCCGACATGATTCCTGAGCAGATTACTCTCACCATCCCTAAGGACAAGGATTATCTTACCAAGCCGGAAATATTCATGCTCGACCTGCTGTCCAACTACAAATGGGACCGACCTATAAACCTCTTGAGCATGGGTGGAGACATAAACATCGGACTGAAGGAGTATCTTATGTATGAAGGATTCTCATATAAGTTCGTTCCTATAAAAAACCGGACAAAGAGTACTGACATCGGATTCGCAGATCCGGAAGACCTCTACAACAAGATGAAGAACATCTTCACCTGGGACGCCTTAAAGCGGACTGACTATTTTGTAGACTATCAGAACTTCTACACATTCTGCGGAGTCCTTTCACAAAGGAACCTGTTCGTAAACGCAGCCAAGGAAATGCTGAAGATAGGAGACAAGGACAGAGCCATCGAGCTGCTGGACATGTGTCAGGAATGTGTTCCGGAGGAAAACTTCCCTCTCGACCTTACATATCTGGGCTTCTCCAATGAATATATGGTCATCGATATGATCGAGACATATTACAAGGCCGGAGATGCAGAAAAGGCAAAGGAGCTCTCAAGGAAATTCACCGACGAGATATTCATTTCCAGCGAATTCTTCCTTGACTATTACGACTTCGCAAAGAGAGAGTTTGACAACTGCTATAACTGCATTTCATATGTCGCAGAAATGGCCGATCATTTCGGTGACACTGAATTTGGCGCCGAGTTGAGAGACAGATTCAACAGCATGCTTGATTTTGAGTAAAAAGGCCGCAAAGCACACTACAACGGGTAAAACAACAGCAAAAACAACACTTGCTACAACAAAAAAACAGAAAGAAGATACGACCTTTGCAAATGGTTAAGAATCTTATTCGTCTCTTTCTGCGAGCCCGTGATATCCAGAAAATGTGTGCAATTCTTTTGCGGGATTCGACAGAAAGGCCTCAAAATATAGGAGGCACGTAAAAAGGGAAGCCGTGACGGTTTCCCTTTTTACGTTGCATACGCCTTGACACAGAATCCGTGATCAGTCCAGTTTCAGGACTGCCATGAAAGCACTCTGCGGAACTTCCACTGTTCCTATCTGACGCATCCTCTTCTTTCCCTGTTTCTGCTTTTCCAAAAGTTTTCTCTTACGGGTGATGTCACCTCCGTAACACTTTGCCGTCACATCCTTACGGACAGCCTTGACGGTCTCGCGTGCAATGATCTTTGCTCCCACTGCAGCCTGAATAGCGATATCAAACTGCTGACGAGGTATAAGTTCCTTCAGCTTTTCACACATCTTACGTCCGAAATCATATGCATGGTCGGCATGTATGAGTGTAGACAAAGCATCTGCAGGATCACCGTTGAGAAGAATATCAAGCTTGACCAGTTTTGCCTCCTTGAACCCGACAACATGATAGTCAAAGGATGCATAACCTTTTGAAATGGACTTGAGCTTGTCATAGAAATCGAAGACAATCTCAGACAGAGGCATCTCATAGGTAAGTTCAAGACGATCTGCCGTCAGATAATGCTGATTGACAAGAACTCCACGTTTGTCCAGGCACAGTTTCATGATAGGTCCGTAATAGTCTGCTCTGGAAATAACCTGGGCACGGATATAAGGCTCTTCTATACGGTCTATCAATGTTGCCGGAGGTAGTCCGGATGGATTGTGAACATCCAGGCATTCTCCCTGAGTTGTATACACTTTATATGACACATTCGGCACAGTGGTGATGACATCCATATTGAATTCCCTGAAAAGACGTTCCTGCACTATCTCCAGATGCAGAAGACCAAGGAAACCGCAACGGAAACCAAAACCGAGCGCGAGAGAGGATTCGGGCTCAAATACAAGCGATGCATCATTGAGCTGGAATTTTTCAAGCGAAGCACGAAGTTCTTCATACTGGTCTGTTTCAACCGGATACATTCCGGCAAAGACCATAGGCTTCACCTCCTCGAATCCTGCTATGGCGTCCTTGCATGGATTGTTCACATGAGTGATGGTATCTCCGACCTTCACTTCCACAGCACTCTTTATTCCCGATATAATATATCCGACACTGCCGCATGGTATCTCCTTGCGAGGATGCATCTTCATCTTAAGGACTCCGATTTCATCAGCGACATATTCCTTTCCCGTACTGACAAACTTAACCTTGTCACCGGGTCTGATGCTTCCATTGACCACCTTGAAGTAGGCAATGATACCTCGGAATGAGTTGAATACCGAATCAAATATAAGGGCCTGAAGCGGAGCATCCGGATCACCCACCGGTGCAGGCACTCTTTCCACAATAGCATCCAATACCTCCCTTACTCCCTGGCCGGTCTTTCCGGAAGCAAGCAAGATTTCTTCAGGCTTGCATCCCAGAAGATCAACGACCTGGTCAGTTACGACATCCACCATAGCAGAGTCTACATCAATCTTGTTCAGGACCGGTATTATCTCCAGGTCATGCTCTATTGCAAGGTAAAGATTGGATATTGTCTGCGCCTGAATACCTTGAGTGGCATCCACTACCAAAAGAGCTCCTTCACATGATGCTATTGCACGTGACACTTCATATGAAAAGTCCACATGCCCAGGAGTGTCAATCAGATTCAGAGTATATTCCTCCCCCTTATATATATAATCCATCTGGATCGCATGACTCTTAATGGTAATGCCTTTCTCTTTTTCCAGATCCATGGAGTCCAGAACCTGATTCTCCATATCGCGCGCAGTCAGAGTGTTGGTAATCTCAAGCATTCTGTCAGCCAAGGTACTTTTACCATGGTCTATATGCGCAATGATGCAAAAGTTTCTCGTTTTCTTCATCTTAAGCGTATAATCGGTGCAAAGATAGCAAATTAAGAAAAATTTTTTAGTATTTTTGTTTAAACCACAATACATTATCATGGTCTAAGAAACTGTTTTTTGACCTCTGATGACTAATAACGAGATAATACGGCTGCAGCAGGCAGGAGAGCTGGAAAAGGCATTCAACGGTATAGTGGAGACCTATACTGAAAGACTCTACTGGCATGTCAGACGATTCCTATGCAGCCACGAAGATACAAATGACCTGCTTCAGGATATCTTCATAAAGATATGGAGGTCATTATCTTCATTCAGAGGAGAATCACAGCTCTATACATGGGTCTATAGGATAGCCACCAATGAAACACTTAATCATTTACGAAAGCAACGCCGCAATTCAATCATAGAAATGTGCTCGCTATCTGATATCATGGCACAAAGAATCGATGATGATCCCTATTTCAATGGCAACGAAATGCAAAGGGAGCTGCACAAGGCGATACAGAGACTGCCGGAAAAGCAGCGCTTAGTCTTCAACATGAGATATTTTGATGATCTTAAATATGAAGACATAGCAGAAATTACAGGGACATCCGTAGGAGCATTGAAGGCATCATACCACCACGCCTGCACAAAAATAAAGACAGACATGGAAAACATTTTCCTATAGAATAAACCACATACACAATTATTTGTCTAACATTTAGTTTCTTAAAGATGAACAGGTTTGAGGATGACATATTGCAGAGCATGCCACAATTGAAGGAAATGCCATATGACCTTCCCGAAGGTTATTTCGACTCGTTGAAGAAAGAACTGCAAACAGAAGTCAGGCAAAACACATTACAGCCACAGTTCAGGCAAAAGCTTGCCTCATATCTATCTTTAGCGGCAATGTTTGTCATGATAGTAGCAGCCGGTGGATTCTTTCTTGAAAAATCGACGGAAAAACAAGAATTGACTCAAGAAGATTTTCTGATCTTTTCCGATGATTTCCTTTATCTTACCTATTATGAGTCTGACGCAGAAGCTTCTGCAGGAATAGAGGAAGAAGATATTATAGAATACCTGATATATACAGGAGTAAGTGCCGATAGTATTGAACATTATAAACAATAAAAACATAAAGATTTTGATATCATGAAACGATTTATTACACTCGTCCTTTTCTCATTCACATACCTGATATCCAGCACAGGATCATATGCACATCACAAATGTGATGGTGAATGGAAAGAAAAAATCATGGCAGAAAAAGCAGCATTTCTTACCATTGAAATGAATCTGACCGCAGAGGAAGCACAGGCTTTCTGGCCCATCTACAACCAGGCTCACAAAGAACTGGACAATGCCACAAAAGCTATGATAATGGCTCACAAAGCACTCTCTAAAGCTCTTGAAGACGGTAATAATACAAAGGAAATCTCAAATCTGCTGGATCAGTACCTTGCTGCAAAGAAAAAACAGCACGAAACAGAAAGTACACTTGCAGAGCGCTACAAAAAAGTGCTTCCTATTGAGAAAGTTGCTAAACTTTACGTTGGAGAAGAACGATTCAGGAGGCAACACATCCGCAAGTTGAATGCAGCAAAACCTGACCAGAAGCAATAAATCAGGCAAACAGGTAAAAATCATGAGTGAGGGAAAGGTAATCTTCAGTATACCTTCCCTCATTCTGTATTGTAAGCATCTCATCCGATGGAGTCTCGCATCTGCACCGGGAAAATTCCGTAATGATGCGGCAAGGGGCTTTCCTTGGTACTGTCCTGATTCGGATTATACGGAACATATAAAAGCCGCACGATCCGGCATAACGTCTTATATGCGTCTCCTGATCTGCAGGAAGTATCATTGATATGCGGCCTCTTTCAGAAAGGTTATCAGATGCAAATTCAAAAATATCTCTATAAGACAGACTACCTGCAGTATGGCGTGCATTGTTTCTGCGGAATTCCGGAGCATGAAGAGAATCCTCGAAATAAGGAGGATTTGAAAATATCAGGTCATATCCTCCTTCTGGAATCTGATGAAAAGAGTTCAAAGGACAGTTGTAAGAATTCAGATGGTCTTTCCAAAGGGAGTTTCTGAAGTTGATTGATGCTTCATCCGCAGAGGCTTCATCTATTTCTACCGCATCCACCATATAATCTTCACTATAACACGCCTGAAGCCGTTGCGCTGCCATCAATGCTATCGTACCTGTTCCAGTACCGACATCAAGACATCTCTTGTCATCAGGAAGCACGGTCATTGCAGCACCTAGCAGCACTCCGTCAGTATTAACCTTCATCGCGCTGCGATTGTTCATGACATCGAATTTCTTGAAGCGGAATATGCTCATATTGCCGATAGCCTATTGTGGGACAAAAATTCCGTCAACCATATAAAGTGACCTGTCGCACATTTTTGCAAGATCCGGATCATGAGTGACAATGACTATGGTCTGACCATACTTGTCACGAAGGGAGAAGAAAAGATTATGAAGTTCCTCCTTTGTCTTTGAGTCCAGATTGCCGGATGGTTCATCAGCAAAAAGCACAGACGGATTATTGACAAGCGCTCTGGCTATAGCCACTCTCTGCTGCTCTCCACCGGAAAGTTCAGAAGGCTTATGAGCAAGCCTTTCCGACAGTCCCAGATCTGCAAGCAGTGACACTGCCGCATGTTCGGCATCACTTCTGGAACGCCCGGCTATAAAAGCAGGAATCATGACATTCTCAAGAGCAGTAAACTCCGGAAGAAGATGATGAGCCTGAAATACAAATCCCAGACGACGGTTCCTGAAATCGGCAAGATGTTTACCATCAAGCCTCAGCACATCAACACCATCAATCAACAGAGTTCCCTTATCCGGACTTGAAAGAGTTCCCAATATCTGCAGAAAGGTTGATTTTCCAGCACCTGATGCTCCCATTATCGACACGACCTCCGACCTGTCCGCAATAAAATCGATCCCATTCAGAACCTTGAGTGTCCCAAATGATTTTTCTATTCCTTTTGCCTGTATCATATGCCTCTCCTGCAATTACTTCAGACAAAGGTACTTTTTTTTGAAATAAGATAAAACAATATCGTTATATATGTCTCTATAAACATAATGCATATTTACAGAGAACATCAGCTGGCACCAGTTTACTTTCCATACCGGCAAAGAGGACAAGCCCGTTGCCCCTACTCGTGCACTACGCGGTCACGAAGTTCGGCAAGCTTTCCGCTATTCCACCTGCTTGTGGTTCCGACAAGATATCCCGTAATACGTTGCAGTTTATCTATATGCCCGCCACCGCAGTGAGGACATTTTACCATACCCTTTTCTGCATTTTCATAGCCACAATCCATGCATCTGTTGCGATTATGATTGACAGAGCAGTATCCTATGTTATATTTGTCCATAAGATCCACGATTGACATTATAGCCTCCGGATTATGAGTTGCATCTCCATCAATCTCAACATAGAATATGTGTCCTCCACCTGTCAAAGCATGGTATGGTCCTTCAACTTCCGCCTTATGTCTAGGAGTGCACTTGTAGTATACCGGAACATGGTTTGAGTTGGTATAGTAGTCTTTGTCAGTGATGCCTGGTATTACACCGAATTTCTTCTTATCTCCTCTGGTGAAGCGTCCCGCAAGTCCTTCTGCCGGCGTTGCAAGTACACTATAGTTGTGTCTATAGGTTTCAGAGAACTCATTTACTTTGCTGCGCATGAAAGAAACGATTCTCAAACCAAGCTCTTGAGCCTCAGCCGATTCTCCATGATGCTTTCCGACCAATGCAATCAATGTCTCTGCCAAACCGATAAATCCGATACCTAGAGTTCCGTGATTGATTACAGACTCAATTGTGTCATTTTCACCAAGTTTCTCGCTATCCATCCATAATGCACCCATCAGAAGCGGGAACTGTTTCTTGAGAGCCGTCTTCTGGAAATTGAATCTTTCATCCAGCTGCCTTGCAGAAATTTCCAGAGCCCAGTCAAGCTTCTTGAAGAACTCATGTATTCTGTCTTCCTTGCTCTCGATATTCATACACTCGATAGCAAGCTTTACGATATTGATGGTCGTAAACGACAGGTTTCCTCTCGCTATTGAAGTCTTAGGACCGAACCTGTTTTCAAAGACACGTGTACGGCAACCCATAGTAGCAACCTCATACTGATATCTCTTAGGATCATCCGCTTTCCACAATTCATGATGATTGAAAGGTGCATCAAGATTCACAAAGTTAGGAAAGAAGCGTCTGGCAGATACCTTGCAGGCAAATTTATAGAGATCATAGTTGCGATCTTCCGGGAGATAGCTGACACCCCTCTTCTTCTTCCAGATATGAATAGGGAATATAGCTGTCGAACCATTTCCAACACCCTCATATGTAGTATTCAGGATTTCACGTATTACGCAACGACCCTCTGCTGATGTGTCCGTACCATAATTGATGGAACTGAATACGACCTGGTTTCCACCGCGTGAATGAATCGAATTCATGTTATGCACAAACGCCTCCATAGACTGATGTACACGACTGACTGTCATGTTCATTGCATGCTGAATGACACGTTCATCTCCCTGAATGCCGACAAGATCCCTTCTGAGATAGTCATCAATAGCAACATTATAAAGCCTTGAATAGTCTTCTCCATTTATTTCCCCAACCTTATCAAGCTCTTCATGGAAAGTCTTTCTGACAAAAGGAGCCATATAGAAGTCAAAAGCAGGAATCGCCTGCCCACCATGCATTTCATTCTGTACGGTCTCCATGGAAATGCACCCTAGGATACTGGCAGTCTCTATACGTTTGGCAGGACGGGATTCACCATGACCGGCAAAGAATCCGTCTTCAAGAATCTTGTCCAACGGATGCTGAATACATGTAAGGCTCTTTGTAGGATAATAATCCTTGTCATGAATATGTATATAGTTGTTCTTGACTGCTTCCTTTACATCTTCAGAAAGCATGCACTCATCAACATATGACTTTGTAGACTCGGAAGCGAACTTCATCATCATTCCTGCCGGGGTATCGGCATTCATGTTTGCATTCTCACGAGTGATTTCGGTAGCCTGGGCATCTATGATTTCCTGAAATATCTCACGTGACTTTGCCTTTCTTGCAAGATTCCTCTGATTGCGGTAGGCAATGTACTTCTTGGCGACCTCCTTTCGAGGACTGTTCATGAGTTCAAGTTCCACCTGGTCCTGAATATCCTCTACGCTCATGTTGTCAACATCAATCTTTGAAATAGCCGCAGCTATTTCCGCTGCAAGAACTATATCTTCTCCGGCATCAGTAACATCCATTGCCTTGAGTATCGCATCTACAATTTTTCTTTTATCAAAGATGACGATTCTGCCGTCTCGCTTTACAACATGCTTTACCATAATCAGGGATGGGTTAGTTTTAGTCACACCCCTTTACAAGGGTGTGAATTGTTCAATATAAATAAGTGGAAAAACAAACTCCGCAAGGATCTCATCCTTGAGGTCCGACAAAGATAATTCAAATGACAAAAGAACAATGTAAAGATTTAGCAAAAGTTATCAACAATTATAAAAACAAGCTGTTAACTTATTCGTTAACAGCTTGTTAAAAAATAATATATTTTTAATTATTCTAATCTATCAACCGACAAGCCATACAAGCACATGTCTGTCGAACATCATATACTCCAATTCAAATTCCTCCTCATGCTCATCCTTATGGATAAACGTAGCCTCTAGTTCACCTTCTTTTCTCACATTGAATTTCTCGACCTCTATCTGCTCAGCAAAATCCACCCTGTTCTGAGACATTCTCTTGAATATTGCTTCCTTCGCACACCAGTATATAGCCAGCTGCTCATTCTTCTTATCGTCATGCAGGTCTTCTATCTCATCCTCAGACAGAGCCTTTTTCTCCACTGCAGAGAAATCCCTGTCAAGAGATTCCACGTCAATACCAACCTCATCTTCGTCATGGATGATTATGGCCACATACTTATCTGTATGGGTAATACTGATATTGGTAGCACAGTTTTCCAAATAAGGCTGACCATTATCATGGTGGTTAAGATACATCTTTTCTTCAAACACCTCGTTGATAAGTGCCCTTACCGCCAGTTTCTGTCTCCTCTGGCTTTCGCTGCGGAACAGCGATATTTCTTCTAGTTCATCATTAGGAACAGATGTGAGGTTCAAGAGTTCCTCCTCCGTTTCCGTTACCTGCCACACGGCGATTTCTGCTTTGTTTTCGAGTCTTTTTCTAAAATAAAGTGCCATCTTTTAATGACTTTGTTATTCCCTTTCAAGATACCATGGAATCCGGTCTACCGACATATGACAAACCAGTGCGTGCTGACCATGCACACACAAAGACACTTTCCGGTCCTTCACCGGATGTCTCGCCCATTATCATGTAAATGTTGTCGGACAACGGATCGTCAGAAGTCTGATCCGCAGAGATTTTCTGTTCTGTCAATATATGACTGGGAGGTTCCACTGTCTTGATTAACTAATAATTAGGCTGCAAAGATACTAAATGTTTTGATATCTTGAAAATATTTATGTAAAACCCTTGGTGATGTGGGCACCATTACTTTCAAATATTAATCGCAATTACCATTTAATTTACTATATTTGCCAAGTTTTGATACTAATATATTTAATATTATAATTTTATTATGGAATTTTTGACAAACGACAAGCTCGTGATCGTAGGTGCCGGTGGCGCTATCGGATCAAACATGGCTCAGACTGCTCTCATGCTTGGCCTCACTCCAAATATCTGCCTTTACGATATTTATGGACCAGGCGTAAATGGTGTCGCTGAGGAATTGTATCACTGTGCATTCGAGGGGGCGAACATCACATGGACAACTGATCCAGAAGTCGCTTTCACAGGAGCCAAGTATATCATTTCATCAGGCGGAGCACCACGTAAGGAAGGAATGACCCGTGAAGACCTCCTTAAAGGCAACTGCCAGATAGCAGCAGAATTCGGTGACAACATCAGAAAATATTGTCCTGATGTCAACCATGTAGTAGTAATCTTCAACCCGGCAGATGTCACTGCTCTTACTGCCCTTATCCGTTCAGGTCTCAAACCAAACCAGCTCACTTCACTTGCTGCTCTCGATTCAACACGTCTGCAGTCAGCAATTGCAAAGGAACTCGGCGTACCTCAGTACAAGGTGGAAAATGCGCGCACTTATGGAGGTCATGGTGAAGCTATGGCAGTGTTTGCATCCAAGATTACAGTTGATGGCAAACCTCTCTCAGAATTCAATATTCCTGAGGACAAGTGGGCGGAAATCAAACATGCAACAGTGCAGGGAGGTTCAAATATCATAAAGCTCCGTGGCCGTTCTTCATTCCAGAGTCCTGCTTACCAGTCAGTGCTCATGATTCAGGCAGCTATGGGTGGTCCTGAATTCCACTGGCCTGCAGGATGCTATGTAAACAACGAGAAGTATAAGAATGTACTCATGGCTATGCCTACAACTATCGATTCAACAGGTGTTCACTTCGGTGAGGTTACAGGCACAGCAGAGGAACTCGCAGCTCTCGATGCATCATACGCACACCTTCAGGTTATGCGCGATGAGATAATCTCTCTCGGCATCATCCCTCCTGTATCAGAGTGGAAGACAATCAACCCTAACCTCTAATCGGGATTGACTTTCAAGCCGGCAATGCTGTAGACAAGCTATCCCCGGCATTACAGATAATCTAAAAACAAAAAAGTGCAAAATTTTATTGAAAAGTTTTGCACTTTTGTTTTTTCGCCGTATATTTGCAGTCCCAAATGAGGGAAATCGGGGTGTGGCGCAGTTGGCTAGCGCATCTGGTTTGGGACCAGAGGGTCCTGTGTTCGAGTCACAGTACCCCGACATTAAGCAAAGGAACCCACTGAAAAATCATTGGGTTCCTTTTTTATTTCGGCCACTTTCTGATATAATGGATATAAGATATAATTGGCTCAACGGAAAATTCCGGTTGTTTTTTGGCTCAACGGAAAATTCCGGTTGTTTTTTATTTTCTGTATCACCGGCACAAAGCATGCGGAGCGAGCCCTTTGGCGTAGCTCGCGCAGCTTGCTTTGAGGAGCTGGCTGGCTTTTTTGCCCGCTCCGG
>JAFRZX010000113.1 GCA_017442315.1 Bacteroidales bacterium
ATTGCACACGATAGTAGCCTGAGTGGTTCCAGGAGTGTAGACCTTTGGAACAACAGTGCAGACAACCTCTGCGGTTCTGGCATCAATATTGATGTCGCCATATTTCCATTCGCTGACCGCAAGCTGATTTGCTTCTTCCTCCAGCATAAGCTGAACATCTCCGTAGATGCCGGAAATATTTTGGTTCATGGTGTGGATCTCGTTATCCAGATTAGAACGCAGTCGGTCAACTTCCTTTTGCAAGGTGCTGATTTTGATAGTATTGAAAGCCAACAGCACACAGGCAATGATGGCGATGATAGTTGATAAATTCTTTTTCATTGCGTTCACTCTCCTTTACTCGGTCGGTTCAACATCTGGCAATTCCACACATTCTGCTCCCAGATCTTTGATGTACTGCATATCCTCTGCGGGGATTTCAGCGTAATAGTGGTCATAGTAAATCACATTGTATTCGTAGGTGAAATAGAAAACATGATCCTTTTCATACAGCCAGAAAGCACCGTCAAAATAATACGCCAGACGGTCAACTGAATGGTCATCGACCCATTCATCTACATCATCAATGATTTTAATGAGCTTTCTCGTTTCTTCATAAGTAAGCTCACGGTGAAACAGTTCTTCAATAGCATCTGTACCTTCCTGACTTTGTGCTTCTCTGACTGGCTCTGTATAAAAAGTGATTGTGCCATCTGTAGCGGTTTTCTTTTCCTTGACCATTACGCTGACTACACGGACAGAATCTCCGCTGATGGTTCCACTCAAATAACAGCCTTGGATTTCATCACCGGCCTTCAGTTCCACATCCAGATCGCTGGTGTTGAACATGATACTCTCAGGCAGTTTCTTTGAGAAGAAGCCTGCATCCTGATCGGTTACGGTTGCGTATGCCATGTTGTACTCTGGTTCTACACGGTTGATAACGGCATCGAATCCGATTTCTCCACCGGCACGGTCAAAGGATAGGAAGGAAATGAAGCCTATCAGAGATAAGACAATCATGATTCCTAAAATTATAGATAGTATTTTGATTGTTTTCTTCTTCATCAATGCCACCTCCTTGGGCTTTGTAGTTTAGAATGAAGCCTTAAAGAAATACCACTGCTCCATGATTTTGGAGGTGGAGCCGTGGTTATCTCCTTCAGCTTCCCATTCCCAATAGTCGTGACCATCCTGCGTTACTTCTACATCTGCATTCTGAAACGCAAGCGGCACATCATCCGGGGAATAGTAGCAGCCATAGTAGGTATTACCATAGGACATGATTACAAACTCAGTCATGGGGTGTGTGCCTTCCCAACTGTTCACATAATCGTAGCCAAATAAAACAGCATCGTCAGCAGGAACACCATTACCGGCAGCAAGACCATCCTCAATCAGTTCGTGGTAGCTATGCACAAACAGGCTTACTCTCAGCTTGGGAATAGAATAAACGCTACCAAGAGCCACGATTAAAACAATGATTACGGCAATGATCCATTTTCTTTTCTTCTTCATCAATGCCACCTCCTTTAATTGGTGGGTTCAATATCGGGTATTGTCCAAACTGTATATCGTCTCCAATAAACCTCGGAGGAAATCACATCATTTCGCTCTCCGTCAGTAAATAAGTATCCACTGCCAGCCTGCTCAACAAATTCCATCCCTGTTTTCTCGCTGAAGTAATCGAATAATTCAGGACATTCTCCACGTTTGGATCTTTGGTTTCATCGACTGCCACATAAGGATTCTTTTCAGAAATCTGAACGGCAGAGATCAGATAAGGAATGGGATTGCCACGCTGAAAAATGGCAGCTCTATTCAGATAAAACGCTGATGCCGTAAGGATCACAAGAGCCACGGCACATATCGTGATAATTCTTTTTTTCTTCATATACACACCTCATTCCTCAATCTCGGAGAGGTTTTTCCTAAAATAAGCAGTAACGGCGACCCGGCGCTGTAAAAAGTGCCAGATCGCCGGTGATTTTGTTTTCTCACTTTAATCTTACTCGATATAAGTAATACGTTCAACATGGAGTGTGTGAACATTTACTATTCTGCCTGTGTTTTCATGCGTGTAGCAGCCACCCAATACACGACCAGAAGCAACAGCCCCACAATAAGGGAATAGACACCGAACAGAATGGCACTTGCGAACACACCGCCCATCAGGTACAGCGCATACTTTTTCTGTCGCTGGGTCATGCGATACTGGATAACCGACAGAACAGCGGGTACAACGATAAACAAGAGAGCTGCAAAGAGCATTGCAACAACTGTTTTTCCAGTCCAGGCAGCTGGGTTAATTTCAAAATTCAGCATGGTCATTCCTCCTTCTTTGTTCTATTGGTCTGAAACTATGCGTGTTTCAGATTGAATTACATCAACAGGAATCTTATTTCCGTTTGTGTTAGTTCCAGAAGCGTAACGATTAGAGATTAACAGAACTATACTTACCAGAAAAAGAGAAACGAGGATAGCAATAACTATCTTCCAAATTTTATTCATCCCTATACCTCCGTGAACCTTCTTATTTTGGTGGCTCAGTTCTCTTTTCGTGAATAGAGATACTGTCAATTCTTGCGATATAGCCTTCGTTGTTTTCTTCAATCACCACATTGAGCATTGCGATGGTGTTGGTGGCTTCGTCCTCCATAGTCAACGGCAGTCTGTACGGTGCAGGCTGATCCTGGGACGGAATGTAGAATACATAGAAGTTATCCTTGCTCAGCTCCAGACCGTTGATTGCTTCAATCTGCTGGTCGATAGTACCTTGTGTTCCATCTGTCATAATGGAGAAGGAGTAGTATTCTTTCGGCTCATCTGCTTTGTA
>JAFRZX010000114.1 GCA_017442315.1 Bacteroidales bacterium
ATCCTTGGGATAATGCTGTATTGATACGATGTCAAAGTTCTCAACGATGACACTTGGAAATATTGTCTCTAATAATGTCTTTGTTACCATACCACAAAGGTAACAAGACTAAATTTACCAACCTACTTTTTCCGTTGATCCCAAAAACGTCCAGGTGACCCAATTATATCCAATTATATCGAAATGTGGAGTCATATAATGAATTTCGCCGTAACTCTCTTAATGTTTGAGTAGTTACGGCGACTTTGTAGCGGGAGGAGGACTCGAACCTCCGGCCTCCGGGTTATGAGCCCGACGAGCTACCAACTGCTCTATCCCGCGATATTGGAATGCAAATATACGGTGTTTTTTTAAAACTGCAAACTTTTATTGCAAAAAAGTCAATATTCCTTCAACATCATCCTTAGCAAATGTTTTTTGTTCACCTGTCGACAGGTTTTTGACATTAACCATTCCGGATGCCACCTCATCACCTCCAGTTATCGACAAGAAAGGTATCGATTTCCTGGAAGCATAGTCAAACTGCTTCTTGAGCTTGGCTTGTCCAGGATATATTTCACATGAGATTCCTGCTTCTCTAAGCGACTTTACCACAGGGATAAGATATGAAACTTCTGCTGCACCCATATTAGCAAAGAGCAGTTTAGTAGTGGAAGTTACTTCTGACGGGAATTTATCAAGTCCCTTCAATACATCATATATTCGGTCCGCCCCAAATGAAATACCAACTCCCGACATATCAGGAAGCCCGAAAATACCAGTGAGATTATCATATCGTCCACCTCCGCAAATACTTCCGATTGCAAAATCCTTTGCTTTGACCTCAAAGATAGCTCCTGTATAATAGTTCAGACCACGTGCAAGGGAAAGATCCATCTCAACATCATGGAGTATTCCAGCAGCTGATATGTATCCAAACAACTCTTCTAGTTCATCCAATCCTTTCAGACCTGTCTCCGAAACAAGACCTGAAGCAGACTTGCCATTCATAAGATCACGCATAATTTCTATCTTCTGAGCTGTGGATCCCTTGAGTGCAAGTATAGGACGGAGAACTTCAATTGCTTCGGCGGTAAGTCCCTTCTCCATCATCTCACTCTCTACTGCCTCCAATCCCACCTTATCCATCTTGTCTATTGCAACTGTTATATCTACGACCTTTTCAGGAAAGCCGCATATTTCCGCCATACCTGTAAGAACCTTGCGGTTATTTATCTTTATGCATACATTCACTCCGAACAATGTAAACACCCGATCAACAATCTGCACAAGTTCAAGTTCATTCAACTGCGATGTTGAACCGATGACATCAACATCACATTGATAAAACTCCCTATAGCGTCCTTTCTGAGGGCGGTCAGCCCTCCATACAGGCTGAATCTGATATCTTTTGAAAGGAAATACCAGATCATTCTGATGCTGGACTACAAAACGCGCAAACGGTACGGTCAGATCATAACGCAATCCTTTCTCGCAAAGTTTAAGAGAAAGAGCCTTACTGTTGTAATCATTTTCAGTACCTTCCACCCTATATGCATCATAATCAATCTTTGAAAATGCATCCCCGGAATTTAGAATGCGGAACAGAAGCTTGTCACCTTCTTCACCATATTTTCCGAGAAGAGTATTCAGATTCTCTATTGACGGAGTTTCGATAGGAGCATATCCATAGGTCCTGAAAACCGAACGTATCGTATCGAATATATAATTGCGTCCAGCCATTTCTGCCGGGCCGAAGTCTCTGGTTCCTTTTGGGATTGAAGGTTTCTGTGCCATTTGAATCTACATTTCATTTAAAACGTGCAAATATACGAATTATCATTCAAATGACACAAAGAAACTATTTTAACGTCAGTCGGCAGATCCATCTTCATATAATTATGGCTTTTCAGACAGGAGTGTGACCCCAAAGTCATTTTAATAAACTGTAAATCCCCATTAGAATTCACTCTAACGGGGATTCTTTAGATATAGTATGGGCTATATATCGCCCATTTACTTGAAACCTTGCTTGAGAAACAAGGCAATTCGATTATATTCAGCAAACTTTACCGAAACCGATTCTGTCCGTTTCAGTAATCATAACCGGCAAGAGATACCATACCACCCTCCGTCACATCCACAAGCACCTTCCTACCTTCATATATCAGTTCAAATCTGTAGAAGTTTCCATCAGGAGTCATCACGTAATCAACGTCATCATCCGGAACAGAACCACCATACACAGATTCCTCAAGATATGTCAGAATCGCATACGGAACTGATTTCAGAGTAACATCCTTCACAGTCCGGATCCAATTTCCTTCATCATTATACCATGCTTCGTAATCCACATGATCAATTTCAAAAGAAACAACCCAATACGGACCTTCTCGATCCCATTCAACATCACGCGCTTCAGGATACATTACATTGAATTCCTTTCTTATATCCCTATCCGGTTTTCCATCATCATATCGATCACATGAAATCGCTATGACAGCCAGTACGGAAAACATTAATAAAATTCGTTTCATAATACCCATGAATTTCAGACCTGATCTCATAGATCTACTTCTACAAGAGCAAACCCTTTATTAAACTTAAGTTCCATTCCATTGGACAACTCCACTTCATAGCCACGCCTGTCGATATCATAAGACCTGTATGACGAGCCTGGATAATGACGGTCCACATATTCAGCAATCTGCACGGGCAGAATAGAAACAGGTATCGCAGTGCGCCCTGCCTCAATTTTATCAAGAGATCCATCTGAAGCGAACCCAAGTGTCATTCCACTCTCCAGCACAACAGTATAATCCGGACGGATCAGATCATCATCAACTGTTGCAAACAAAAACTTATCTGATGGAAAATTTGACGAGATGAACTCACGCGCGGACTCCGGAATACGGTCATAGCTTACCGGCCTGTCATCTGCCAAAGCATAAAATACCATAGAAAACATGGCAACTGCAAATAAAACTATCTTTTTCATAACTTTATTATTTATAATCTGAACAACTGACAAATATTGTACACAAAATTAATAATCAGAACTTAAAAATCCAAATTTATTTATAATTATTCTAATTTAGACATATTATGCTGACTCATTTCACATATGGCATTTACAAAAGTGTTTTTTAAATTTGCAGCGTGAAAAGCAGAAAAAGGATAATTTGGATATGGGTTGCAGGCCTTCTGACTCTCGCAATCCTGCTTGCTGCCGACTTGTCGGCAGGAGGTCTGCCTTCTGTAGATATCCTGAAACATCTTAGGCTCCCAAGAGCAGTCACTGCAATTCTCGCGGGCATTGCACTATCCTTATCCGGTGCTCAAATGCAGAGCATATTCCATAATCCGCTTGCAGACCCATATATAATGGGCATCAGTGCCGGTGCAGCCCTTGGAGCAGCTGTCGCAACTCTTACAGGCACAAATAACGGAATACCGGCTGGACTGACAATAGCAGCTTCCGCATCTTCCGGGGCATTGCTCTCTGCCATAATCATACTGGCAGTTTCAAAAAAATTCAAGAATGCAGGCGAACTGCTGATTTTCGGCATTATGATGAGTTTCATTGTAAACGCCACCATACCCATATTACAAGCTGGAGCCGAATCAGAAAGTCTCAAACTCTATTACAGCTGGTCTTCAGGCAGTTTCTCAAATACGACATGGTTGCAGACAGCTATGATGCTGACTGCAGTTATAATAGGTACGATAACTGCCCTGTTCAACACAAAAGAACTGGATATCATCATCTTCGGAGATGATTTCGCATCTATGGCAGGGGCTGATCCTGGTAGGATAAGGATGACTGCACTGATCAGCAGCAGCATTATGACAGGAACCATTACCGCTTTCTGCGGTCCTATAGGATTCGTTGGAATAATCGCGCCTCATATCGCCGGATATGCATTTTCCACTGCTTCCCATCGGACCAAACTTCCAGGCACAATGCTGACCGGCAGCATTATATGCATTGCAGCAGATCTGCTGAGCAGAACCGGTGAGACTCCAATTCCGATTGCAAGCACAATGGCATTTGTCGGAATTCCTGTTGTTGTCTACATGCTCCTTAAAAGACCCATCATATGATCAATGACCTCATTCTGAAAATACGTAATCTGGAAATAGGTTACGGCAAAGAAACATTATATAAAGGTATAAGCTTTGATATCAGAAAGGGAGACTGTATAATGCTATGCGGTGCAAACGGAAGCGGCAAAACCACTCTGCTCAAAAAAATCACGTCATTATGCGACAACATAATAATGATTCCGGCAAGAATTCCTAAAGTGGCCGGATTTACAACAGGAGAGTATATAAGACTCATATGCTACAAGGATAGCGACGCAAGAGGGAGGCTCAGTGCAGAACAGGAAGATATGCTTAAAGACGCCATCCGAATGATGTCATTGGACAAACTGACTGACAAGGACATTTCATTATTGAGTGACGGAGAATTTCAGAAAGCCGGCATTGCATCTGCACTCGCTAGGAAAGCTACCGTCATTCTGCTGGATGAACCGACTGCTTTTCTTGATGCAGAGAACAGGTTATCCGTACTCAATGCTCTGAATGGTATCTGCAAACAGACAGGATGCGCAATAATCTTCTCGACACATGACCTGAATGACGGGTTGAAAGCCGCCACAAAAGTCATAGCACTATGCGCTGACGGGCATTTCCGCTGTTCCTCAGAAAACATGCAGGAAACGGTAAATGGAATTTTCAAAGGAAAAGTCTGAAGAAAACGAAACTTTTTATACCTTTGGGGTTCAATATGTATGTAGTATGGATAAGCGACTGTTTCTTATTGACGGACATTCTCTGATATTCAAAATGTATTATGCCTTTCTCAGGCATCCCATGATCAATTCCAAAGGTGCGGATATGTCCATCATCTTCGGATTTACCAAATATATTCTCGAACTCATCGAAAGAGAGAAACCGACTCACTTAGCTGTCGCTTTCGATCCTCCCGGCGGCACATTTCGACATGAAATATATCCGGAATACAAAGGCACCAGAGAGGAGACCCCACAACTGGTAATAGATGCTTTGGATCCATTATGCGAACTTTGCAGGACAATGGGATTCCCTGTACTGATGGCAAAGGGCTATGAAGCAGACGATGTCATTGGTTCCATGGCAAAAAGAGCAGAAAAGGAAGGATTTACCGTATACATGGTTACTCCTGACAAAGATTACGGACAGCTCATTTCCTCCGGCATATTTCAATACAAACCAGGAAAATCTGGAGGTGAAAATGAGATTATCGACACAGAAAAGATATGTGCGAAATACGGCATATCAAGACCGGAACAAGTCATCGAAATCCTTACACTATGCGGAGATTCTTCCGACAATATTCCTGGCGTGAAGGGTATAGGAGAAATCGGAGCAGGCAAGCTGATATCTAAATACGACACAGTAAGGAACATATATGCCCATATTGACGAGCTGACTTCAAAACAGCAGGAAGCATTACGCAATGCAGAAGGACATATCGAATTGAGTCATAACCTTGTAACGATAAAGACTGACTTGCAGCTAGAGATAAGCTGCGATGAGATGGCAATAGAAAAAGGATACAGTCCGGAAGTTGCTGACCTGTTTGAAAAATATGAGTTCGGTTCGTTGCTGAGGTATCTTGGCAAAACAGATACATCAGGAAGCAAAAAGGGAAATGATCTGAAATATTCTGTTTCAGACTGCGTGACAGTCTGCAAGACAGCCAAAGCTTCTGGAAAATGTGCCATCAGCACAGAAGGAAGCGAATCAGGCATATTTACGCCTGTCAGCCGCATCATCATTGCGACCATGCTCGACGACAAATGCATTGTCGCCACAGGAACTGCAGATTCCTTTTCAGAAATCATCAGCGACCCTTCCATCACAAAATTCGGGTATGACCTTAAATTACAGCTTAATATTTTAGCATATAACAGTGCTGAGCTCAAGGGCAGCCTGATGGATATTGAACTGATGCATTATCTTATAAATCCGGAAAAAAGTCATAAGTTAGATATTCTGGCAAAGACATACCTGGATATCAATTTAGCTGAAATAACAAAGTCCAGACAGCAAGATGTCGAACTTTCCCTTTTTGACGAGACTCCAGAATCAGACAGCCCGGATATTGCTTCACATACTGCAGCGACACTGCTTATAGGAGAAAAGATTCTCAAGGAGATGGAAGATTCCGGATTGTGCAGATTATACTTCACAATGGAGGAGCCTCTGCTTAAAGTTCTTGCTAAGATGGAACAGGATGGGGTGAAGATCGATATTGTACAGCTTAAAAGATATGCGTCATCGTTGGTTGTTGAAATGAATGAGATACAGGACAAAGTCAGAGATATGGCTGACGAGCCAAACCTCAACATCCTTTCTCCAAAACAGATAGGAGCTCTGATCTTTGAAAAACTGAAACTCGATCCAAAGATAAAGCCTAAAAACGGATTCAGATATTCATATCCGACTGATGAAGACACATTATCAGGTCTTATCGAGAAGCACCCGATAATAAATGAAATTCTGGAATACAGAGGCGTAAAGAAGCTCCTGTCAACTTATATAGACCCACTTCCTAATTTCATATCCCCTATAACAGGAAAGATACATACTACATTCAACCAGGCTTTGACCGCAACAGGAAGACTAAGTTCATCAAAGCCTAACCTACAGAACATACCTATACGCACAGAAAGAGGCAAGGAAATAAGGAAAGCTTTCATCCCAAGTCATCCCAATGGCATCATAATGTCGGCAGACTACTCTCAGATCGAACTTCGCATCATGGCCCATCTGAGTTGCGACGCCCATCTTATAAATGCATTCCGTAACGGACAGGACGTGCATGCAATAACAGCCGCCAGAATATTCGGCATTGCTCCGGAAGAAGTTACACCGGAGCAACGCAGAATTGCGAAGACGGCCAACTTCGGAATCATGTACGGAATATCCGCTTTCGGACTGGCACAACGTCTGAACATCAGCCGTACTGATGCGAAAAAGATCATTGACGATTATTTTGCAAATTTCCCGGCCATATCATCCTATATAGAGGATGTTCTTACTGCAGCCCGCGAGACCGGATATGTAGAGACGCTATTCGGCAGAAGACGATATCTGCCGGATATCAATTCCAATAACAGCACAGTCCGTTCCCTTGCAGAAAGGAATGCGATCAATGCACCCATACAGGGTACATCCGCTGACATAATCAAGCTGGCTATGATAAATGTGGATAAAAGACTGATCAAAGATGGACTCAAAAGCAGAATGGTACTTCAGATCCATGACGAACTGCTGTTCGATTCTTTCCCAGAAGAGGCGGATATCCTGAAAAAGATAGTAGCTGAAGAAATGGAGAACGTAATTGAATTATCTATACCTTTAACTGTCGAATGCAACTATGGAAAAAATTGGCTCGAAGCTCACTAATCTGACAGATACCGACCTTGTAAGACTTGCCATAGAGCAGAATCAGGCAGCCTTCATCGTTCTGTATACCAGATACAATATAGGCGTTAAAAACCATATCTCAAGATATGTTTCACAAAAGGAGGATATAGAAGACATCTGCCTTGAAAGTTTTCAGAAAGCTTTTACACAGATAGCTTCATACAATCCGGAATACAAATTCTCTACATGGCTTTACCGTATTGCCAGGAATACTGCATTTGATCACCTCAGCAGGCACGATAGGGAAAAGAACAATATGCCCACTACATCGATAAATGAAGATCTGGCCGAACTGAAGGAAATACCAGCTACAATGCACAATCCTGAAGAAGACATCATAAACCAACAGGAGTACGACAAGTGGCTGACAAATATCGAGAAACTTAAGAATGACTATTATATTGTAGCCAAGATGAACCTTATAGACAATTTCGGATACAAGGAGATAGCCGATGCTCTGGAGATGCCTATAAATACGGTAAAGACAAAGATACGCAGAGCCAAAGCACAGCTGCTTAAAATGATGGAATACTCGGACGAATTATTATAAGGCCATGACATTCAAAGAATTTAAAGATACAATATCAAGGAGTTTCCCAGAACTGACATCGGTGCAGATGGATCAGTTTGAAAAGATGGGAGATCTTTACCGCGAATGGAATTCACGGATCAATGTAGTGTCACGTAAGGACATAGACCAAATCTACAGGCATCATATAATGCACTCTATCGGCATTGCCGCATGTCTCAAGACAAGATTTCCAGACATATATGACAGACTTACAGGAGTGGGTCCATACAGCATTGCCGAACCACTGCATATACTGGATCTGGGAACTGGTGGAGGATTTCCCGGAATTCCGCTTGCCGTAATGTTTCCAAAAGCCGAGTTCACCCTATGTGACTCCATAGGAAAGAAGATAACAGTTGCTTCTGCTGTAAGTTCCGGACTTAGTCTGAAGAACGTAAAGACCATCAATGCACGAGCTGAATCCTTGCCTGAAACATATGACTATATAGTATCCAGAGCTGTAACATCTCTTGAGAACTTCATGCCTTGGGTAAAAGGGAAATACAAAGAAGGAATATTATATCTCAAAGGAGGAGACCTAAGAGAAGAAATAAATGCAGCATCATTAAAAGCCGGCTTGAAAAAAGGGGCTGTAACCATATGGGCACTGTCGGATTGGACAGATGACCCTTTCTTTGAGACAAAGCAGGTTGTTTTCATACAGAATATTTAAAAAATATTTTGCAAATAAACTGAAAAAGACTACCTTTGCACTCCCAATTTGTGTAGGAAAATATAAAAAGACTAAAATATGAAAAGAACATTCCAACCATCACAGCGCAAGCGCCGTAACAAACACGGCTTCCGCGAGCGCATGTCGACTCCAAATGGACGTCGTGTATTGGCAGCCCGTCGTCGTCGTGGCCGCAAGAAACTGACAGTATCATCTGAGGACAGATGGTAAGAATCTTACAGAAGAGTGGCAGGAATGCTGCTCTTTTTGTTTAGTGATCTGCAACAGACAACCTGCATCATGGAAGAACACGAAAAATATATGCTTGAAGCCTTGAAAGAAGCAAATGCTGCTGCCTTGGAGGAAGAAGTGCCTATAGGAGCAGTAATTGTCTGCAAGGGCAAAATAATAGGACGCGGTCACAATATGACGGAACGACTCAAAGACCCTACCGCGCACGCAGAAATGATAGCCATTACTGCTGCCACCGAAGCCATGGGAGGCAAATACCTGAATGACTGCAGGATCTACGTTACTGTGGAACCTTGTCCTATGTGTGCCGGAGCTTTGGCATGGTCTCAGATTGGCGAAGTCATCTACGGAACAGCCGATCCGAAACGGGGTTTTTCCATGTTCAGCCCCAGCCTGATGCATCCAAAGACAAGAATTAAATCTGGAGTAATGAAAGAAGATTGCGGCAGAATCATTACTGATTTCTTCAAAAGCAAACGCAAGTAATAATGGAATGGCTTGAAGGACTCGGACTTATAGGCCTGTTCATAGGCACATTCATCGCAGCTACCATTTTCCCCTTTAGCTCAGACGTCCTATACATGGCTATTCTTACCGCAACCGGAAATCCATTGGGATGTCTTATCACAGGTACTTTGGGTAACTGGCTTGGAAGTGTCCTGACCTACTGGATCGGATGGATAGGTAAATGGGAGTGGATTGAAAAATGGTTCAAAGTCAAGCCAGAAACACTGCAAAGACAGAAACGGAATATTGACAAATATGGTGTATGGCTGGCACTTGCTGCCTGGGTCCCGTTTATAGGAGATGTCATTGCCATTGCCCTTGGATTCTACAAAACACGTCCAGGATGGACTATGGTCTTACTTCTTATCGGGAAATTCCTGAGATTTCTGATCTGGAACCTGGCATACGGCCTGTTATAAGATTACGCTCCACATTTCTAAATGTCACCACACCCTGTCTGCATGACAAGGAATCACAGGAAAAGTATTGGATCAGTCGCAAAAGTATGTGTCTAAGCATAGATCTTTGCAAGTCTGAACAGAAAGTATTTAACATCTGATACACCTCTCAGTTGCATTCTGAAAGCTTTGATTTTAGAGTTAAGTGATTCCGCAGAAGCGTTAGTGGA
>JAFRZX010000115.1 GCA_017442315.1 Bacteroidales bacterium
TCCCACCTCCGTGGGTTGCGACGAAGCTCCGGAATAGGAAGCAGACAGGCTCGCGCCTGTCTGTCCTATGTCTGCAGCGGAATTCGTCGTAACTACCACCGCGGGCTCATCACCCCCGGCGCCGCCGCCGGATGATGGTCAATTAGCAAGTTTAAAGAGTTCTATATCATTATATTCAGAAGTATTTGTTGTAGCGTATGGACCGAATCTACTTCCTGATTGTTGCCACATGATAGCTCTATTAGAACCTGTTGTCGCTTTTATCCGGAAAGAGCCATAAGTACCTACAACTATATTCCAGTTATATGAGGTAGTTGAACTAGAGAAGTTTGTACCAGATGTTCCATATGATAGATACTTACCACTTAACTGAATTGTATAATTATCACCTGTCTTTGTTATAGTTACAACATAATTATTTGCATCAGATTCTGATATTATATTATCTGTAACGGTAACTGCCGTTCCATTAATCTTTGATGAGTAAGTATTAGACATAGCGTAATAAGTACCATCCACTTTGGCTGCTATCACATACTGACCGGTTGTAATATCCGAGAGACTTGTAACCAGAGTATATCCGCCGGTAGTCTCTCCACCTTCATCTCCACCGCCCTGAGCAGCTGCTGTAGTTCCGGTCTGAGTTTTCGCCTCAGAAGTTGTGTAGTTTGTGCCGTCACCAACAGCTTTTACAGAGATAGTATACTGAGTTGAAGCAGTAAGTCCGGTTGCAGTGTATGTTACATCATTTACAGTCTCTGTCTTGTTATTGCATGTAACCTCATAACCAGTGGCATTTGCAACAGCAGTCCAGTTGAATGTAAGAGAGTTCTCAGTCTGTGCTGAACAAGTAATCTCGGACATAGTGAGCTGTACCGGATCAGCAGGAGTCTCACCACTACCGTTCTTAAAGCCATAAATAACAACATCATCAATAGTAAGTTGATAATTACCACTTGACGGTTTTGTTCCTGCTGCCTCAAATTTAATCCTTACTTTAGAATATTCACCTGTTTCACTGATTGTAAATTCATAATCAGTCAAAGATGTTGACAGACTTTTTGAATCATTAACTTTAGTCCAAGTAGCGCCGCTATCTACTGAGTAGTATGTATTCAGTTTTAATGCTGTATTTGAAACTTTAGCTTTATATGAAACTTTAGTAGCATTAGCCACATCAAATTTCATATATATAGATCCGAAATTTCCCGCAGAATATACTCTCAACTGGGCACAGCTACTGCCATTCCAGTTACCGTACACAATGCCCCAAGATGTTCCAGCTTCGTCTTTACCTTCAATCTCAGTTGAAGAGTTATATGCAGTGCCTTTAATTGCATAATTAAATTCAGTACTATAAATTATAGATTCCTCTCCCCCTTCTGATGACACGTCCTTGGCAGCCTGAGTGATGGTCACAGAAACAGACTCAGCACCTTCATATGAAAGAACAAGAGTTGCAGTCTTTTCTACCTCTTCAGCATTTGCATCGAATATCACTGTAACAATTCCTGCCTCAGCATCAGCCTCAACATTTTTCATGGTCGCTCCGTCAGCAACTGAAACAGTAGGAGTTCCATCAATATTCTTGGTAGTATAGCTGAATTCAAGAGTCTCATCATCTGCAGAAACATTATACTCTGTATCCTCAACGGTGATTCTTGGAGTTGTATCAGCAACATAAGGAATCAATGTAAGTTCTGGATTCTGACCAGATCCATAACAAGCAAACAGATCTGATGAGGTATTCAAAGACAGAGTCCTGTAATATACATTATCCGTAATAGTATAGATATTATTCTCAACTGAAACAGTAAAGATGCTGGCCTGGTCCACTGTACCCATCATAGCTCTATTAGCATCTGTCGTATACAGATAATTTGTATTATCCATATTGGCAAATGTATAACCACCATCAACCTTGGCAACATTCCAAACACATGTTTCTTCAACTCCTGCGAAATCTGTCTTTGATGAAGTATAGTCTGTTATTTCAGACACACCTGATGATATTGCCGTTCTATTATTGCCTGACAATCCACCATCTTTCAAGGTTGACATATAGTAATAGATATCTGATTTCTTCGCTACTACAATATAAGTTCCCGAATAATCAGAATTATCCTTGGTAGCGCAGTCATCTTCTGAAATTGTAAGGTTGATGACAGCGATGTTTCCAGCTGGCATAACCATATCTGCAGGAGCTGTGACAGTCTTTACGATATCATAGTTCTCAGTCTCGATAGTGAAAGTGAGAGTTGTTCCTGAAGGAATAGTAACAGGAGCGACTACAAGGTATGCGGAATTCTTTTCTCCTGCCACATATATAGGATCTTCTTCCGAATAAACTGCTGTCACTTCTGAGAGATCCTGAGATGTAGATAGGTTTCCAACGAATTTACCAGTCTCAAGGTTGAATCTCATTGCTCCGGTGAGATCAAGACCCTCTGCATCAAATGACACACTCTTTACTGTCTCGTTTGACAGGTGTGTACTGTTGAGATTGATTCTGAGGACAGACATCATTCTTGCAAAGTACATATCATCCACAAGAACTTCGACACTCTCTCCTGTAGCTTCTGCCACATAATAGCAAGGCTTTGCAATCATAAGGTCACAAGACGGGTCGAATGATGTAGATGTCGGATTCTGCCTGACATTCAGGTCCAGACGGATTTCACCATTAGAATATATCGTCTTTTCCTTATCAAAAGCAGAGCTTGGATAGAAAGCATAGAGATTACCGCTTACTTCAGATGCACCTTCTACTACAGTAAAAGCATGCTTTCCTTCAAAAGTTGCTGTCTCACCTGCATCAGCGGTATTTGCAAACTCCACTGCTTGTGCTTTCTCTTCCAATGCGAACAGAACACCGATCTTATCTCCGTTCGCCCAAGTCGGAGTATAGGTCTTGTCGCCATTGTCGGTAATGGCAGTCTTGGTCTCTTCAAAGTCCGCCTTGATAGTGAAGTAGACCTCCTGTTTAACAGGTCCGCTGATTTCGTTCTTCTGGCAAGAAGCGAGTGTCATTGCAGCTGCTGCAACGAGCACAAATAATATCATGATCTTTTTCATAGCAGCAACGTTTTAGAAATCCCAAGTGTAGCCTTCGTTTTCTTCCAGTGTCTTTCCGGCCTGATTAGCTCCACCGAAACTCTGACACAGCATTCCTTCGCTCATCACATCGAGCGTGCTCACGGAAGGAGCCTCATACGAAAGTTCCTTCCTGGTCTTAAAGTCATTAATGTTCATAAGATTATAGTATTTGATTAAATTATTTTTCTCTCTTCTTCAACACAACCTGCAAAGATAGTTTTATTTAACCATACAACAAAATTATTTAACATTAAACCTATTTCTCTTAACCATACGTTGCATATGGGCAGGATACAAACATTTACCGCCGGAAGGAATACCCTCCCGGCGGTAAAGATATTTATATTGTAATGTGATTTAGAACATATTGCGTCTCTTGAATACCCAGAAGATCGCCATTGTGGAAATGATCATGAGGGCAAGGACTATCACCCACGACCATGCGGATGTTCCGATCCAGCCGAAACGGACATTCATACCGAAGAAACTGGCTATAAGGGTAGGAAATGAGCATCAATGACACAAGGGTGAACACCTTCATGATCTTGTTCTGATCGAGGTTGATGATACCCAAGACGGTATTCTGCAGATATTCAAGTCGTTCAAATCCGAAGTCGGTATGATTGATAAGCGACGATATGTCCTTAAGGAGCACATTAAGCCTAGGCTGATACTCTTTCGGATAATTTGCACTCTTAAGAATGCTTGAGATAACTCTCTGCTTGTCGATGATGTTCTCACGAATGAGCATAGTATTGTCCTGCAGCTGATTGATGTCGATGAGGAATTCTTCACTGATATCCTCACCAAGGCTGACCTTCTTGTTATACTGGTTGATCTCTTTTGAAACAAGCTCCACCATATCGGCATCAAGGTCGATACGCTGCTCCAGAATGCTGAGGAACGCCACATGCCCGGAACTATATATCTTAGGAAAGGCAAGAAGCCTGCGCTGAAGGTCGGTAAAGCTTCTGAGAGGACATTCGCGCAGAGTGGTCAGGATATTACCTGCAAGGATGAAGGACACTGTCTCCTCGGTATATTCTTCCGGTCCAGGAATGAGGAAGCTGGTATTGGCGAAGATAGCTTGTTCTGTCTCGGAGAAACGGGATGATATCTCGATTTCTTCAGCCTGTGCACGGTTCTGAATGGTTGTACCAAGAAAGACTTCAGTCGCCCTCTTTTCCTCTCCGGAAGGCGAGAAAAGGTCTATCCAGATCACATCATCGTATGGAATTGTAGCGAAATCAGCTTCCGACTGGGAAACCATTATCTGTCCGTCTTTCTTGTAGAAGATCTCAATCATACCTCGTCCGTTTTAAGTTCCGGCCCAGTCGTCGGAACGAGTTCATATTACACGAAACAGGCCTATGTTCAAAAACACAAGCCTGCAAATTTATCTATTTAATGTCAAAACTCCAAATCTACGGTTTGAATATCTGTCTGTTGACAATAGAGCGACCTAAGGTCAGTTCATCAGCATATTCAAGATCGTCTCCAAATCCGAGGCCACGGGCAAGCGAAGACACTTTCACAGGAAAAGAAGAAATCTGACGGTAGATGTAAAAGGAAGTCGTCTCTCCCTCAACATCACCACTGAGAGCCAGTATGACTTCGACCTCGGAAGACAGGTCATCCTGCAATGTAAGCTGCGACACCCTGTCAACAAGCTGACGTATGGTCAGGTCGGAAGGTCCGACACCGTTAATCGGAGAGATAATGCCTCCAAGCACATGATAGACTCCGTGAAACTGTCCTGTATTCTCAATGCTCATTACGTCGCGCACACTCTCCACCACGCATATGGTCCTTCTGTCGCGGGTATGGTCAGAACAGATGGAACACTGGTCATTATCTGAAATCATCATACAAGTATTACAGTATTTCACATTATCACGGAAGGAATTTATCGAAGATGTGAAATGGTGGACATTCTCCAGAGGTTGCTTCAACAGATGCAATGCAAGACGCAATGCGCTTCTGCGTCCTACTCCAGGAAGAGTGGTGATTGCATCTACAGCCTCTTCAAGAAGCTTTGACGGATAATTTTCCTTATATGCCATATCTAAGATTTCTGTTTTTGAAATGATACTCCACAAGGGCGTCAACCGGAGTTCTTAGGAAGTTTCCGAACTCAAGTCCATAGCGCTGTCCGATCTCCACAAGCAGATGACGGCATGCGCAGCCTACAGAACCTACAACCCCGACCTTAAGGTCAGTTTGTGCAATGGGATATCTTTTAAGAGAGCGTGTCACAAATGATTCAAGAGATTGACGCAAAATATTCTGCATATGCTCGTCATCCTGATGTTCTATGACAAACGGAGCAAAGGATGCAAGAAATGCAGATGTCCCGGAATCTTTATAGACCCTGCGGACTATCTCAGGATAGTCAAGGTGATACCTGCCAATGAAGTCCTTTTCTATGTCAGATGGGAGCAGTCCTTTGATGAAGTCGGACAGAAGGGCTTTTCCGATGGAGACACCTCCACCTTCATCGCCAAGTATATATCCCCCAGGACGTATGTTTTCCAGAATCATTCCACCTGAATAAAGACAACTGTTGGAACCTGTACCAAGGATAGCCACCACACCGCTGCCATCTCCGAAAAGAGCTCTTGCTGCAGCCATCAGGTCAGATGCAAAATTCATTTCCACCTGAGGGCACCATCCGGCAAAGAGGTCCCTCAGCACATCTGACGAGGCTTCAGACACAAGTCCTGCTCCATAAAAGTATACCTTTGCGATGTTTCCATTTTCGGTATCAAGCATACTCAAGGCCTTACCCACTATATCAGCAAGTTCATCTTTTCCCTTAGCCGTAGGGCTGAGGCCTGGGGTCTGAAATGCCGTCACACTTCCATCCTCATGTACGGCACGCCAGGCTGTCTTGGTTGCACCGCTATCAATTATCAGATCCATGACTATGAAATATATCTTCCCTTATTTTTCCAATGATGCAATCCGTAAGCTGCTGAGAACACATATGCAACATACAAGACAGCCATCCACCACATGTTCTGTGAAATGCATAGAACCACACTTAAAGCATTGGCCACTATCCAAAGCCACCATTGCTCCATGTAGGACCTCACCAGCCACCATGTTGCTACAGCACTCAAGACAGCCACCGATGCATCCAGCAAAGACATTGGATTCTCGAACCTTTCCATAAGCCATGCAAGAGCAAATATTCCAATCAGCAGAACAACTGCACTTGAGACAATCACAGGCAGGCTCAGACGGTTAAGATGGATTGATGCGGCATCACTCTGTTCCTCATTACCTTCATTCAAAAGCTTCCGGTCCCTCCCCCACTGCCACAAACCGACAAAGGATGTGGCCAGATAATACACATTCAGTCCGAATGAGGCATATAATCCCTGCCGGAAAAAAATCCACATGGATGCCAGGCTTGTAAATATGCCCAGCACCCACATGAAACTCTTCTGGCGTATCTCAAGAATGATGTAGGCTACCCCAGCTATCAGTGCAAATATTTCTACATAGGAACTATCCATCCGTATTTTTCCGTCGGGACGTCAGCTACAGAACTTCAATAAGTTCTACCACAAACTTCAGTGCAGCATATGGAGGGATGGCGCCAGGGGCTCCGTTTTCACCATAAGCAAGGTTGTATGGAATGTAGAATTCATATTTCGATCCCTCTGACATGAGCTGAACACCTTCAGTCCATCCGGCTATCACCTGGTTGAGACCGAATACAGCCGGTTCCTTGCGGTCATAGGAGCTGTCGAACTTGGCGCCATTGAGGAAAGTACCTTCATAGTGGCATTTCACCTTATCCGTAGCCTTAGGCTTCCTGCCGGTACCTTCGGTAACTACCTTGTACTGAAGTCCGCTTGGAAGCGTAACAACTCCTTCCTTTTCAGCATTCATCTTCAGGAAAGCTTCACCTTCCTCACGCATAGCCGCACCCATTGCTTCAGCCTGAGCCTGCCTTTCCGCCTCAAGTTCAGCAAAATACTTGTCGAGAAGGCCACTTGCCTCCTGGAAGGATATTGCCGGTTCAGAGCCGGTAAGCACAGCTTTCAAGCCAGCTGTAAAATCATCAAATCCGATAGTTCTGATGCCTGAGGACATCATATTGTGGGCAATGCTCATGCCCAAAGCGTAACTGTTCTTATCCATATCATTAATTAAATTTCAGAAAGCGCTCCGGCTTTCTTTTGTTTTCTGAATTTCTCTCAAGAATCGGCAAATTTAGCAAAAGATTCATTGACGTCAACATATCATTTCCTGTTTCGAGGATGTTTTGAAAGTACGTCAGACTGCCATGAAGCACTTTCGATATGCATATATATTTCAGTAGTAGATATATCTTCGTGTCCAAGCATCTCCTGCACGACCCGCAGGTCTGCGCCATGCTCAATCAGGTGGGTTGCGAAAGAATGCCTGAAAGTATGAGGAGATATCTTCTTCCTGACTCCTGCGACAAGCGCCTGGTTCTGTACCATCTTGAATACCGAAATACGGCTCAACGGTCTGGAGAAGCGGTTGAGAAACAAGATGTCATCATGCCTGGAATCTGCAGGAGAGGGCCGTACGCGAAGATAAGCATCAATGGCATCATAAGCCATTCTGCAGATAGGCACCAGTCTTTCCTTGTTACCTTTCCCTATTACCCGTATGAACATATCATCCTGATATATTCCGGATATACGCAGCCCAAGAAGTTCCGACACACGAAGTCCACAGCTGTAGAGGACCTCAAGAATAGCCCTGTCGCGCACTTCCATCCATGTACCGCCACCGACAGACTCTATTATATCCGTGACTTCATCCTCGGAAAGCACATCAGGCAGATACCTTCCGATCTTAGGCGTGTCTACCTTGTCGCAAGGATTATCTTTCAGCACCCCCTCCAGCACGAGCCAGCGGCAGAATGACCTCAGAGAACTGAGAGTACGTGCCTGCGAACGCTTCGACAAGGTTGCAGATGAAGAAAGAAAGCCGATGATATCCTCACTGGAAATATCCTCCGGCGCACCTTGATAATACTCTAGAAAGGATTCCGTATCGGAACAATATGCCGTCACAGTATTCTGCGACATTGCACGTTCAATCCTAAGATAGTAATTGAAGTCTTTCAGAAGCCTGACCATCCGCAATGAAACCAGTATTACAGCGTTGCGTACTTCCTGCCGTAATGGAGCATCTGTCCGAGATAATCGTCATTATATACAATCTCATAATCAACGATTTCCCCGTTCTTCTCCACTGGAACGATCTCCGGATTGATGAATCCGCCATAAGGCCTGAGTCCAAGTGCTTCATAACGTTCCTTGACTTCCTTGTGAAGCTCAGGATCTATATTAACGGCATACTTCTCCACAAGAGCCTTTCCTGCTTCAAAGTCACCTTCGGACTTGATTCTCTGGATTTCAGCAAGAAGTTCTGCAAACAGTCCGCGAAGTGCCTCATGGTCATTCACCACGAAATATGTCTTTCCATCACGAACCTTCTTTTCGATGACATTGTCGGCAAGTCCTTTGTCATAGCACCAGTCTGCAATGAGCTTACGGTTCTGCATATGAGCTTCAGTATTCTTCTTGCCAAGTTCGATACGTGTGAACTGGGTGAAGATTCCGTTTCTGATGTAGCTTGAATACTGTGCCTTGTATGCTTCTCCGTCAGGAAGAATACCGAGTTCCACCAGCTTAGGGTCAGCAAGATAGTAAAGTCCGAAAAGGTCAGCACGTGTTTCCTCAAGGGTTGAGCTGTATTCTCCCAAGGCATTAGGAGATGTGCCTGGCAGCAACTGGCCCGAACCATGTCCAAGACACTCATGCAGGTCTGTATGGAGATCATTGGTAAGATCTCCGTACTTCTTTTCAAAAGCGATTTCTTCTTCAGACCATGCAAATTCAGAAAGCATGTTCCTAGGAGACTCCTGTGCTGCCTTTCCATATGCAGATGTAATGTTTGCGATGGTCACAGACTTCGATCCATGCTCACGACGTATCCAGTCAGCGTTAGGAAGGTTGATTCCGATAGGAGTAGACGGATAGCAGTCACCTGCGAGCATTGCCACATTGATGACTTTGGCAGTAACACCTTTAACTACCTCTTTCCGGAAACGCGGATCTACCGGAGAATTATCTTCAAACCACTGTGCATTATCACTGATCAGTTCAGCCCTGCGTGAAGCTTGAGCATCCTTGAAGTTGACAAGTCCTTCCCATGTAGCCTTACGTCCGAGAGGATCATTATAATCCTCCACAAAACCGTTCACGAAATCGACTGTGCCAAGGGTATCCTTTACCCATTTGATATTATAGCTGTCCCACAATCTCAGGTCTCCTGTCCTATAATAGTCGATGAGATCCGCTATATAGTCCTTCTGGGTCTGGTTTTCAGCAACTGCCGCAGCCTTTTCCAATTCTGAGCAGATCTTTTCCAATGCAGGTCCGTAAAGGCCGCCTATGCGATAGACTTCCTCTCGGATGACTCCGTCACTGCCCTTTACAACCTTGCTGTTAAGGCCATACGACACCGGGGTCTTGTCTGCCGGATCAACCATATCGGCATAGAATTTCTCCACTTCTGCCTTAGTCACTCCTTCATAGAAATTGACGGCAGACTCCATCACAATGTCTCCACTCTTGTCCGTGGATTTGCGCTGGGGATATATCAAAGGATTATAAATCAGGTCCAGAAGCTCTGCATCCTCTTTTCCTACAGAAGACATAAGGGAGGCAAAATACTCCTGAGAACACTCCGGAAAGAACTTATCCTCTGCATAGTGATGATGTATACCATTGCTGAAGAACACTCTTTTGGCATAAGTCTCGAATGCCTTGAATTCTTCACAGGCACGATCACCATCATAATTTTCGAGAATATCTTCAAGCACCTTGCGGACATCAAGATTATATCTGCAGTTCTGCATCCAGATGATGTCACGACCATATTTTGCTGCTTCTGACAGATGATAAACGTATTCCTTCTGCTGAAGAGTAAGTTCATCCCAGCCAGGCACCTGGTATCTCATTATCTTCAGATCCGCGAATTCATCGACCAGATATCTGAAATTCCCATCCTCCGCTTTTTTCCCACAGGAAATCATTGCTGCGGTCAAGCCTGAAATTGTCAACATCTTTACAATTCTTTTCATATATTATACCTTATTATTATATATATTTTCACCTGACATACGGCAAAGCCTGAGATGCCTCGTCAAAATATCCCGAAAATAGAACATGCCAGACAAAACCGTATTCCATATATGCATCGGCATATGGAGCAACTGCAAAGATAAGAATTATATGAAATATTACTATATTTGCAGGATATGGTCAAGAATAAGAAATGAGAGAAAAAGTAACATACAGATTATCGTCATTCCTTGCTGCAATGTTTGCAATTGCCTTTGCATTCTCCTGCAGCATACCGGATGACCACATGATAATTCCAGCAAGATATGAAAACCGGCCACAGACGGAGAGGCAAGCTAAAGAAGATACCAGATCCGTATTCATCTTGTATTCATTGGGATTCAACAATCTTTCAGGAGCGCTCAAAGATGATATCAATGATGTTTTTGAAGGCACATTGCCTTCACACTTTCGTGGCGACGATGCAATACTTGTATTCAGTCACAACACAAAAGGATCATACAGCACTCCCAATCCCCCTGTCCTGACAAGGCTATACAGAAATCAGTTCGGACATGCCGACATGGATACGCTCATAGTGTATCCGGATGAAACCATCTCGTCCTCTGCAGAGACACTCAACAAGGTACTCACATATATAAAGGAGGAATTTCCTGCACAAAACTACGGAATGCTGATGTCCTCGCACGGAACAGGGTGGGTTCCTGCAGGATACACATCTGATCCTGACAGATATGAAGGAGGAGCTACCGACGAGGATGACTGGATATGGAACAGACCGGCACGCCGTCCTCTACCATACCACGAAAAGCCGCAGACCGATGGCATGCCTATGGTAAAGAGCTTCGGAGTACAGAACAACCCGGATGGCACTGCCTATGAGATCAACATCACTGAACTGGCTGATGCCATTCCAATGCACATGGAATACATAATCTTCGACGCATGCTTCATGGGAGGCATTGAAGTAGCATACGAATTACGCGACAGATGCAGATTTCTGTGCTTCTCGCAGACGGAAATTCTGTCGGACGGGATGGGATATACCGACATAACAGATTACCTGTTTGCTGAAGACGGGCCTGACCTCACCGGATTCAGCGAAAGCTATTACTCTCACTATGACGGTCTTAGCGGGCCTTACAGGTCTGCCACCATTTCGCTTGTAGATTGTACGGCTCTGGAACCTCTGGCTGAAGTCTGCAGGGAAATTTTCCAGGAGAACCGGACAGGAATAGCCTCCATCGAAGGTTCCAGCATGGTACAGCAGTATTTCAGGGATTCATACAGAAGCATACACAAGTGGTTCTATGATCTGCAGAGCATATGCCGCAACTGCGGAGCCTCCGAAGAACATCTGTCCAGACTGGAAGATGCATTGGAAGATTGCATAAAATACAAAGCCGCTACGGAGACTTTCATGAATTCAATAAGTATAACGGAACATTGCGGACTCAGCATGTATCTTCCGTATAAGAACAGAGACTATCTCAATGCTTTCTACAAGGAACTGGAATGGAACAAGGCAACATCTCTTGTGGAATAAAATAATTTAACTATCTTTGCAGCCCCATAAAAAGCGCAGAGCTTTTTGGTGCAATGGGGTTTTTGCGGCGCAGACAATGTTCTGAAGAGCAAAAACTGAGTAACACATTTTAATTTTTTCAAACAATGAAACACATTGAACTCAAAGGCCAGGTTCGCGAAGCCGGCAACAAAGCGACAGTAAAGGCTGTACGTCGCGCAGGACAGGTTCCTTGCAACATTTACGGACTCGGTATGGAGAACATCCTTTTCTCTATCGAAGCACAGGATCTCAAGACTATCACACACACTCCTAACTCTTACATCATAGACCTCAAGCTTGATGACGGCAGAAATGGTTATGCAGTGCTCCACGAAGTGCAGTATCATCCGGTATCTGACGAAGCTCTCCACGCTGACTTCCTCTTTGTTTCTGAAGACAAGCCAGTAACCATCGAGGTTCCTGTAAAGGTTGTAGGACACTCAGAGGGTGTGAAGATGGGTGGTAAGCTCCTCGTTTCAAGCCGCAAGCTCCGCGTCAATGCAATGATGGAAAACCTTCCTGATATCCTCGAAGTTGACTCCACACATCTCATGATCGGAAAGCAGATCGTTGCAGGCGACCTCAGCTACGAAGGCGTTACTATCGTTTCACCTAAGGCTACAATCATCTGCTCTGTACGTCCTACACGTGCAACCCAGCAGGCTAAGATGGAACAGGGCAAATAATCTGATCTGACATGAATTATCTGATCGTCGGTTTAGGAAACATCGGCGTCGAATATGTCAACACCAGACACAACATGGGATTTATGGTATTGGATGCCTGGGCTCAGGCATCCAATATTTCTTTTAAATCAGGACGGTATGGCAGTACGGCAGAAGTTTCCTTCAAAGGCAGGAAGTTCACTCTCCTGAAACCTTCCACATACATGAACCTCAGCGGCAAGGCCGTCCGCTATTGGATGAACGAATTGAACATTCCGGTAGAGAATCTTCTCGTCATTTCTGATGACCTCAACATCCCATTCGGCACATTGCGTCTGCGCAAGAACGGAAGCGCCGGAGGGCACAACGGCCTGACCAACATAAACGAGCTTATAGGGACGCAGGATTATGCAAGAATCAGAGTCGGAATCGGCAACGGATTCGGCAAGGGTCATCAGATAGATTACGTTCTCGGAAATCTCAGCGAGGAAGAATTAAAGGAAATGGATGGCATCAGCAAAAGAGTCATCGATGGTATCAAAGCATGGGCTACAATTGGTGCAGACAGAGCCATGAACGTAATCAATACGCGTCCAAAAGTCGAGGAAAATCAAAAATAACCGTAAAAATTTGCATTTTAGAAATTTAATCCATACCTTGGTGCAAGTTTTTGATGCTTAACGTTTAACGAACTATTTAAAATTTTAAAAGATGAAAGAGCTTGTAGATCAGATCAAGGCAGAGTACGAGGTTTTCGCAAAGAATGCTGACGCTCAGGTTGAGAAGGGTAACAAAGCTGCCGGAGCTCGTGCTCGCAAGGCTGCGCTTAACCTCATGAAGTTGATGAAGGAGTTTAGAAAGGTTTCTGTTGAGGCTTCTAAATAATCAGTTCAGCAACATGTAAGATTAAAAGCCGTCCCTTTTATGGGGCGGTTTTCTTTTTAGAAACAGCACATGCACTGTCCCATAAAAACGGATCGACGATTGATAGGCAAAAAAATAAAAGGGCTGAAGACTTCGCTTCAAACCCCTTTAAACGTGTACTAAAACCTAAACCTGCAACTAAGATGCACATTTATAATAAAACGTTGCATACTGATTCAAAAAACTCAAAATTTTAAAAAACCTCACGGTTCCCGTCGAAATCATTTCTTTGAATCAGTTTAAATTTATGTTGAATAAAAATTTAAACTGATTCTCACATTACAAGTTCAACATTATCTATCCATAGGGTATTTCCCACTCCTCCGTAAAAGGCTTTGCCACAACTGGTGATGAAATGAATCATAAGGTGATTCGGTTCAACATCCTCGGCAGCCCATCCTTCTTCTTGCACTATTACATTCCTACCCTTACTGTTAATTGCATGATAGGCCGTCTCCGGATCATTCTTAAGGCCCATATAATCCTGATAATAAGGCTGACAGGTAATGTCCCCATAATTTATAACAACCATATGGTCGTTTTTCCACTCCGGAATATCTTCCATTATGCGCTCAATGCCAGTCCCGACACGCAGTGCATGGATATTGCCATCCTCATCTTCCCATCTGTTCTGAAGAATAACGGTTATCTCGGCCCAATCGGGATATCCGAGAGGCTTAAGCTTTGTAAATCCTGTTCCACGCACGACTTCATTGCCGACATCCGCCTTATAGTCAAGCTTCAGAGCTTTCGGAGAACTCGAAAACGGAACACCATACAGAACTTTAGCCATGGGATCCTTAGTATCACGGATCGGCTCAGGAAGCTGACCTATCATCATCGCCCCCTGACAGCACACATCCATGTTTATGCCAAGTGCCTTGACTTCCTCAATATGAGTCTCTATCCTTGCACAATAGCCTCCTTCCCTTTCTTCAGGAAACACTGTGTTATTGGTTTTTACAACTCCGAATACTACTGCCAAAACATTATTTGTCCTCCAGATATAGTCTTCGGGAGCTTCAAAAGGCTGTTTTCCAGTCTGATGTATTTCCTGGTCACCATAGAATTCATAAAGATACCTTACATTGCCTCCAATAATGCCGGATTCCTTTATTTCGCGCATGCACCAATGATCGAATTTACCATATCGGTTTATTTTCTCTACAACAGATTCATCCTGTGCCCGAAGAAAGGCAGGTGAACAAAAGGCCAACAGAAGATAAAGGCCAGAAAATATTGTTCTTTTCATAAAAAATGTGTAAATATGCAATTCTTTTGCAAAGATAGTTACGTTTTTTATAAAAAACAGTATGGATACAGGATTTAAGCATAGATTTTTATTCATTACCCTTATTACATTGACAATATGTTTCACTGCTGCCAGCCGCCCGGCAAGACATGGCCAGACTGTCATCACACAACCTGACGGAACAACCTTCATCAGCATTCTCAAGGGTGATGAATTCATCAAGACACATACTACAACCGAAGGATATCCTATAATTAAAGATAAAGACGGATGGTGGTGCTATGCTTATTACGAAGAAGATGGTTCCATCGTCAGCACCGGATATATGGTAGGTCAGGACACACCGGCATCCATTCTGGCAAACTGCAGAAACATCCCTTATACCGTCATAGCAGAGAATGCAGCCCTCAAAAGGCGATTACATGAGGAAATCTGTGAAGACACACCTATACTTGCAAGAATGCTCAGCAGCAGAAAGACAGCTCCTGCTTCTGCCCCCATAGAGAAGCATGGAATCATTATTCTGGCTGAGTTCAAGGATGTACAGTTCACCTATAACCAGAACGATTTCAACAATCTGATCAATAAGATCGGATACAATGTTGCCGGTGCTACAGGATGTGCAAAAGAATATTTCGATGCACAGTTCAACGGCAAGTTCAATTTCATATTCGATGTAAGCCCCGTTGTAACATTGCCAGACAACAGAGCACATTATGGTGCAAATAACAGATACGGACAAGACAGCAACCCGGCTGAAATGATTGAGAAAGCCTGCAGACTGGCCCAAGAGAAAGGTGTTGATTTTTCAAGATACGATGACGACGGAGATGGCTATGTGGATAATGTTTTCGTGTTCTTTGCCGGTGAAGATGAAGCTGAAGGTGCCGATTCGGATTGCATATGGTCACACCAGTGGTATTTAAGCGGAGCCCGGATATTCCTTTCTCTTAACGGTAAAATCATAGATTCGTACGCCTGCACATCAGAACTTTCACGCAGATACGACAGCTACTTCGGATACAGACTTTATATGAACGGCATAGGCAGCTTCTGCCATGAATATACTCACACTTTCGGAGTTCCGGACCTATACGACACAGATGATCTGGAAAACGGATATTCCGGAGGAGTATGGGGCACAACATCCCTCATGGACTATGGAAGTTACAACAACGACGGCAATACTCCACCTTTTCTGAATGCCATAGAAAGAGAGTTCCTTTTTACAGATGTCAATGGTTCCAATGTCGGACCGGAAACGATCACGGAAGACGGATTGTACACTATGCAACCAGTCAGCAAAGGTGGCACATATTATAAGATCGAGACCGAAACAGAAAATGAATTTTTCCTTCTGGAGTGCAGAGACAACAATGGATGGGACAAGTATATAGGTGGTTCGGGAATGTTAGTCTATCATGTGGACAAAACCAGTTCCATGCTCAGCAGATGGACATTATTAAACACAGTAAATACCAATAGCAAGCATCAGTGCGCACAAGTCCTGGAGGCAGACAACAGACAGGATTCATTCAACGACAGGAACCAATACTATACTCTTGCAAACAACATCAAAGGTATATTCTATCCATATGGAAATACCAACTCAATAACTTCTGAGACATCGCCATCATTAGCATCCTGGAATGGCACGCATAATAAGGCAATGATAACCGGAATCCGAAAAGAAGGCAATAACATCCAGTTCAGCGTTGCAGGGAATTCCGAAGAGTCAACACCTCCGACTGCAGTAAACAGCCAGGTGGAAGAGTTTGCAGATGCGGCAATCATACGTTTTGAGAGCAGCAGGGTATATGAGCAGGATGCTATCATAGAATGGGGAAGACACGGAAGCAATGAAATATCTGTAATAAAGGTGTCTCCATATGAGCCTGGTAAATATTCAATAACTCTTGAGGGGCTTGAACCAGGAGGGAAGACATATCTGGTCAACATTTCATTTGAAATCAACGGAGTCTCAGGAAAAGCCCTTGAACTGTCTGTAATGACAAAGAAACTTCCTCCTGTGGAATGGCCTTACATATACATGGGAAGCGTTAAGAAAGACGCAAACGGATATATTCCAGTCGGTACGAAATTGCCGTTAAGGGTATATAATACACTAGATGCAGCGAAGATCGAATGGACATTCGACGGCAAACCTGTCAGACCAGAAGGTGACGGATACTTCACAGTAACGAAAAGCGGTACTCTCATGGCCAAGGTATATTGGATTACCGGAGGACATGACACTATATTAAAGGAAATAATAACAACAGATAAATAGAATGATACGGAAGATAATATTGGTCTTGTCCCTGATAACAGCAATGACCGGCTGTGCGAAATATGACCTTGACGAGGTGCTTCTGCAGAGAAGCGAGATTTCCATGACATGGAAATCAGAAGTGCAGATAAGCTATACCCCCCTGACCTGTCAGATCAGCCATAGTGAACACCGCAACGAATATAGGGTGCATGATGATAAGATAGGCAACTGGTTTGTGGTCAAATGTTCTGAAAAGCCGTCCTATGTAGGACAGAAACTATCGGCAGATGTTTCATGGACTACTGACAGCAACATAAAGCATGGAACAAACCTGGAGTTCTCCGTTGAGAAAATGGACAATACCGGACTTGTCTGGATGTGGAACAAGTCATCCAAGATAGGATTAGTCATAAAAAACTTATAAATTTGCACAATTTTTCAAAGTAAAATTAAAACATACAAAAAATGAGAAAACACATTGTTGCCGGCAACTGGAAGATGAATACAACAGTTGCAGAGGGTGTAGAGCTGGCAAAGGCCGTTGTAGCAAAGGCTTCTGAAGTGCCAGCTGACGTTAAGCTTATCATAGCTCCACCTTTTACTCATCTTTATCCTGTAGCAGAGGTTGTAAAGGGTACAGCTGTAGGTCTTTCAGCTCAGAACTGCGCTGATCACGTAAAAGGTGCCTACACAGGAGAAGTTGCTGTAGATATGATTTCCGGAGTGGGTTGCGAGTATGTAATTCTCGGACATTCTGAAAGAAGAGAATATTATGGAGAGACTTCTGAAACGCTTGTAGAAAAGGTGAAACTTGCTCTTGCTGCCGGACTTTCTCCAATATTCTGCATCGGAGAGAAGCTTGAAGAGCGTGAGGCTGGCCGTCATTTCGAGGTTGTTACCGAGCAGGTGAAAGACGTTCTCTTCACTCTCACTGCTGAGGAAATGGCAAAGGTTGTTGTGGCTTATGAACCAGTCTGGGCTATCGGAACAGGCAAGACTGCTACAGCTGAGCAGGCTCAGGAGATCCATGCAGAGATACGCAAGGTACTTGCAGAAAAGTTCGGAGCACTCGCTGAAGAGATTTCCATCCTCTATGGAGGTTCATGCAAGCCATCAAATGCGAAGGAACTTTTCGCATGCCCTGACATTGACGGAGGACTGATTGGCGGTGCTGCTCTCAAGGCTGAGGATTTCATAGGAATCGCTGTTAGCTTCTAATTGAACATGAAGAAGTTATATATTTTGGCAGCCGCTGCGGTAGCAGTGGCTGCTTGCGTACAGAAAAATGATGACGCTTTGAAGGAAAAAGTCGAAAGCTATGCTGTAGTAGAGGTAACTTCACCATTGTATGACGCACTTTCGGAAAATGACAAGCAGATAATCGAGCTGTTCCGTCAGGCAGGTAAAATCATGGATGGTCTGTTCTGGAAGCAGACATTCGGAGACAAAGCATTGATCGATGCATTGGACGAAGGATATGCCAAAACCTATGCTTACATCAATTATGGAGCATGGGACCATCTTGACGACAACAAACCGTTCATAGACGGATACGGTCAGAAGCCACTCGGATGCCAGTACTATCCTCAAGATATGACAATGGAAGAATGGGAGGCATTCGATGATCCGGACAAATTAAGCCTGTATACCGTTATCCGCCGTGATGAGAATGGTGATCTGAAGACCGTATGGTATCGAGATGAGTACAAGGCTGAACTTGAGCAAGTATGTGCTATACTGGAAGAAGCAGCCGCCCTTACGACCAATGAAGGCATGCGTAGATATCTTACAGAACGCGTAAAGGCTTTCCGCACTGATGATTACCTGGCTAGCGACATGGCCTGGATGGACATGAAAGACTGCAACATGGACATAGTCATCGGTCCTATCGAAAATTATGACGACCATCTCTTTGAAGCAAAGGCCGCATACGAATGCTTCATCCTGCTGAAGGATGAGACCCGTAGTGCAAATCTTGCAAAGTACGTTGCACTCCTGCCAGCCCTCCAGACAATGCTTCCTTGCCCACCGGAGTACAAGACATTCGTTCCGGGCACATCATCAGACCTGAATGTATATGATGCCATCTACTACGCAGGTGACTGCAATGCCGGCAGCAAGACAATTGCAATAAACCTTCCGAATGACGAGAGGGTACATGCTGCAAAAGGTGCGCGTCGTCTACAGTTGTACAATAGCATGATGGCAAAATTCAACAAGATTGTAGTTCCAATCGGAGAAGTGCTGATGGATCCGTCCCAGATGGAATACCTGAGCGCTGATGCTTTCTTCTGGAATGTTACCTTTCATGAAGTAGCACATGGACTGGGAGTCAAGCAGACGGTTAACGGCAAAGGCACCGTAGATGAGGCAATGGGATCGGAAAAGACGACCTGGGAAGAAGCAAAAGCAGATATACTCGGATTGTTCATGGTCAGCAAGCTGATCGACATGGGAGAAATAACGGATATCACCAAGGAAGAATCCATTGCAACATTCATTGCAGGAATTGTACGTTCAGTACGTTTCGGATCGGCATCATCACATGGAAAAGCCAATATGATGTGTTTCAATTTCATGGAAGATTACGGTGCATTCAAGCGCAACGAAGACGGCAGATATATCGTGGATTTTGAAAAATCCGCTGAGGCAATTGATGCTTGGGCAAATCTCATTCTGGAAACTCAGGCTACCGGCAATTTTGAATTTGCACAGAAGTATGCTGCCGAAAATGCCAACATCCGAGAAGCTCTTGCTGCAGATATAGCAAAAGTCAACGAGGCTGGTATCCCGCGTGATATTGTCTTTGATTTTGTATGGTAAGAGGATCAACCATTCAGATATTCGTCAAAAAAGTTGATTTTTCAGACTATTTGCAATATCTTTGCAGACCTTAATATGGAAGGATAACCTTCCGCGCTCTCTTTCAGACCTGGCTTATGACGAACGCTTCCGGCAATCATGCCGTAATATGGAAGCCAATCCGTCTTCAGGCAACTGAAACAGCGCACCAGCCCGGATGGCGGAATCGGTAGACGCGCTGGTCTCAAACACCAGTGGAGCAATCCGTGCCGGTTCGATCCCGGCTCCGGGTACACTTTAAATCGCAAATCTTTAATTTTCAAGGGTTTGCGATTTTTCTTTTGGATTTTGCACCACGGTTGCACCACGTAATTGAGTCCTTTAAGCTAAAGTTCCGACATTTTCACATCCTATCCATAAAAACAGCCCTTTTCGTGGACAGCAGCTGAATTTTGCAGACTCTGTCCATAAAAACGGCCATTTTTATGGACAGCAAACGCCTTTGCACTGAGTCGCAGGGGATTTGGTGAGGGGTACAAATTATACCCGGCACGGAAATTATGAAAAATTTCAACTGGTGACGATCTGTCACCGGTTCACTTGATTTACTCCAGATATCTGACCCCTTTTCCATGAGCCTCGGCATATGCGATTTCTCCCCGAGTGCTCTCACCGATGTAGCCACCGACGTTGATGACGAAGATTTCGTCGGCCATGTCGATCTTGCGTTTGTGCATGTCGTCGAGCATGGCTTTGGTGCCTTCAGTCCAGACCTCGTCGTCACCGCTGTGACCGAACAGGCCAACGGATATGACGATGTTTCCTTCAAGGGTCAATCGCTTCTGTGCTTCAAGATACTGCTCCTTGAACTTTGTGCTGCCGCAGAGGGTTATTACTTTGTATTTGTCGACCATATTCTTATCTATTTTGCTGAATGAGGGGGACAAATTGTCCCCCTCACGGAAATCATGCAGAAATCTCTGCCAGGAAATCATTCAGTACATACAGATTGCCCTGAAGATAGAGCCCGGTTTCCTCATCGTGAAACCTACGGCAAGTCTCGCTCCTGTAGAACAAATCAAGAGCCTCCTTCAGAGAAACATCTAGAGTCTCCGAAATCTTCACCACAATACATCCGATGCGCTGCCACCGGATTATGTTGCGGACTTTTCTGTGCTGCTCTTCATTCATAGCTCTATCACATCTACAAATTTCAAATACTTGTCCAATATCGCCTGACTTAATATGCAGATCTGATGATTAGGCTGATGCTCTGACAAACGTCCTAATGCCGAAGCCTTGTCCAGAATGCCGATCGTATAGAGTTCAACAGTATCGATAACCCTGTCATTCGCAACTCCACCCTCGACAATATCATAATTCGCCCACGGCTTCATTCCGTTTCGACTGGCAACAACAAAATCAAGCCAAGCCTCATCATAGAATTCAAAATTCAGATATACACAATCCTTGATTGCCGCCTCATAATCAAATTCATATACACTTATGACCGGCTTACCCTTGCGGTCTCGTGCCTTCCTTCTTGCAAATCCTTCAGCCTGGTCCTCTAACAATGTCACATAAAATCCCTGACCAAAGTCAAGATCCGGTCTTCCCTTCTTACAATCCGGATGCATCACAGCCTCCGTTCCTCCGTGATATAAAATCATTCTGCTTCCTCCCATCGTTTAAGTGTATCAATCAAACCCTCCGTCACATTCTTGCGACTTTCAGAATGCAAAACCTCATAATTAGGGATAATATACTCATCGATCATCTTCACCGCATCCATCCGCCTATAAACCTCTAAGTAATCCACACCAA
>JAFRZX010000116.1 GCA_017442315.1 Bacteroidales bacterium
CTGATAATCAATATAGGACGTTCTACAGTATCTTCTGCCGTAAAAATTGCAAACCATCCTAATTCCGTACCCGAAGTATCATCCTTCGATGCCTTGATTTCTGCCGTACCTGTTTTTCCTGCTAAAAGAATGTCATCCCGATGGGCTGCATATCCAGTTCCATTAGAATCATTCACAACCTTCTTTGTTCCTTCCAATACACGACTTGCTGTCTCATTAGAAAAGGCACCCGGAATCCAATACTCAGCTGCGATTTCATTCTTGTATATCAAATAAGGCTTTATGACATTTCCCTCATTACAGAAAGCAGAATAGATACATGCCATATGTAATGGATTCACTAAAACCTGCCCTTGACCGTAACCACTATCGGCTAACTGTATTTCTGTTTCAATTCCCTCTGAATTAGAATACTGCGACTCTGCCATCTTAATCTCAAATGGCAGTTCCTCATTAAAACCAAGTCCAGTCAAAGAACTCTCCATCTCTTCTAAGCCAATCTTTAATGCTGCCTTTGCGAAATAAATATTATCGGAATAAATCAGGGCATTCTCTAAAATGACTGGTTCATATGCATGGAGTGTTGTTACATGATAGGAACCCCACGATGCATCCTTTTGCCAGCTTAAGCCTACGTTCCCGTAATCTTCCATTGGATCGATTGCTCCTGATTCCAAGCCGACCGCAGCGGTAATTGGCTTGAATGTAGACCCCGGACACCACACTTGCCGAAACCGATTATACATTGGCTTATTCTCATCCTCGTTAAGCGCAGTCCACTGTTCACTGGACAATCCCATAATAAAATCGTTATTGTCATAGGCCGGTGTACTGACCAAAGTCAATACCTCTCCGGTATAAGGATTCATGGCCACCGAGCAGCTTTTATCTTCCTTAAACTGTTCGTACAAGGAAATCTGCAAATTGGCCTCTATCGTAAGCTGAATATCCTGCCCATGTTGCACCAGGATACAAGCCAGTTCCTCCTTCTCTTTGCTTTCCGAGTTTACAATGTAAATCCTGCAACCGTTCTGGCCTTTCAGTTCACTCTCGAACAATCCCTCCATTCCACTTCTGCCGATTACACTATTGGCTGTATAGCCTTCTCCTGCATGTTCCTCTAAATCTTCCGCAGTAACACTTTGAACATATCCGACCAAATGTGCAGCTGCTTCCCCTAATGGGTATTCACGCACTTCAACATCAGATATCATCACTCCGGGAATCTCCAGCAACTTTTCATGCCTTTCATTCTCCTTTAGGACTTCTTCATCTGGACTGATAGACATTAACTCAATTTCTTCCACTCTTGGAATCGTTTTAATAGGAACAAAAGAATCATCCTTTACCCACTTTGCAGACAGTTTCTTTTCTATCGCTTCCGGTGTGATTTCCAATAGTTCTGCAATCTGTGCGATTGCTTCCTCTCTGTTTTCCAACTTGCCCGGAACGATTCCAACCGAAGATGCTGTACCTTTTCCTGCAAGGACACGTCCGTTCCTATCCAGAATGTCTCCTCGTTCTGCCTGTGTAGTGGAAACTCTTACTTTATCTGTAGAAGTTAGATTCGGAAAAATCATGGAATCATCCCAAACCAACTTATATCCTTCTTCGTCCTTTAGGAAAAGTGCTTCATTCTCAAAGCTGATAGTTCCTGCAACTGTATCGAAAGAAGTCTGGTAGGTTACCGTCATTTGCTCCTCGTCATATGCAATAATCTGGACAGCCATATTCTGGACTTCTATACCTTCATAAATAGCTGAATTTCGAGTTACAAAATCCTCCTGACTGATATTTCCCGATGCCTCAATATGTAGCATCGCATACATTTCTTCATACTCCTGTTTTGGAATATGATCCATGTACTCCACCAGAAGTTCTTCCGGTGTCCTCCAGGCATTTTCCTTTGTTGCCAACATTCCTGCCACGCATACTGCAGAAATTACCGCTGCTATTCCTATAACAGCAATCGCAATCCATAGGAGCCTGCTTCTTGTTTTCTTTCGCTTGTTTCTGCTTTTTCCTTTCTTCATATTGACCTCCATTCATTTTGCTTTGCTGATATGGTCATATTCTATTTTCAATGTACA
>JAFRZX010000117.1 GCA_017442315.1 Bacteroidales bacterium
AGGGGAAAGTGCATCTTATACTTACGATGAAGATGGAAGATGCACTAGTGTTACCATTAGTCGTGAGGAGAATGGAGAAACGAAAACCTTTACCAGCTACTACAGTTATAATGCGGCAGGAGACATTACCCAGAGTATCGATAATGCAGGTAATATCACTAAGTATGAGTATGATGCCAATGGCAACCAGACTGCTTCTACCGATGCAAAAGGCAGAAGAATCGGATATACATACGATGACCTTGGCAACATGACAAAGGTAACCTATCCGGATGGAACTTTTGAGACATTTACCTATGATGCCAATGGGAATAACATCACTGCTACAGACCGGAATGGACTTACCGTTACCATGTCTTATGACAAGCTTGACCGCATGACTGAGAAGCAGTATGCAGATGGAACGAAGGAATCTTATGCATATGATGAAGTAGGAAATGTAACGGAGCAGGTAAGTACCAGTGGTGCAAAGACCACATATGGATATGATAATCGGAACCGCAACACATCCATCGCAGATACTTATGGAAATGTTACCACTTTTGAGTATGACGAATCGGCAAGATTGACGAAACGAATTGACTCGTTAGGCAATGCCATTTCTTACGAATACGATGAGAATGGTAACATTACAAAGACAACCTATGCAGATGGCAACAGTGTTACTTCTAAATACGATGCAAGAAATCGTGTTACCAGACAGGAAGACCAGTATGGAAATGAAACAAAGTATGAGTATGATGGCGCAGACCGTCTTACCAGGGTAACAGATGTGTATGACAACAGCTACTCTTATGGCTATGATGCCAATGGTAACCTTGTAACTGTAACGGATGCAAACGAGCATGTGACACGTTATGCTTACGATGATGTGGGAAGGGTAGCAACAGTAACCAATGCCCTTGGAAAGACCATGTCATACAGTTATGATGAAACGGGAAATGTTACAGAATTCAAGGACTATGCAGGAACAGTAACAACCTATTCTTATGATGATATGGACCGTCTGGTTGAAAAGAAGGTTGGCTCAGAAAAGACTACCTACGTTTACGACGATAAGGGTCAGCTTACACAGGTAACAGATAAGAGTGGGGATATAACTTACGGATATGACAAGTATGGTCGATTAACCAGTCAGACCGATGTCAAGGGAGTTACCATTTCTTATTCCTACGATAAAGCAGGAAGACTAGAAACCTTTGACAATGGTTTTGGGACCACTACCTACGAATATGATTTATTAGACCGTGTGACAAGGGTCATTGACCGGAACGGAAAAGCAACGGTTTATGAGTATGACGAGCTAGGTAATCGTAGTGCAGTCCGTTATCCAAACGGCAACGTGGTAACTTACACTTATGATGCATGCCAGAGACTCAAGGAAGAGTGGATTGTAAACGAAAGTGGTGTTACTCTTGCCAAGTATACCTATGGATTAGGAAAAGCAGGAGAACGTACCTCTGTTACAGAATTCGTGAATGGTGTAGAGACGGAAATTACATACAAGTATGATAAGTTAAACCGTCTGATTAAGGAAACCATTGCACGAGACGATAGCAGTATCACGAATGAGTTTGAATATGATGCTGTGAGCAACCGCATCTCCAAGAAGACAACAGTCAAAGGTGATATATCTGTACTTGCAGACGTGAATTCAGAAGATATCAAGGTGACGGAAGGTACGACCACTTATACCTATAATGCCTTGAATCAGCTTGTAACAGAAAGCTCAGAAGACGGAATCATTACCTATACCTTTGATGATAACGGTAATCTAATCAAGCAGAGCGGAGACAAGACGGTTGATTACAGCTACGACAAGGGAAACCATCTGTTACGTGCAACCATCCAGAAGGGTAACAGCGTAACCATTGAGTCTTATACTTACGATTATGCAGGAAATCGTACTTCTAAGACCATCAATGAGACGGAAACAACTTACTATGTGAATGACACAAGTGGAATCCTTACTATGGTAGTGGCAGAGGTAGATAAGGATGGTAAGGAAACCGCATCCTATACCAGAGGCGATGAGCTACTTTCCATGGAAAGAGATGGGGAAGTATGGTATTATCTGTATGATGGACATGGAAGTGTCAGAACCTTAACAAACGAAGCAGGAAGAGTAACGGATAGATATGCTTATGATGCATACGGCAACCTCTTAGAGAAAGAAGGAGATACGAAAAACGAGTTCCTTTACACAGGGGAACAATACAATGCGAATACAGGACTATACTACCTAAGAGCCAGATACATGAATCCATCTACAGGAACATTCATTAGCATGGACAGCTACCAAGGAAGTATCTATGACCCAGTAACA
>JAFRZX010000017.1 GCA_017442315.1 Bacteroidales bacterium
AAGATTCGCAGAACCGTTGAGATTATTGATGACGGTACCAGGAATCGGGCAAGTCTCAGGATTGACGATACTATCAGAAATTGACGATATAGCACGTTTCAAGGATGCCTCGCATTTGGCATCATATGTCGGTATCGTCCCTATGTGTTATTCAAGTGGAGAGCACGATGGAACTGGCAATCTAACTGTAAGACGCCATGCGCAGTTGCGTTGGCTAATCGTCGAATCAGCGTGGATCGCTGTTCGGAAAGATCCGGTTCTATCTGCTGCATATGTTGAATACTGCAGAAAGATGAAGCCAAGTAAAGCTATCATCAAAGTGGCTAGGCGTATTATAAACCGTATATATTTTGTGATGAAACATCAGCACCCATATGTCAATTGCTTCGTTTCATAGGAGAAGATATATCCTGTCTGGTAAACAGACTTCCTATAGGAGAGAGTACTTAAATTCGAATGCGGCTTTGTAGTCCGCTCAGCTAAAGTTTGTACCTCCTACCTCAGTAACCTAATGCAGATACTTGCGGCATTACTTAATATGTCCGCTTTGGGAAGTTTGTTTACCGAGGATAAATTTGAGTCTCAAAGGTATCGATCTCTACAAGATCGACGGCACATTATTGCCAACAATGAAAATTGTTGAAAATTTATTTATTTGACATACAATAACTTACAAAAATTACCAAAAATATTATGTAGGTTGTGCTTGGATTTCAACTGGGAATTCGAATTTATCTGTCTTCTTATATAAGTATGGAATTGACATTCAGACCGACCCATGCGATTGACAACAAGGTTACTATCAATTTTTGATATTCTCAATAATAGTCTTACCTTTGCGTTTGACACCCGTGTCAGACTGGTAAAACTTAACGATCATGAATTATAGGATAGGAGTCGATATCGGCTCTACAACAATTAAATGTGTAGTAATTGACCCGCGTCAGAATGAGGTCATAAAGTTGTATAGAAGACATAATGCAAGAATCAGGGAATCTGTTTTGGATTTGCTTGATGAAGTGTATGAAGAACTCGGAGATATTGAGGCATCGATAGGTGTGACCGGTTCCATCGGAATGGGTATTGCGGAGAAATGCGGATTCCCATTCGTGCAGGAAGTAGTGGCTGCAACCAAGGCGATCAGGCATAAGGGACTGAATGTCTCGACCATGATCGATATTGGTGGAGAAGATGCCAAAGTGGTGTTTTTCAATGAGGATGGAGATACTGAAGATTTACGTATGAATGGAAACTGTGCGGGAGGCACGGGTGCATTTATTGACCAGATGGCTGTGATTCTGAATGTCGATGTGGATGAATTAAGCAGTCTAGGTGAGAAATCAACACGTACCTATCCGATAGCATCACGATGCGGAGTGTTCAGCAAGACTGATATCCAGAACCTCATTGCCAAAAGAATTCCAAGGGAAGATATCGCGGCATCAATCTTCAGGGCAGTTGTTGTCCAGACTGTCATCACACTTGCCCATGGAGCGGACATCAAGCCTCCGGTTCTGTTTTGCGGAGGTCCGCTGACTTTCATTCCTGCCCTCAGAAATGCGTACAAGAATTATCTGCACCTTGAAGAATGTGATATTATAAGGCCTGACGACAGCGAACTACTGCCGGCATTAGGAACGGCAGTAGGACATGCAGAATGTAAAAGAAATATGCTTTCTGAAATCATCAGAAATGTAAAAGAGAATCTGACAGCCGGACGAATGGAAAGCAGTCTGGAACTGCTTTTCAGTAATGAAACAGAACATGAAATGTGGCGTAGAAGGGTGTGCTCCGGGAATACTATAGAGGTGCAGCTTGAAGAAGGATATGTGGAAGGATGGCTTGGAATAGATTCCGGTTCGACTACGACGAAGGTCATTCTTATTGATAAAGACAGGAATATTCTTTTCAGAAGCTATGCGCCAAATGGTGGAGATCCTGTTACGGCTGTGCGTACCGCCTTGGAACGGCTTGACTCAGAATGTCGGGAGAACGGAACGATTCTTAATATCGTTTCCGCCTGTTCTACTGGATATGGAGAGGATCTGATAAAGGCGGCATTTTCATTGGATTATGGCATCATAGAGACAATTGCACATTTCATTGCCGCAAAGACTCTTGATCCGGATGTGTCTTTCATTCTTGATATCGGCGGACAGGATATGAAGGCCATTTATGTACACGAAGGAGTCATAGACAGGATTGAGATAAATGAAGCATGTTCTTCAGGCTGCGGCTCTTTCCTGGAGACCTTCGCTAAATCCACAGGAAACGATGTCGCATCATTTGCCCGTAAGGCCTGTACCTCAAAGACCCCTTGCGACCTTGGCACAAGATGTACTGTATTTATGAACAGTAAAGTGAAGCAGGTGTTGCGAGAGGGATACAGTATTGAGGATATTTCAGCCGGTCTTGCATATTCCGTAATCAGAAACTGTCTGTATAAGGTCCTTAAAGTCACGGATGTGTCCTCGCTCGGAAAGAATATTGTCGTTCAAGGCGGTACCATGAAGAATGATGCTGTTGTGAAGGCTCTTGAAAACCTTACGGGAGCAAATGTGCATAGAAGTCAGTTCCCTGAACTGATGGGAGCATACGGTTGTGCCGTATATGCTTTAGAGCACAAGGCTGTCAATGACAATGCCCGACTTCCGTCTATGCTCGTTGACGCAGCAGAGTTTATACCAAGGACTCTCAGGTGTCATGGCTGCGAAAATGCCTGTGCGATTCTTGCATATAAGTTCAAAGGGAACCGGACTTATTATAGCGGCAACCGTTGTGAGAAGATTTTCAATAATTCCGGAGAGAGAGTCGAGGCAGGCGAATCAGTCTATAAGTTCAAGCAGGAAAGAATATTCAGTCAGGACAAACAGACACAGGATGGTGGATTGAGGATAGGAATCCCGCGATGCCTGAATGTCTGGGAGGATTTCCCTTTCTGGAATGCACTTTTTACCAATTGTGGATTCTCTGTCACCGTATCAGCCCCATCTGACTTTGCCGGATATGAGAAGAATGCCGGAATGGTGATGTCTGACAATATTTGCTTCCCTGCCAAGTTGGTACATAGTCACATAGCAGATCTTGAAAACAAAGGTGTGGACAGAATATTCCTGCCTTTCGTTGTGCATAGCCGTATGAACAGTGGAGATAACAGTTATAACTGTCCTATCGTCACCGGATATTCCGAGGTAGTAAAGAATGTTCAGCCGGTTTCTGCGCTTCTCGATTCTCCGACTTTTTCCATGAAGGATGTTTCCCTGTTCAAAAGGCAGTGTGTAAGATACTTGGGGACGCTTGGCGTTTCCAAAGAGAGGGCTGCTGAAGCATTTGATGCTGCGGACAAGGTTTATTCTGCATATTGTAAGGATATTACAGAAAGATGCAGGAAGGTGCTTGACAGTTCTCGCAGAGATGGGAAGGTGACTGTCCTGCTTGCAGGCAGACCTTATCATAGTGACCCGCTCATCCAGCACGATGTAGCCGGAATGATTTCCGGGATGGGCGTAAATGTAATATCGGAGGACATAGTCAGAGGAGGAACGGATGAAGATATGACCGGAGTAAACTTCGTCTCGCAGTGGACATATACCAACCGTATAATGCAGGCAGCCAGATGGTGTGCAAGACAGGATTCGGGTGTGCAGTTCGTGCAGATGACTTCATTTGGTTGTGGCCCGGATGCCTTTCTTATAGATATAGTTCGGGATATACTGAAGGAAGGAGGTAAGGCGCTGACATTGGTCAAGTTGGATGACATCAACAATGTAGGCTCGATGAAACTGCGAGTAAGGTCGCTTATAGAGAGTGTAAAGTTATCTGCCGGAAAGACTGGCAGGAGTGATTATCGTCAGGTGATGCCTCCAAGATATGAAGGAAAAGACAGGGCCAGAAAGATACTCATTCCATTCTTCACACCTTTCATATCGCCGCTCATTCCGCCTCTGATGGTTAATTTCGGCTATGATGTAGAGTGCCTGCCGGTCAGTGATGAAGTGTCGGTGGAATATGGTCTCAAGTATGCCAACAATGAAGTATGCTATCCTGCCACTCTTGTGATAGGCGACCTGATAAAGGCTTTGGCAGATGGTGACCATGACCCAAAGAAGACTGCCCTCGCAATGGTGCAGACAGGAGGCCAATGCCGTGCCAGCAACTATCTTTCGTTGATAAAGAAAGCTGTAGTTGATGCAGGATTTACAGACACTCCTGTCATTTCAGTGGCATTCGGCAGCGGTCTGAAGAATGACCAGCCGGGCTTCAAGATCAACTGGCTTAAGGCAATACCTGTAATCGTATATACTTTATTGTATTCAGACTGCATATCGAAAATGTATTATGCTGCCGCCGCAAGGGAGAAGTCACGTGGAGAGGCGATGAGACTGAAAGAGAAATATCTTCAGAAAGGTGAAAGTGCATTGAAGTCCGGGAAGTGGAAGGTTCTTCTGAAATCAGTGTCGGAGGCTGCTCAGGAGTTCGATGCTATCTGCATTGAAAAGGAATGTCATAAGGTCGGAGTGGTCGGAGAGATATATCTGAAATTCAATCCGTTTGCTCACAGGAATGTGGTGGACTGGCTTATGGAACAAGGGGTTGAAATCGCCCCACCGATTCTTACGGATTTCTTTACCCAGTTCTTTGTGAACAGCAGGACCAATAAATATGCTCTGACAGAAAAGAACATTATTCCGGATTTTGTCTATAACGCATTGTACGGTCTGTTGAAGAAGATAATATGCAAATTTGAGGGTGCAGCCGCCGGCTTCAGATATTTCACTCCCTTCAATGATATCTTCGAAGAATCTGAAGAAGCGTCGGAAATCATCAATCTCAGCACCCAGTTTGGAGAAGGATGGCTGCTTCCGGGAGAAATAGTTGCATATCATCGGAACGGAGTGAAGAATGTCATTTCGCTCCAGCCTTTCGGATGCATAGCTAATCATATTGTAGAAAGAGGCATAGAAAACAGACTGAAAAAACACTTACCTCAATTAAATCTATTATCTTTGGACTTTGACAGCGGAGTGAGCGATGTGAACGTGACCAACAGACTCCTGCTGTTCATGGATAACCTGAAATGACCTTTGAAAAGACAACCACGATGGAACAGAAGATAATACAGGCAGCCAGAGAGACCTTTCTGAAGAAGGGCTACAAGGAAACAAATATGAGTGACATTGCTGCTGCTGTCGGACTGACACGTCCTGCTATGCATTACTATTTCCGCACCAAGGAACGCCTCTTTCAGACTGTCTTTGGCGACATACTCGAATCTTTCCTTCCTAAGATCAAGGGAATTATCAACTCGGATCTGTCTATTGAAGACAAGATCGGACATATTGTGGATGAATACCTTGTAATCTTCAAGGAAACTCCTGAGCTTCCCCTTTTCCTGATTAAGGAGGCTGCAAGAGACTTTGACGGTTTCGTACAGATGGCATTGGGAAGCAATGTCGTGGAAATGGGGCGAAATGTATTTGCAGCCTTGGAAAATGAAATGTCTGCAGGACGCATCAAGGATGTCCCATTCATAGAAATCTTCTACACCTTCTTTGGACTGATGACTGTGCCGTTTCTTACTCTTCCGGTAGCCTCTCACATCTTCGGGACTGATAATATAAAAGAAGAAATAGACAGCAATTGGAAACAGCACATTGTCAGACATATGACACTACTCCTCAGACCGGAAGAGTAGATGGTTACCGAGTGACCGTAAGGAAAAGGGCAAGTGCCGCTTTATATATACAACGAAGCCCGACACAATGTGCCAGGCTTGTATCTCATAGATAAGTTCGAATTTTATTCTGCAAAATAATAGTCTATCTCGATGTATTCTGATTGTAGTCTGACTTTGATCCATTTCTTGAATTGTTCAAGTGAGGATTCAGATATCAATGTGTCAGATTTGACTTTCACGATCAGGCAAGGAGAAACTGTTAAACTGTCGATGGCAATATGGTTTCCCTGTCCTATGAACACATGTTTGATCTCAGGATAGGATGCGGCAATTTCATTAGCAATTTGCATATATGGCATCTCATCTTTCTTTGCTGCCTGAAGTTCCAAGGTCAACTGTTCGATGGTTGACTCATACTGATCAATCTTTGAATCAAGTCTCTCACAAATACCTTTGAACACTTCGTCATTATTTTGTGAAGTTTGAGTAATATACTCCTTGATCACTATTTGTTCCTCATTAATTCCATGTTCTTTTGCGTATACGTATAGGTTGCCTCTGCCTGATTCATTAAGAGTTTCTCCTGTCAGAAAAATCTTAAGAACTGATCCATCCTGATGTTCAATCTGATAGTCATAAATGATACTGTTGCCTATTGAACGATGATTTTCGACAAACTCAATTGCCTTCTAGAAGATGCCTTATGGCTTCAAAAGGATGATGCAGAATCATCCTTGGACCGGAGAATCTCATCACTTCACGAATCTTTTCCCGCATTTCCTTCCTGTAGCAATGCGTAGGACATTTCTTGCAGGAGGTCTTCTGCTCGCCATATTTGCATGCAGAAAGTCTCTTGTGAGCGTATTCTTCAAGCTCTCTGCAATCGTTGCATAGGGTCTTATTACCTTCCTTCTTGCGACAGTACAATTGAATCATCAGGGATACGGTATACTTCTCTCGTTCTATCTTATTCATTGATTTCTGATGATCTAAGGGTGATTAAGGTGACCTCCGGATTGACACCGATTCTGAATGGAGCAGTACA
>JAFRZX010000118.1 GCA_017442315.1 Bacteroidales bacterium
GGAGAAAGAATCTCGCTGCACTATAATGGTGAAGCCTTTGTAGTGTGTGGATGGGAAAACGCTGCAGAGTATGCGGGCGAAGTCATTCTGAATGATCGAATAGTCTCCTATTATCCCAAGGGCAGCAGCGAGCCGGAAGCTACTTACACCTTGGGCGAACGATTTGCCTATGGGGCGGATTATGACTATCTGCCCTATACACCCAAGGATGCGCGCAGGCTTTCAGAAATAACGAAAGAAGCCTTACTGGACAGATATTCCAACAACGGTTATTCCCTTCATTCATACTATACATATAATCATCAACATGAGGCACATGTCACATATCGAAAGATTGAGAACAATGTTCTCTATGTAATTCGGGAAAGTTTCACAGATGATCGGGTCATGGGGTATGTTACCGAATGCGTCCCGGTTCCTCTATCACAAGAGTTTGTGGAACGGTTGGAAAGAGAAGATGCCACGGCACTGCTCTTTCTTGATCTCAGCTCAGACATTTTCCAGACAGATGATGCTTTGGACAGAACAAAGATCCCAGTGCGTGGACGCATCATTAACAGTCATCTGCAGGAAAGAGTTTTGATTCTCCTGACGGAAGAGGATGACGGACATCGGTATCTGCACATTGTTGAGGAGAACGAAGGACAGTATACCGTTCAGACCTCAAAGCCATTACCCAATACTGCTTATCTTGATGTGTTTCACTCAGGAGAGGGAGACATACAGATTGAGTGGTCTGAAGATGGCTATTATCAAACGGCAGGGTATGTTCGCCGAGCAGACGATGAGTGGAAGCTCAGTTGGGTGATGAATAGCGGAGAGAATACCGAAGACTACAACTTTGTGTATTGTGGCGTTTTAGTGGAAATCCATTCGGGTAGTTCAAATGGCGTTTACTTTGGCAGCGTTCCCGACTTTTCATTCCTGACTATGGACATCACTCAACTTCCGCGAAACAAAACGGAAATGATGGCACTTGTTGACCGCAGCGAGTGGGCGGTTGTAAATAATCCTGATCCTGCCGACAGACTGCATCTTCGTGCCGAGCCAGACCGTGATGCCAAGTCGCTGGGGAAATTCTACAATCGCACTCCTGTGAAGGTACTTCAAACCAAGGGCGACTGGTGCAAAGTTCAGATTGGCTTGGATGGATATCTGACTGGTTGGATGATGAAGAAATATCTGGCCTTTGGCGATAAGATGGACACTGTGGATTGCGCATTCCCGGATGAAGGTCTGAAGGAAACATATAGCTTTGATTATCTCTATGATAAACCAGACGAAGAGGAGCAGACCCATGACGCATCGGGGGAATATTGGATTGTGGGTGTCGTGGAAGATGAGTGGTATGTGATTTTGACAACCAACGGCGAGTCTGGATATTTACCGCAGGATCGGTTCTGGGAGGGTAATGGCTGATGTGGTTGAAGAAGATTCTTGTCTACATAGTGACACTGTTGCTCACATGTGCAACTGCCTTTGCGCAAGAAATAACTGATGAAGAGATTACTCATAGAGCTTTGCAGCTGAAAGATGAGATCACCTGGGGACCGAACTGTAAAGGTTCATTGAACATGGTCAATCCCTTCCTGCCAATTCAGATGGATTCGTCAGCTTTGAAAGAGCAAGGGGCTTCCTTCTACGCGAGCATTGGTATCGAGACCGATTTGATTGATGATATCATGCAGATCGGCGGAAATGAAATGAGCTTTGATGATAATGATGGGCGTCGGATTACTTTGATCTTCATGGGCTATGACAATGACCACTGCTTCGTCTTTGAAGAGAATGAACAAGGCGTCGAATACCTTATTGATGTCGTGTATGGCAGCTACGCAGGCTTGTATTCGGCAGATTTGGTTGAACTGGAAGGTGGCCGATATCTACTGACCAATGTCTACGGGCATGGTTCTGGCAGTATGCGGAACTGGACTTCGTGGTATAACCTTGAAACCAGGCAGGTGGAACTTTACACACTTCGTGAAGGCTATGAAAGCTATTATCCTGTTACCGTCAAGGTGGTCACGAAAACAAATGTTGACCATTCGCTGACTCGCAATGGACGGGACGCAGAAACATCCGAATTGATCACCTATTCATACACTACTGTCTATACCTCTTTCAACGAGAGCCGGAACGAGTTTGAAACGGTTCTTGATGATGATTGCACTGTACGGGTATACAGATCATATGAGGGCGGGCTTGTTCTTGTTGGTGAACGTGTTTTCGATTCTTATACGCCAGCAGTTTTGGAGCAAATGAGCATCGATGAACTTTTGAACAGCGAATGGCAGCTCATCCAAGCTGGTGAGGAAATGTTCAATACAGATGCACTACATGATGAGCGCAGCACCGATGGTATGGAGCTTGTTCATAGAATTGCCGAGGGATTGCCAGTTGCCAAGGTTGCAAATACTGCCTGGGTGAACGTGAGGATGGAAGGGCGCAAAGACTCTGCCGCCATTGCATCTGTTAATGCAGGTGAAAGTGTCTACGTAATCAGCGAGAATAATGGTTTTGAGAATGGCTGGACATATGTGTTGGTCATGAATGAAGGACAAGAACCCATTATTGGCTATATCTGGCACAGTTTTCTGGAACCGGTTCACTAAATGACAAGGCAATATGATTATGTTTGCAAGTATAGTCATGCAAGAAGATGTCAGCGCGGATGGCCCTATATGGATCACAAGAGTGGCAGAGAGTGATCTGTATGTCATCGCAACTGATATGGGCAAACGGCTTATGCACTGACAGAATGGTTCTGGGAAGGTAACGGCTGATGAGGAAGCGGACGATTCCCATGGCAGCATTGATTTGTATAGATTGGAACAGGTAATTCATTGGAGGAATCATCTATGAAACACGCATCAACGCTCCTGCATATAGGCCTTATCGTTCTGGCTTTAGTGCTGCTTTCAAACAGCTCGTATGCTGAAAGCGAATTGCCCTCCGAGGTGACTGCACTCTTCCAGAACGCATTTCCTACTCATACGATGATCCTTTCTGATCAATGCGGATTCACAGCAGCTGCTGTAATGTCTGATGGAAGTACGCAGGTACTGTGTCTGGCAGAAGAAAAGAATGGAGAATGGGAACTGGTGGTATCCAATCCTGCCGCCCTGCGTCAGGATACGCCCATCTCAAGCTTGCTATTGGATACGGATGAAACGCTTTTCTGGTCATACGGTACATATGGTTCTGAAACGGAAACCTTTTGTGCTGCGCGTTCCGGTGGTCAATGGCGCGTAATGAATTGGCTAAGCAGTGAAAACTATAATAATGGGAATATCAGTGAATACCATTTGACCTATCAGGAGGGACGTCTGCACTACAGCAAATACTTTTGCGATGAGAATGAAAATATTTTGTCCATCAGTAACTATGAGCCTGTTCCTGCTGCATGGCTGGACGAGTGGATGCCGCTCAACGCTTTTGACGACACATGCTTTCCAAAGCCTAACACAACCTACACACACAGCTGGCTTTCAGACGAGGCAACGGCCCTTGCTGCCTTGGAGCTGTTCCCCGGCGATACATACCTTGGCGGCTGCGCTGGTAGTGAGCAGCTGCAATTCTTTCTGCAGAGGCCGAACGGAGAGCGTGTGATTGCCTCCTGCAGATTTGAAGAAAAAGGCGGATGGAAGCTCACCATCAGTACACCACTGCCAGAAGGAACCACCTATGGCCTTGAAAACTTCTCCTCCTCTTTGGTGATTGGTGATCTGCTGGTGGGTATTTCCCCTGTAGATGATACTACCTGTGGCGTCACCTTTATCTACAATACAGCGGATAATTGCTCTGGCGAGTGCATGTTCAATCTGGGCAAGAACTGGATCACCAGCGATGTCCCTAACGGCTATGGAAACTGCTTTGGAGATCATCCATGGGGCGATATCACCGTGATCGATTGGAACAGTCTACCCCATTCGTTTGAAGAAGCGCTGTTGCGGCTGGATACCTCTGACTGGGCTGTGGTGAACAATCCGAATCCTGCTGATCGTCTGCATCTGCGCGTGAAGGCAGACCGCAGCGCAAAGTCATTAGGCAAGTATTACAATGGGACACCAGTACGCATTCTGGAAACGAAGGGTGATTGGGTACATGTGGACGTGTTTGGCGTCACAGGCTGGATGATGAAGGAATATCTTGTCTTTGGCACTGCGGGACATGCAGTAGAAGCCGCATTTCCTTCCAGACTGCCAATTGGATCCAAAGCAGACCATTTTGTGTATGCAAAACCTGAAACAGATCATCCAATTGCGAATTATCAGGACACGCAGCATGGCCTGCTGGTGCTGGCGGTTGTAGGCGACGACTGGTATCACGTATGGTTTCCGGAAGAAAACCTGACCGGCTATGTGCTTCAAAGCGACTGGTGGGAAGGAAATGGCTGAGGAGGACTATCATGAAACGACTATTGATAATGATACTGATCTGTTTGACAGCCGTGAGTGCCGCACAAGCAGAAACCACGGGTGCTGTATATGAAAGAAAAATCCAAGTTCATAACACGCTGTTATCTTATACCGTACGGATAACCGATACCGGCGATAACACCGGGGAATTCGACGATGACAACATCCTCCTTGTTGAGGTTTTCTCCGAGAATGGCGAACTGCTTCAATCCTTCACCTATTTCTCCAACGAATCGCCTGAATACGATGATGTAATTGCACTGGTCATGGCAAAAGACCTGAACTTTGACGGTTACAACGATCTGATGCTGTTGTCAGCAGCTGGTGCTCAGAATGTCTACTATGCTTTCTCTCTCTGGGATGTGGAGGCGAAGCAGTTCCGTCCTGTCTATCGTGATTGTATATGGCTACGTGAAGAAGCACGCTTTTCTGATGAAGCCGTGCAGATTGAGCTTTGCAATCCGGAGCTGTTCCCTGAACAGAAGATGCTGCTGTCCTCTGATCCAGACGGCTTCTATTATATAAGAGAGATCTTCTATATGTTTGATGGCCCCTATTATCTGGAGCCAAAGTATATCTGGGATGTCTATCGCGCTGGCGATGGTATGATTGGCGAAACAATGGTAGAATCCATGACCAAACTTCGATTTCTGTGGGACGAGCAGTATCCGGAAGACTGGTATTATGGTCAAGATGGTTCCGGTGTTGTTGCCTCAGAGCGGAGAAAAGCTGTGCATGAAGCAGCTCTGAGCGGGCCTGATAAAATCAGAATGAGGGTTGCCAATGTGGATTGGGTCAACCTGCGAAAGCAGGATAGTAAGGCTTCCCCGTCGCTGGCGAAGATTGATGAAGGGGAGTATGTGACTGTTCTTGTGGATGACTGCGGACCTGAGAACGGATGGGTTCGAGTATTGTATAGTTTGGGCGAGCATCACACACTTTCTCAGGATGAACTTGATACTGGACGCACTACTTTGACCGGCTATATCTGGCACAGTTTTCTGGAGCCGGTACAGTAATATAGCAGGAGGATCATAAGATGAAGCGGCTATGTGTCTTTTTGCTGCTTGTGTGCCTTGCATTCATATGTGCTTGCGCTTCCGCAGAGGACGCAGCATTCCTGACGCCGATTGAGGGGATTGTCTTCCCAACGGGTGAAAAATATCCTGTTTACTATGGTCCTGGATATGGCTATGATCGGATGGCAGATGGTAAAGCTGCGGTCAGTACAAACGATTGGATTCGGGTGTATGGCGAGGAATCAGGCGTTGTTCTCAATGAACATGGTTCGCCGGGAAGCTCTGTTCTCATTGAGTATGAAATCAGCGAAGGTAGGCATCGCTTTGGCTGGGTGCGAGTATCCGACTTGCCGGATTCTGTTTCTGTGTGGCAGCAGCTGCCCTGGCAATGGGGGTATGCTCATACCAATCAAAAGGTTTCTGTGACGGA
>JAFRZX010000119.1 GCA_017442315.1 Bacteroidales bacterium
ACTTGACGGCGACTATGTCCTTACGGTTTCAGGTCCTGATGCAGTTGTGGAGATCAGCTGCATAGGATATGCAAGTCAGACTTTCACGGCATCACAGCTGCCTGCAACAGTCACACTTGCCGAAGACAACCAGTTCCTCGACGAGGTGGTGGTCATCGGTTACGGTACTGTGAAGAAGGAAGATATGACAGGATCAATATCTACCGTAAAGGGTGATGATATCAACAAGGGTATGATTACAACCCCTGCCGATCTCCTCAAAGGTAAATCTGCCGGTGTTGTAGTAACTCCAGGAAGCGGTCAGCCAGGTGCTGGTGCGACAATCCGTATCCGTGGTGGTTCTTCCCTTTCAGCATCAAACAATCCTCTCATAGTGATTGACGGACTCCCTGTAAGCAATGACGGTGTCAATGGCATGGCAGACCCGCTGTCTTCAATCAACCCAAGCGACATCGAGTCATTCACTGTTCTCAAAGATGCTTCTGCAACCGCTATCTACGGTTCACGTGCATCAAACGGTGTCATTGTAATCACAACAAAGAAAGGAGCAAAGACAAAGACAAACGTGCCTCAGATCAACTTCGACATTACAGCATCACTCAGCCAGGTGAGCAAATATGTTGATGTGATGGATGCCGACACATACCGCGCATGGGTTGCAGAAAAGATGGGAACCGACCAGGATCCTTATACTCAACTCGGCGATGCAAACACTAACTGGCAGAAGGAGATCTACCAGCTTGCTCCTACATATGAAGGAAATCTCAGTATTGCCGGACGCGTGGATATGGGCAAGACAGGAGTGCTTCCTTACCGAGTATCAGGAGGATACCTGTCGCAGAAAGGTGTGCTGAAGACTTCACAGATGGATCGTGGAACAATTTCCGTAAACCTCACTCCATCATTCCTCGACAAGCACCTCACTATCGGTCTCAACGGTAAGGCTGTGTTCACAAAGAACAATTTCGCAAATCAGGATGCCATCGGAGCAGCTATCCGCATGGACCCTACCCGTCCGTTAGACTTTCAGTGGAAGAGCAGTCCTACCGTATATAACACAATGGCGACCCAGAATCCTCTCTTCCTCCTCAATGAGAAAGAAGACAAGGCAAACGCCACACGCTTCATCGGAAATGCTCAGATCGATTATAAGATCCACGGTCTCGAAGACCTGCGTGTCAACCTCAACCTCGGTATAGACTATGCTTCATCCCAGGGCTACAACACCACCCCTATAGGAACAGAGCAGTCATTCCATGCGACAAAGCAGTCCGGTTCAGGATATTGGACAGACTACACATACGAGCGTATGGACAAGACGCTTGAGGCATACATAGCATATGACAAGGATTTCAAGGGGGGGCATCATTTTGATATAATGGCCGGATACTCATGGCAGCACTTCTACAATGGCTCTACCGACTATTCATACAAGCTTCAGCCTAAGGATGGTGTACAGGAAGTCCTCAATGACACAAAATTCATGACGGAATACTTCCTCGTATCATTCTTCGGACGTCTGAACTACAGCTATGACAACCGCTATCTGATTACAGCCTCTCTCCGCCGCGACGGTACTTCACGTTTCTCGAAGAACAAATGGGGTCTCTTCCCTGCAGTAGCTCTCGGATGGAACATTGCCAACGAGCCATGGCTCAAGGACAACAAGACCCTCAGTACAATGAAACTCCGCCTTTCTTGGGGACAGACAGGTCAGCAGGACCTCAACGAGGGTAACTACCCTACTCTTGCAACCTACTACACAAACCTCGCAGGCAGCAAGTATTACTTCGGTGACAAGCTCATCACTCCAATGAGTGCCCTTGGATTCAACGAGGAACTCAAATGGGAGACAACCACAACTTACAACATAGGTCTCGACCTCGGTTTCTGGAATGACAGACTCACATTCGGAGTGGAGGCATACTACCGTAAGACCACTGATCTTATCAACAAGATTCCTGTACCTGCTCTTGCAAACCTCACAAACTGGCTTACGACCAACATCGGTGACCTTGAGAACAAGGGAGTGGAGGTTGAAATGAATGCAATTGCAATCGATACAAAGGACTGGTCATGGACAATCGGAGCAAACGTTGCATACAACAACAATAAGATCACCAAGCTGAACATGTCTGAGAACGACAAGTCAGGCGTGGCAACAGGCGGTATCTCCGGCGGTGTAGGAAACACTGTCCAGATGCACCAGGTAGGATATCCTACTTCAGCATTCTATGTCTATGAGCAGGTCTATGATGCAGAAGGCCGTCCTATCGAAGGCGAATTCGTTGACCGCGACGGTAACGGAACTGTAGATGCATCCGACAGATATTTCTACAACAAGCCTGCTGCCGACGTGACTCTCGGTATCAACACCACACTCATGTACAAGAACTGGACTCTCGCAGTTTCAGGACACGGCAGCATCGGAAACTACGTATACAACAACGTGGCATCAGACAACGAAATGACTGCCGACCTCTGGACAAACAACTTCGGCAGCAACCGTCTTGCTTCAGCTTCATGGTCAAACTTCTCTCAGGCTCAGTACCTTTCCGACTACTATGTAAGAGACGGATCGTTCTTTAAGATAGACAACATCACTCTCGGATATACATTCCCTAACCTGGCGAAATCAGCAAAGCTTGACCGTTCACTCGGCCTCAACATATTTGCAACGGTTCAGAATGTATGCACCTTCACAAAGTATGACGGACTTGATCCTGAGGTATTCGGAGGTATCGACAACAATCTTTACCCACGTCCGAGAACTTATATCCTCGGTCTCAAATTCAATTTCTAAAAAAGGAGATGAAGAATATGAAAAATCTTAAATATATAGTAAGTGCTTTCGTTCTGGCCATCGGACTTTCATCATGCGTGGGCGACCTGAATGTGGATCCGATTGACCCGAACATCATGACTTCAGGAGAGGCGATGTCATCTGCGGATGCTTATCAGTCCACTCTTGCCCAACTCTATGTCGGCTTCGCTACCAGCGGATACTACGGACCGGACGGAGGACCGAGCATCTCTGGTCTTGACGGCGGTATGAGCCAGTATATGCGTGGTCTGTACCACCTCAACGGTCTCACTACAGACGAGGCTGTCTGCGGATGGAACGACCAGACCATCCAGGACCTGCACGGTATGGCATGGACAACCACAGATGTGTTTATCACGGCATTCTTCGCACGTGTATTCTATCAGATCGCACTCTGCAACGAATATCTCCGTCAGGCTGCTGCCGTAACATTCGATGTTCCGAATCTGGACGTATACTGCGCTGAGGCACGTACTCTCCGCGCTCTCTGCTGGTATCATGCAATCGACAATTTCGGAAACGTGCCATTTGCTGATGAGACTTCTGTCGTAGGACTCGCAGCTCCTGAGCGAAAGACACGTGCGGAAATGTTCACATGGCTGGAGGCAGAGCTTAAGGATATCATAGAAAACAGCGCGATCATGCCGGCAAGAAAGAACGTATATGGCCGCGTAGATGTTGTCACAGCCCAGATGATCCTTGCAAAGCTATACCTCAATGCAGAAGTATATACCGGCGAGGCTAAGTACCAGGAGTGCATGGATGTATGCCAGCAGATTGCAGCTTCAGGATATGAGCTCCATACGACAGTCCACGGTACCGGCGACAATGCTTATCAGGAACTTTTCCTTGCTGACAACCACCGCTGCTCTGACGAAATCATCTTCGCAATCCAGCAGGACGGCAACGACATCCAGAGCTATGGTGTGACCAACTACCTCATCTTCGCTTCTACAGGTGGAGGAATGGACGCTGCTTCAGTAGGTATCAGTTCCGGATGGGGCGGTATCCGCACTACACCAGAGCACTACAGCAAATTCCTCAACGGCGACAAGAGAAACCTGTTCTTCACTGACGGACAGGAACTTGAGATCAAGAACGTCGGCAACTTCAAGCACGGATATGCATTCATGAAATTCAAAAACATCAATAGCGACGGTACCAATGGCAAGCAGAAGGGCTTCGTCGACACTGACTGGCCTGTATTCAGATATGCAGACGCCCTGTTGATGATTGCAGAATGTGCTGCACGCGGAGCAAGCGAAGGTGCAATGACAGGTCTCGATGCATACAACAAAGTACATGCACGTGCCGGATTAGGAGAAGTATCAGCATACACTCTTGATAGTGTCCTGAATGAGCGTGCTTGCGAACTCTATCAGGAAGGATGGCGTCGTTCTGACCTCATCCGCTTCAACAAGTTCACTACGGATTCTTACATCTGGGCTTGGAAAGGCGGAGTTAAGGATGGCAGAAGCGTATCATCACATATGAACCTTTTCCCTATTCCTGAGGCTGACATCATAGCTAACCCTAACCTTGTTCAGAACCCTGGATATTAATGGATTATAAAAAGACTAAAGATGAAGAGAATATATATATTGGCATCTTTGCTTCTGGGTGCGGCTGTCATCACTTCATGCGACAAGACAGACAAGACCCCAGTATTTACCGAGCCGACTGAGTTTGTGCTGAACACACCGGCTTACGCAGGCGCAGAGTATGACCTCGCCAATTCAGAGGTGATTACCCTGACATGCTCACAGCCTGACTATGGATTCACGGCTGGAGTTGACTACACTCTCAACCTTTCGCTCAACGAAGACATGTCCGAAGCCATCGCTGTAGGAACATACAATTCAGCTACACTTGAAGTGGACCCTGAGACACTGGCTATTACCGCAACAACTCTCCTGACAACATATCAGGCAAAGGAAGAGAAGGATTTCCCACTTGTTACAGCGCTTTACGCAAACATCACCGCAAAGCTAACCAACAGCGGAAAAGGTGAAATCACATCCAACACCATAAAACTTGAGAAGGTAAAGGTACATTTTGCCCTCCCTCCTGTGGAACTTCCTAAGAAACTGTATATGGTAGGATCAGACTGCAACTGGGACTGGAATTCATGCTCGAAGTCATTTGTTGAGACCAACTCTCATCCTGAACTTCTGTGGCGCCTGCTCTGGTTCTCTGACGGTGCGACATTCAAGTTCAACATGGAACAGGCTTGGGACAACAACGAGTTCGGCTATGAAAAGGCTGCAGCTGTAGTGGATAATGCCGGTGCCGGCCTTTCAAACAGTGAAGGCAACTTCAAGATCGACAATGGAGGCTGGTATCTCGTACATGTAGCCACCGAAATCGACGGAAGAAAACTTCTCCACACCGTGACATTCGATAAACCTAATGTATATCTGACAGGTACTGTATCTCATGCTTTCACAAAGGATGACGGAACCTTGGATTACTGGACCGGAAACAACCCTATAGAAGCGAACCTCTTCACTGTTCCTGAGACTGCAGACGGTGACTTCATATCACCAGCATTCTCGGCAAATGCTGCAGCTGACAGCGGAGTACGCGCACATGTAAAGATAGAGGGATGCGAATGGTGGCACACCGAGTTCATGGTATTCAGCAATAAGATCGAGTACCGCGGAACAGGTGGAGACCAGCCACGAGTTACAGGTGCACAGGGACAGAAGCTTTATCTGAACTTCTCAACAGACACAGGAAAGATCGAGTAATCCTTAAAAAGAAATGAAAATGAAGAAATTAGCATATTTGAGCGCTATCGCCCTGATGATCTTCGCATCATGCACCAAGGAAGACTTCGGTGTCAAGGGTGCCGATCCTCAGACAAATCCTCAGGAAGAATCCGTGACTGTTCCTGAAGGAGTTGAAGCAACTGCAACAGAGGTCATCAATCTGGCTGAAGTCACTGAGGAATATGTAACAGTGGCAACCTGTACTCCTGTAGAAATCGAGGGTGCAGAGTATGTATACACACTTGACATTGAAGGAAAGGAATTCAAGGTTGACAAGAATATGATGGTTGCCGTATATGATCTGCAGAGTATTGTGGAAGAAAAATACGGCAAACGTCCTGTCGAAAGAAGTCTTAGTGCCGTGGTATCGGTGTCTGCCATGCTTGAAGGACAGGCTTTCAGCTTAGGATCTGCAGAATTCACAATAAATGTAATCCCGGTTGCTCCATTCATTGACGAGGCATACTACCTCGTAGGTGACATGTGCGGATGGGATGCAGCAACTGCAGTCATGTTCAATCATAGCGACAGGGATGTATACGACGATCCTGTATTCACCCTCATGATCGACGTTCCGGACACTGACGGTAATGGTGGCGACTACTGGAAAATCATCCCTAAGACCAACTTTGATGGCGATTTCTGGGGCGCAGGTGTACTGGGTACTGCAATTGATGGTGATCCTGCAACAGAAGGTCATCTCGTGACTGACAATCCTCAGGCCGGAAAGATCGAAACCACTGGTCTTCACAAGATCAGCATCAACATGATGGACTACACATATTCCATCATGCAGGTTGACTTCGTAGAATACATCTACATACCAGGCAACCATCAGGGATGGAATCCGGCAAGCGCTCAGAAACTCTGGTCACCTGCATTTGACGGCGTGTATACAGGATTCTGTGCAATGAACGGAGACTTCAAGTTCACAAAACAGCCAGCCTGGGGGGAAGAATACAACTACGAATCATTCAGCAGCTACTCAGACGGAATCAGCCAGGGTGAAGGCACCAACATCAACATTGCAGAGGGATTCTACTATCTCACTGTAGATGTCGGCCTCGGAAGCATTAATGCGGTTCCTGTCAGCTGGGGAGTCATCGGTGATGCCACTGAAAACGGATGGGACAGCGACCAGGACATGAACTGGGACGCAACCAAGAAGTGCTGGACTGCTACCATTACTCTTAAAGACGGTGAAATGAAGTTCCGCGCAAACGACGCTTGGGATATCAATCTCGGAGGAAGCTTAGACAATCTCGTTGCAAATGGAGGAAATATAAAAGTTACAGCCGGAACATATGCTGTTGAGCTTTACTGCGAGCGCACAGACGCCCAGCCACAGCTCTACTGCACAATGACCAGACAGTAATAACATTCATATACAGATCCGGATGTTTCCGAATCTGTATGTCTTATGACCGGAAGCCCCTGACCGGGCTTCCGGTTACCTATGACCAAACAATTTATTAATCAACCCAATAACTTATGAACAGAATTCTGACACTTTGCGCTGTCTTCGTGCTGTCATGCATGATGGGCGCGCATATGTCCGCCCAGAACGGATACGAAGTGAAAGGAGTCGTCATGGATCAGATAGGCCCTATCATTGGAGCCACTGTGATCGAACAGGGAACGACAAACGGAACTTCTACCGGACTGGACGGTGACTATGTCCTGACAGTCTCAGGGCCGGATGCAGTTGTCGAAATCAGCTGCATAGGCTACTCTGCCGTAACATTCAAGGCATCTGCTGTGCCTGCAACAGTCACACTTGCCGAAGATAACCAGTTTCTTGATGAAGTCGTGGTCATCGGTTACGGTACAGTAAAAAAGGATGACATGACAGGATCGGTATCTACCGTAAAGGCAGATGAAATCAACAAAGGTATGATTTCCACACCGACAGACCTTCTCAAAGGAAAGTCAGCCGGTGTCGTAGTAACTCCTGGATCAGGAGCACCAGGTGCAAAGGCCACCATCCGTATACGCGGAGGCGCATCATTGAACGCAACCAATGACCCTCTCATCATCATTGACGGTCTTCCGGTAAGCAATGACGGCATCAGCGGAATGAGCGATCCGCTTTCCTCAATCAATCCAAGCGACATCGAATCATTCTCAGTACTCAAAGATGCATCAGCAACTGCTATCTATGGTTCACGAGCATCAAACGGAGTAATCCTGATCACCACGAAAAAGGGTTCAAAGACCAAGACCCTTATTCCGCAGATCAATTTCGATTTCTCTACCTCGATAAGTCATGTGACTGATTATGTCGATGTAATGGATGCAGCCACTCTGCGCTCCACCTTGGAAAAGCTGGCGGCAGAAAACAGCACAAAATACGGTGCGGCGCTCAACGCACTCGGCAATGCAGACACCAACTGGCAGAAGGAAATCTATCAGATAGCACCTACCTATGATGCAAATCTCAGCATCAGCGGACGCCTTCCGATGGGCAAGGCAGGACATCTCCCATATCGTGTTTCCGGAGGATTCATGTCACAAGATGGTATCCTCAAGACAGACCACATGAACAGAGGTACGATATCGCTGAATCTATCACCATCCTTCCTTGACAACCATCTCACCGTCAATCTCAACGGAAAGGGTGTATTCTCTGCCAACAATTATGCTAATGATAGTGCAATCGGGGAGGCTATACGCATGAACCCGACACACCCTGTCTATGATGATTCAAAGAACGGTCTCAACGGTTATTTTGCTCATCGGGATGCTGGTGGAGCCATCAATGTAATGGCAACTCAGAACCCGGTTGCAATGCTGATGGACAAGACCAACAAGAGCCATGCATCACGTTTCATAGGAAATGCTCAGATCGACTACAAGATACATGGCCTTGAAGATCTCCGTATCAATCTCAATCTCGGTATTGACTACGCTCAGTCCGGCGGATACAACAGTGCGCCTGAAGGATCTGAGATGTCACACCATGACACAGGCCAAAGCGGTTCAGGATACAGAAACGAGTACACATACACACGTATAGACAAGACTCTGGAAGCGTACATCGCCTACAACAAGGACTTCAAGGGAGGGCATCACTTCGATGTCATGGCCGGTTATTCATGGCAGCAGTTCTACAACAGGTCGACATCAATGAGCTGGAAACTGTCAACAGGAGACCTGCTTAGTGAAAGCGAACCTGCCGGAGAACTGTTCCTTGTATCCTTCTTCGGACGTCTGAACTATAGCTACGACAACCGTTACCTCATAACTGCCACACTTCGTAGAGACGGTACTTCACGTTTCCAGAACAACAAATGGGGTCTTTTCCCAGCTGTGGCCCTCGGTTGGAACATCAGTAACGAAGGTTTCCTCAAGGACAACGATGTGCTGACAACCCTCAAGCTTCGTCTTTCATGGGGCCAGACAGGTCAGCAGGGTGTAGGCGGATACTACGATACAATGCCGAACTATTATAAGAACCAGCAGGGAAGCTGGTACGGATTCGGCAATGTAGAAGGCACAGTGATTCCTCTCACCGGTCTTGGCTACAACCCTGACCTCAAATGGGAAACCACCAGTACATGGAACGTAGGTATGGATTTCGGATTCCTCAATGACAGGATCACAGCCGGATTCGATGCATATTACCGCAATACGACTGACATGCTCAACAATATCCCGGTACCTTCCATGAGCAACCTTACCAACTACCTCAACGTGAACATCGGAAGCATGGTCAACAAGGGTGTCGAGTTCAACATCAATGCAATGGCAATCGACAGGAATGACTGGACATGGTCTATCGGTGCGAACATGGCATACAACCACACAGAGATAACCAAGCTCAAAGCATCATCCAAGGATACAGCTGGTGTGGAGACAGGAGGAATCTCCGGAGGTACGGGTAACAATATCCAGCTCCATCAGGTAGGCTATGCACCTAACACCTTCTATGTATACCAGCAGGTATACGATCAGGAAGGACGCCCTATGGAGGGTGTATATGTAGACCGTAACAATGATGGAAAGATTGACTCAGATGACAAATACATGCATACAAAACCGGCTCCTGACGTAACTGTAGGTCTGAATACTACACTGACATACAAGAACTGGACGTTAGCTGTATCAGGACATGGAAGTTTCGGAAACTATATCTACAACAACGTAGCTTCTAACGGAGAGATGCTTGCAGACCTCTGGACAAACAACTTTACAAGCAACCGTCTGAACTCTGCTATTGATTCCGATTTCAACTCGGCATGCTACCTTTCCGACTACTACATCAAGAATGCATCATTCTTCAAACTGGACAACATCACCCTGGGATATACATTCCCTTCCCTTGTCAAGGACAAGAAGAATGACCGCAAACTTGGAATGAATATATACGCAACGGTACAGAACGTATGTACCATCACAGGATACGAAGGTCTTGACCCTGAGAACTACGGAGGAATCGACGGTTCGATATATCCACGTCCAAGGACATACATCATCGGCCTAAAGTTCAACTTCTAACATAAGGAAAACAGAATATGAAATCATTGAAACATATTATCAGTGCAATCATTCTGACTGTCGGACTGGCTTCCTGCGTGGGTGACCTTAACGTGAAGCCTATCGATCCGTCAATGCTCAGTGAAGAGGATGCACTACAGACCGAGCAGGATTATTTCAATCTCCTGACCTCATGCTATGCGGGATTCGCAATGTCAGGAAATACCGGCCCAGGAAGCAGTACGATTTCCGGACTTGATCCAGGTGCAAGCCAGTATTTCCGTGGACGTTATCACCTGAACGGTCTCACTACAGACGAGGCTGTCTGCGGATGGAACGACCAGACTATCCAGGACCTGCATGCAATGACATGGACTACTTCAGACGTATTCGTAGCATCGTTCTATTACAGAATCGGCTACCAGATCTCTGCATGCAACAACTTCATACGTCTTGTCAACAAGGCAACAATCGAACTTCCCGAAAAGGCTAAATGGATAGCTGAAGCACGGGCTCTGCGTGCATTCTGCTGGATGGACGGCATCGACTGCTTCGGCAACATGCCTTTCTCTGATGAAAACATGAAAGTCGGGCTCGATATGCCGGAAAGAAAGACACGCGCGGAACTTTTTGAATATACTGTATCAGAACTCAAGAATCTGCTTGAAGGAAATGATCTTCCTGAATACGGAGAAGGAGGCTACGGCAGAGTGGACAAAAGTATGGCGGCAATGGTGCTTGCAAAGCTCTATCTGAATGCAGAAGTCTACATCGGAGAACCTAAATATCAGGAATGTGCAGACGTTCTGAACAAACTGGAGACAAAATACAGCCTTCACGATGAGAACACCATTCATGGTACAGGTGAAAATGCATATCAGGAACTCTTCCTTGCAGATAATGACCTTTGCACAGATGAAGTCATATGGGCAGTGCAGCAGGATGGTATCAAGACGCAGAGCTACGGAGTGACCAACTACATCATCTTTGCATCAACTGGTGGAGACATGAATCCTGAAGCCGTAGGAATATCATCAGGATGGGGTGGTATCCGAACCACTCCTCAGATGTACGATAAGTTTGAGGAAGGAGACATGAGAAAACTGTTCTACGACAAGGAAACCCAGCGGGCATGGTGGGAAATCCAGTATGGAGAATACGAAGAAGGCATCTCCGGTGACGAGAAGGTTCTCAGTTTTGAAGAGTGGGTGGAAGATCAGAAGAAAGTCGAGCAACAGAAGGAAATAGGCATAATTACAGAATTCACCCACGGATATGCATTCATGAAGTACAAGAACATACTCAGCAATGAAGATAAAGCCCAGTCAACCGGCTTTGTCGATGTGGACTTCCCTGTTTTCCGCTATGCAGACGCGCTCCTGATGCTTGCTGAGTGCGAATTGAGAGGTGCAACATTAAAAGGCATACAGGGTCTTGCAGCATTGAACAAGGTACGTGCACGCGCTGGTCTTGATCCACTTGCATCACTCACGGCAGAAGATATTCTCGATGAGCGCGCATGCGAACTTTATCTTGAAGGATGGCGTCGTTCAGACCTCATCCGTTTCGGAAAGTTCACGTCAGACTCATATCTGTGGGCATGGAAAGGCGACAACAAGGATGGTCAGGGCGTAAGCTCACATCTTGCTCTCTTCCCGATTCCGGACAATGACCTAATATCAAACACAAACCTTGTGCAGAATCCTGGTTATAAGAATTAGCGGAAAGTTTTGAAGATTATGAAAATCACCAGATATATTATGATGCTGGCAGCTGCAGTCGGACTGGCTGCAGGCTGTCAAAAGGACGAAATGGTAAAGTTCGATCCTGTCCAGGTAAAAGTTCCGAAACTGAATGCAGTTGAGGAAATCCTGATCAGCAAAAGTAATCTCAGCACCGGAAAGGCTGCGTTCTCATGGGAAAAGGCAGACTTCGGAATTGCAGCAGAGATATTCTATTCAATAGAAGTTGCATATGGAGACAGCGAAAAGCTGGAAATAATGACTGGTCTTGGCGGAAATTCAGCAGAAGCCTTGTACTCTGTTATCAATGACAAGCTTTATCTCGACCTGGGAATTGCTCCCGGCATGCCTGCACAGGCAGATTTCTATGTGGCAGCAAGACTCAATGACAGCGAAAAGTTCTACTCTGAACCTGTAAAGGTAACTGTAACATGTGTAGAGGTCGAGAAAAAGTACCCGATGGTATACGTACTCGGACAGTTCAACAATTGGTCGCATGATACGGCTCAGCACCTGTTCAACTTTGCCGAAACCGGATCCACTTATCAGGGTGTGATCGGACTCGGCAACAAGGGTGCGGAAGGCTTCAAGATAACAGGAGCAGCATCATGGGATGATGCTACAGGTAACTGGGGTGCTCCGGCTACCGCTAATCCTGAAGCAGAAACATTGAGCCTGGCAAACGGCAGTTCAAACAACATCACATGCTACAGCAAGCCGTTCTATCATTTCACATTCGACACCTCTACCCTCCTGCTGACGAAGACTATGTCATTCAGCAGTATAAAAGCTGTAATCGGGGCAAATGAGACCGATATGAAATTCGATGAGACTAACCAGAAGTTCTATCTCGACGCTGATATCAATGAGGGTGACCAGATATCATTCAAATATGACAACGGCACAGTACTCGGCGGACAGACTGACAACCTCGTTGAAGGAGGTTCTCCTATAACCTATCCTGCTTCAGGAAGCTACAGGATTCTTCTGAACCTGAACAACAGCGAGCATATGACCGTAACATTCGAGGATTCTTCTGAAAACAGCGGAGACGATCCTGTAGGTGAAGTGACATCAGAATGGGGAATAGTAGGAGATGCTATCAATAACTGGGGAGCAGCCGGAGATGACGTAACCATGACCGACAACGGTACATACATCTATGCGAAAGGCGTCAGACTCGAAGCCGGAAAAGAATTCAAGTTCAGAACAAACAACACCTGGGGTACAGAGCTTACCGTAGCCGGTGGAAATGTTGTCCCTGACAAGGAATATGCGACAATAGATGGAATCGCTGGAGCACCTAACATTGCTATTTCTACAACAGGCGTCTATGACATCTATCTTACCAAGGACCTCAGCAGAGTATATTTCATGACAGAAGGAAAGACTCCAGAAGAAGCAGAACCTGGTGTAATACCTCCAACCGGCACTGCTACAGTAAAGGTATATTGCGCCGAGGCATATACACATCTGTATGTATGGGTTGAAGGCAAGGATGGCTATACTGCCTGGCCAGGTGCTCAATATGAGGCGACAGAGGATATTGACGGGACTGAGTACAAGAGATGGACACTCGTGATTCCGGCTGCAGACTTTGCCGGAAACGGACGCTTCATCCTGAATGACGGAGCCGGTAATCAGACCTCCGACAGCGAACCGATCAAATTCGCCGAGACTATGTTCATCACTGTATCAGGAGGAAAGGTTGTATTGAAACAATAAATGGAAAAAGATGAAAAGGATATTATATTGTCTGATTGCTGCGGTTCTGGCAGCAGTCGCATGTACAAAGGCATTCGATGAGAACGGACTTCAGGTGTCTCTTGAGACCCTGAGGTTCACCTCAGCGGGTGGAACAAAAGTGCTGACCGTTACATCTGATTCGCCTTGGGAGATGACAGTCAGCGGTGCGGATTGGCTCACAATCGGAGCGACATCTGCCAAAAGCGGTGTGACATCATTCAAGGTAACAGCTTCTGTAAACAACGGTATTGTACGTAGGGCAACCTTGAACTTCACATCCAAAAGCGGAGCAAGCGCAAGCGTACAGGTAGTCCAGGCCAACCCATTCGGAGATACTGGTGAGGATGTCGTCCCTGATCCTGCATCAGGAATCGGTGTTGAACCGACAAAGCCAAATGCAGATGAGCCATGTACCATCACATTCAAGCCTGCAGAAGGCTCGGAACTCTATGACTATGCCGGTGACATTTATGTTCACCTCGGCATCATCGTGGACGGCGATTGGGGATTTGTTCCTGCTGCATGGGATGAAAATATCGACAAATGCCGGATGACCAAGATCGAGGACAATTCATATGAGCTCAAGCTTGAACCTTCCGTACGTGAATTCTTCAAATCAGGAGAGACACCTATCAACAGGATTGCCATGGTGGTAAGAAGCGATAACGGAGAGCTGCAGACAAGACCTGACCAGTTCTGCTCTGTCGAAGACACCAAATATGAGTTCATTCCTTTCAATCCTGATCCGGTTATCGAAAAAGCAATGCCACAGGGCATGAAGCATGGAGTGAACATTCATCCAGCCAAAGATTCCGTAACGTTCGTCCTTTACGAGACAAGCAAGACCGGAAAGCACAAACAGTACTGCTATCTAGTCGGTGACTTCAACGAATGGACAAGAGATGCAAAGTCTGCAATGTACAGAGATGATGATGAAGGCGTATGGTGGCTCACTCTTGGAGGATTCGACCCTGACACTGAATACAGATTCCACTACCGTCTCGGAAGTCCTAGCGGAAATGACATCTGCGTCAGCGATCCTTACTCAGAAATCATCTACGACCAATGGAATGACCAGTACATAGAAGAAAGTACATATCCTGGTCTGCCTGAGTTCCCTGCAGGAGCGAAAGGACTGGTATCTGCATTCAAGATCAACAAGGATGAATATAACTGGAAGTACGGTGATTTTGAAATAGTGGATGAAAATGACCTGGTGATCTATGAACTTCTTCTGCGTGATTTCTCTGTTACAGGAGACCTGAACGGTGCAATGGAAAAGCTCGATTACCTCGAAGAACTCGGAGTAAACGTCATTGAATTCATGCCGGTGCAGGAGTTTGACGGAAATGACAGCTGGGGATACAACCCTAACTCATATTTCGCACTTGACAAGGCATATGGTACACGTCAGATGTATAAGGAATTCATCGATGAGTGTCATGGCAGAGGAATAGCCGTATTCTTCGATGTGGTATACAACCATGCTACAGGTCTGAATACATTTGCCAAGCTTTACTACGGCACAGACAAGACCACATCCGACAATCCTTGGTTCAATGTCAACGGAACATGCCCTGGACTTGATGTCTTCCATGACTGGAATCATGAAAGTGAATTCGTGATGGACTACATAAAGAAGAGTCTTGTGTTCCTGATTGAAGAATACAAGGTTGACGGATTCCGTTTCGACCTCACAAAGGGATTCACCCAGAACAGGGGCATGGAAAACTCTTATGACCAGAGCCGTGTGGATATTCTGACAGAATACTACAATGCAATCAAGGAAACCGATCCTGACTGTGTCGTAATACTTGAGCACTGGGTAGGCGCTGAAAATCAGGAACTCGGAAACAGAGGCATGAAGGTATGGCAGAACATGAGCCACAGCTACCGCAGTGCAGCACATGGTTCAGCTGCATCATTCAACGATGTCCGTGAACCTTCCGGACTTCCATTCGGTACATATATCAGCTATATGGAAAGTCACGATGAGGAGCGCATGTGTTATGGTCTTACTCCTGGCGACCTGTCATCCGTATCCTGGGGAATATGCGGTACCAATACCCAGTGGGGAACGGATCCTGACCTCCCATTAACAGAAGACGGCGCCTTCTTCTCAAAGAAGGATGTACCTCTTACAGCTGAGGACCAGTTCAAGATCAGAGGCAACAGCAGCTGGAACGACCTGTACAACTACGGTTCTACATCAGATGGAGAGAAACTGCCGCTGAATACGGCATATACGCTCACCAGCGGATCAGGATCCAAGAATATGTCCGCACCTGCAGCAGGAACATATGACATCTACTTCTCACCTGAAGCAAAGAGCATCTGGCTGATGGAGACTGGCAAGAGACCGGCAGATCCGGTTATCCAACCGACAACAGATGACCCGACAGAAGCAGCAATGCGCCGTGCAGCCCTCAATGCCGCATTCTTCCTTACTGTTCCAGGCCCTAAGATGATCTGGCAGTTCGGAGAGATCGGTTACGACTATTCCATCAACTATCCTACCGGTACTGATGACAGCAGAACTCATAGGAAACCTGTCGTAACTGATGAGTATATGGCAAATGAATACAGGGCAGGAGTATACGAGACATATTCCGAGCTACTCAGATTCCGCCGGGAGAATCCTCGCTTCTTCGACAGCGATGCAACTTTTGAATGGCACGTATCTGACTCAAACTGGCCTGGCAGATATATCTTCGGACAGGTGGAAGGAAAGAGATTCGCGGTAGTGGGCAACTTCGGAAATACCAGAAGCAGCATAAGCACACAGTTGCCAACCGGAGGCACATGGTACAACTGGCATGACCGCAGTGAGACATACTCCGGAAGCAATCACTCCTTCAACCTTGACAGCGGTGAGTTCAAACTGCTCGTAAACTTCTAGAATCACATTCAAGATATCTGGTTTCTGACCAGTTGTAAAATTTGTTTTCCGACAGAAAGTGCGATGCACTTTCTGTCGCTTTTTTATGGATGAGCCTGATTTGGAATAAGGATTGTTTAATGATTGTGCAATTTGGAAATATTATAAATTACATAATGAACAGTCTATCATGAACAGGATCATCACCATACTCTCTGCACTGATGATATGTGCAGGAAGCTATATCTCATATGCCCAGGGAGGGTACTCCATCAGCGGTACAGTCACTGACAAGACCGGACCTGTAATAGGAGCAGCTGTCATGGAACAGGGTACATCCAACGGAACATCTACAGATCCGGACGGAAATTATTCGCTTACAGTAAGCAGTCCGGAATCAATAGTGGAAATCAGCTGCATAGGATATGAAAGCGTGACATTCAATGCAGCAATGATTCCATCTCAAGTGACACTGAAGGAAGATAATGAATTCCTTGACGAGGTCGTTGTGATAGGATACGGTTCTGTAAGAAAGGATGACATGACGGGTTCAGTCGCTGCAATCAAGGCAGAAGACATCAATCGCGGTGCAGTAACAAACACGCAGGAACTTCTGAAAGGAAAGGTGGCCGGACTTCTGGTAACCCCTGGTGACGGAGGGCCTGGGTCGGGATCCAGAATCAGGATACGCGGATCAGCTTCATTGAACGCCTCTAATGATCCGCTTATTGTGATCGATGGAGTACCGGTAGCAAGCGGAGCTGGAGGAGCAATGTCAAATCCGCTTGACCTGCTGAATCCGAACGATATCGAGTCTTTCTCCATACTGAAGGACGCATCAGCTGCAGCCATCTACGGCTCACGTGCATCCAACGGAGTAATACTGATCACCACTAAAAAGGGTAAAGGGTATACTCCACAGGTAAGCTACAACGGTAGTTTCAGCATACAGAGCAACACAGGAAAGGTACCCGTCATGAGCGCGCAGGAATTAAGGGCATACTACATGGAGACCTACCCGGCAGGCACTCAGACCGGTAACAGGATCACGGAACTGATCGGAACTGCAGACACCGACTGGCAAGATCTCATATTCAGGACCGCACTGGCGACTGAGCATAACATAAGCGTCTACGGAAACGTCAAGGGGAAAATGCCATACAGAGGTTCAGTCGGCTACAGCGGCCAGCAGGGTACCCTCAAATCATCCGGATATGACAGAGGGACAGCAGACATCAATCTCACTCCGACCTTTCTTGACGGTCATCTGACACTTGACCTGAACATGAAGGGGGTCTACGCCTGGTCAGACTATGCCGACAGCGGAGCCATCGGCAAGGCAGCATTCTTCAATCCTACACAGGACCCGTATTGGAGAAATTCAGACGGAACGATAGACTATTCCACTACAAACGGTTTCTGGAACTACGGAAACGGACGAGGTGAGCAATTCTCGCCGAACACCCTTGTCGGTCCAAGTCCTCTTTCCATAATATATGACAACATCAGCACGGCTCGTTCGCAGCGCTTCATAGGACGGGCTGCATTAAACTATAAGGTACACGGTCTTGAAGCCTTGAGCCTGAACATAAGTGCAGGTCTGGATATAACATCCACAGATTCATACAACGGAATGAACCCAGGTTCGTTTCAGGCATACTCGGACACAGATAATCTAGGTATCGGGGAATACAGCAAAGGCCGTAACATAAGCCGAAGCCAGCTCTTTGAGACATATGTCAGCTACAAAGATAAATGGGGAATACACAGCCTGGACCTGCTTGGCGGATATTCATGGCAGAACAACTGGTGGGCAAGTCATAGTGCAACCTACTTCAATATAACAGATGAAATCAACCTCAGTGATGGCCTCACTGCTGAGGAAAGATATCCCTGGTGGAAAAACGAGAATTACCTGATCTCATTCTACGGAAGGGCCAACTATTCCATAGCATCCAGATATGTCTTCACCTTATCTGTCAGAGGAGACGGATCGTCAAAATTCGCCAAGGGTCACAGGTGGGGTATATTCCCGTCAGGAGCATTCGCCTGGAACATCGCTGAAGAAGACTTCATGAAAGGGATCAAGGCTGTATCGACACTGAAATTGAGACTGTCAGCCGGTGTCACAGGCCAACAGGACGGGATAGGAGATTATGTCCATCTGGCAAGATATGTACGAACAACAGATCCGGGAAAGACGTATCTGATGGGAGTGGATTCTTCCGGAAATCCGCTATATTCATATCCTTTGACGCCACAGGCTTATGATCCGGAAATCAGATGGGAGACTACCGTTACCTACAATGCAGGCATAGACTTCGGCTTTTTCAATGAAAGACTCAGCGGAAGCGTGGATGCATACATCCGCGACACCCGCGACCTGCTGAATTCCGTTCAGATTCCGATGGGATCCAACTTCGGCAACAGACTCATGACCAATATCGGTTCAATCCGCAACAAGGGTCTTGAAATATCCCTCAACGGCATTCCGGTACAGAAAGGAGACTGGAGCGTTCAGATCGGCGTCAACGGCACATTCCAGGACACCAGATTCACAAAACTGAACACCACTGAAGACAAGAACTACTATATAGAGACCGGAACCATATCCAAAGGTACCGGAGGATACCTGTGCCGGCAGATGACAGGATATGCACCATTCACATATTATGTATATAAGCAGAAATATGACCAGGACGGGAAACCTGTCCAGAACGAATTTGCAGACCTTGACGGAGACGGGATGATTACTGAAAACGACAGATACATGAGCGGAAAGAGTGTAACTCCGAAGTTCTACTACGGAATGAATGTGAAAGTGTCATACCGCAACTGGGATTTCGGCCTCAACGGGCATGGTTCCGCCGGGACCTGGGTATTCAATGATTTCGCATCAGCAAATTCCACATCAAGTCTGGACCTGAACTCCGGAAGTCTTCCGAATCAGGCACAGCTGGTAAAGAAGACTGGCTTCACGTCACCGAACAGCGGAGCACAATGGTATTCCGATTATTTCATTGAAAATGCATCATTCTTCCGGCTGGACGACATAAACCTGGGATATACTTTCCGCAGCATCGGCAGATGGGAAACGGATATAAGAGTCGGAGCCGGCGTCCAGAATGTCTTCATTCTCACTGGATACAGCGGCATGGACCCTGAAGTAATATCCGAGAACGGAATAGACAATACAATCTGGCCACGTCCCAGAACATGGTCCATTCGCCTTAACGTGAATTTTTAGAAAGACGCAACATGAGGTGATAGATAGCAAACAGCTATCATGTCCTCAAAAATTTTTTGATAGTATGAAACGATATCTATATATACTGATGACAGCGGCATCCCTGACAGCCTGCGTAAAGGATCTGGACACCTTGCCGCTCAACACCAACGAGCCTGTTTCGGAATATGTATATGGCAATTCCGAAGAAGCATATCTCGCAGGACTGGCACGTCTGTACTTCCAGTTCGTATCCAATGACCTTACAGACCTCCAGCAGATGGACGGTGGAGCATCGGAAGTGATCAGGGCATTCTGGTCAGTACAGGAGACGACTACCGATGAGGCTAAATGTTCATGGGAAAACGACGCATGGGTCCGTGCGCTGAACACAAACACATGGACAGAGGCACAGAACGATGCAGTCTATGCCGTCTATGTACGCACACTGCAAGGCATTGCCTATGTGAATGAATACCTGAGGCAGACTACGCCGGAAAAGCTGGCGTCCCGCAATGTGGACAGCACTCTGTCAGACAAGATAGATGGATTCAGGGCAGAAGCCAGATTCATAAGGGCTTATCTCTACTGGATGGCATTGGACTGCTTCGCCAATGTCCCTTTCTCAACCGAGGACTCTCCTTTCGGCGGAACATATGTGCCACCTCAGGCTTCCGGAAAGGATATATTCAATTTCTGCATCACAGAACTTGAATTCCTCGCATCTGCGGAAAGTCCTCTCAATGAAGCAAGATCGGTTTATCCACGTGCCGACAAAGGTGCGGCTACCGGACTGCTGGCAAGAATGTATCTCAATGCTGAAGTCTATGCAGGGACCCCTATGTGGAGCAAGGCTAAAGATGCATGCGAAAGGATATTCTCCATGGGATACTCCCTCTGTCCGGACTATCAGGCCTTGTTCAGAGGAGACAATGGGGAGAATCCTGATGCCCGTGCGGAAATGCTATGGACCGTGACATATGATGCCGACAGGACTGAATCTTACGGCGGAACATCCTACCTTCTGGCAGCTACACTGGCATCCACAGACATCACAGACCAATCCAAACCGAACGGACAAAGAAACGGCTGGGCAGGCCTCAGGGTACCTTATGAATTTGTATCACGTTTCTTCAAGGTCAGCGGGCAGGACTACGTGACAGGAGATTATCAGGTCAACGACAAGAGGGGCGCGATGTTCTATATAAAAGGCAGGGAAGAATCCATGGAAAATGCGCTTTACTCGTTCATGAACGGCTGGTCGTGTCTTAAATTCAACAACATACCTCACGACATGACAGAGAAGGAATTTCTTCCTACAGCAGAAACAACGGCATTCGGAAACGTAGATTTTCCTATGATAAGATTAGGTGAAATCTATCTCATCTATGCAGAAGCATGCATAAGACTTGGACAGACCGGTACAGCTCTTCCTTATATGGCTGAACTTTCCCGACGGGCAGGAATCGATCCGCCATCATCATCTGAGATTGAAAGCAGATTCTGGCTGATGGAAGAACGTGCAAGAGAACTTATGTGGGAAGGCCACCGGCGCACTGACCTGATCCGTTACGGCTTTTTCAACACAGATGAGTATCTGTGGCCGTACAAAGGAGGTGACAGTTATACCGGACAAGCCTTCCCAGCATACAAGTGTCTGTTCTCAATTCCGCCTACGGAGCTGGCGACCAATACAGGGCTCGCCCAGAATCCGGGATATGCGGTTCCTTAGCAGGACTTCTGACTTCTGCCGCTTGCCGAAATCATATCAGCAAGAACTGCATTGAATTCATCTGCCTGGGCAAGCTGCTCAAGGGTCAGATGCATACGGTAACGCCAATAGTGGCGTGAGTTTGCAGGAACATTGATACGTTCTTCATTAGGGTTGAGGCGACGGAGCATTCCATCCATTGAAAGCCAATCCTGAAGAGGAAGAACTGTCAGCATCGCAGGAGACCAAAGGTGCTGCTCAAGAATCTGGCGACATATCCACGGTTCGCAGTAATAAGGAGCCGGTCCCTGATTGCCGAGGATCATGTGCCAGAACTGCTCTGTCACCTGCCTGTCCTCTTCCCACCATGCACGGATAGGGTTCATGTCGTGGGTCGATGTAGTGCAGACAGAAAGATATGGATAGTTGGCAGGATGAGCGAATGTCTCTTCAACCGACTTAGGCATACGCTGGATTTCAAGAGACAGAATCCTTAGATCTGACATTACCTGAGGAACAGTAGCTGGAATCATTCCCAGATCCTCGCCGCAGGCAAGCATTCCTGTGGAATCCAGAAGGGCAGGAAGCTTCTGCATCGCCTTGTCTTTCCAGAACTCATTGTTACGGCGGTAGAAGAAGTCATCATACAGGCGGTCAAATGCTGCACGACGGTACGCATCAAGCACATAATATGATTGTGTCTGCTTAGCTCCGATCTTAGGATGATAGTGACCTTCCTGACGAGGATCCTGAAGGAAAAGATCGAAATCATTCACATCAAATCCCTGAGACTGCAGTTCATGAGCAGGGAAAGGAAGTGCAGGATTGAAGTAACCGTTCAGACCACTCTTAGTCCAGAGAGGAATCTCCCAGATACGGAAGAAGCCGAGGATATGGTCTATTCTGAACGCATCGAAGTACTCGGACATCTTGGCAAGACGTGACTTCCACCATGCATAGCCGTCTTCTGCCATCTTCTCCCAGTTATAAGTAGGGAAGCCCCAGTTCTGTCCGTCAGCTGAGAAAGCATCAGGCGGTGCTCCTGCCTGTGAGTCCATATGGAACAGTTCAGGGTATAGCCATGCATCTACACTCGTGCGGCTGATTCCGATAGGAAGGTCTCCCTTGAAGATAACACCTTTCGAGTGCGCATATGCACATACCTCGGAAAGCTGCTGATCAAGATGATACTGGACAAAACACCAGAAGTCTATTTCAGACTTATGTTCTTCGCAAAAGGCATTGATCTTCTTCCTGCTGTATTTAGCATAGCCTTTCCACTGAGAGAAGTCAGGAGTTCCGTTATGGTCACGAAGTACACAGAAAGCTGCATACGGAAGGAGCCAATGGCCGTTCTTGTCCACAAAATTCTGATATCTTGCCGTAGCGGACAGTTTCTTGAAAGTCTTGTCAAAAGCTTTGTGCAGATACTCGATCTTTGCATTGTTGACCCTTTCGTAGTCTATCTGTTCCAATGCATTCAGCTCTGCCTGAAGATTCCTGAATTCCTCATCGACCTTGACTCCTGCAGCCTGAAGATTCAGATACTGAGGATGAAGCGCAAAAGTGGAATTCGGATTATAAGGGTATGAATCCTCCCATGTATGAAGCATAGTGGTATCATTGATAGGAAGGAGCTGAAGGATACTCTGACCTGTAGAAGCAGCCCAGTCAACCATCTTCTTCAGATCGTAGAATTCGCCGACTCCAAAGTCATCTGCACTGCGGAGAGAAAATACAGGTATTGCAGTACCGGCACCTTTCCATACTCTTGAATTGAATGAAGGAACCACACTGGCCTCCACAACAAACTCGTCCTTCTGAGGAATCTGTGCAAACCATCTGTTCTCGGAATCCTCCCATGCAACAGGAGCCAGAGTTTCCTTATCGGCAATAAGGAACTTATATGAGAACGCTTCTGTCACCTTCAAAGCCAACGTCCACACAGGGAAGGCCGAATCATTGAAAGGAAGAACCTTTGTCCAGTTGCCCAGAGCCTTTCCACTTCCAGCAATGGCAAGCACTTCATTAGGACGAAGCATAGGAGCTGCAACCTGGAGGACTGCATTTGCTCCCTTGACAGCTTTTGAAGAAGATTTCTTTCTTCCGAAAATCGCATTGGTGAATGCAGAAGACCAGAAAGGAGCATCCTCCGGACGGTCATTCCATCTGTCATTGACTGTGAGTTCCTTTACTGCAAGTCCTTCATCGACAGCAAGGACATGCTTCTTCCACTCAGTACGGACGGTAACACCATCACGTACAACTTCATAGCTGTACTCAGAGGACTTGGCCGGATTGAAACGGGCAATCTCCCCTTTCCATAGGCCGTCCGCCACATAAGTCAGCGCATGGCGTCTGCCATCAAGACAAAGGACGAGTTCTTCGCCCCACGAAGTCTTGTATTCAATGCTGAGGTTCAATTTCATACTCTTAATCTATTTAGTTTATCTTATGTTGTTCTTATCTTTCTCTTTTGGTACGGTAGTGCATGTGTATGAAAAAATCCACGTTACCTCTCCCCTAAATCCCCTCTCTCGGAGAGGGGACTTGCCATCACTCCGTGATGAATACTATTTAGTTTATCTTATGTTGTTCTTATCTTTCTCTTTTGGTACGGTAGTGCATGTGTATGAAAAAATCCACGTTACCTCTCCCCTAAATCCCCTCTCTCGGAGAGGGGACTTCCGGTTGCTCCTTCATCTTTTTCCAGTTGAGGACAGGAAGAAGAAAAGAGACCAGAGCCGCTGCAAGCCAGAACCACGATACGGGTCCGAAATCATAGACAGCCCCCTGAGCACTCTCTACAGTATTGCACTGAATCATATATCCACTTGTTATATCCTGCAGTCCCGCTGCCACATAACTGGAAATACCGACTATTCCCAAAGCTGCTCCCGTTGCTTTTCTCGGCACAATATCCACTGCCATCAGTCCTGCGACAATGCAATACAGCACGCCTACAGAAAGACTGAACAAAGAGACATACAATACATTCATTATCCAGTTGTCACCCGAAAACAGGAACAAAGCCAATGATATGAAACTTATTATTCCAGATAATACGGCAGGTTTGACCCTGTCGCTTCGGAATATCTTATCGGACAGCCATCCGGCAAGCACTGTTCCCACGACTCCGAATACTGCAGAAAAGGCTATCACCTGTGACGCATCTTCCAAAGAATATCCTTTTTCTTTCTGAAGGAAAAGCACTCCCCAACCTGCAACTGCATATTTCGTTATATATATGAATGCGCTCGACAAGGCTATTATCCAGATACCAGGATGCCTGAGTACCATTTTCTGAAGGTCCTTGGTCGACAGTTCATCCTGTTGCGAAAGCCGTTCCTGGTGAAACACCTGTATTGCAGGAAGTCCTTTGCTCTCCGGGGTATCGGTAACAAACATCACGATTACAAGAGATCCGATCACACCGGCCAGGGATGCCACGAGAAATCCATACTCCCATCCCAAGGCTCCGACCACGAATCCGGTGATGATGAACGAAAAGAATTCACCAATATAAGGAGTCGCACTGAAAATACTGTAAAATGTACCGCGTTGCGTCTTGGAAAACCATCTGGAAAGACTTATGACACCAGGAGGCGATCCCATAGACTGCATCCATCCGTTGACACCCCACAATATTGCGAACATAATGAACATAAACACCTGGGTAAAAGCCGCAATACCGCTTAAGAGTCCAAACACGCCAAGCAAGAGGTTTATCACAGAAGACACCAGCAGGCCGGTTGCCATAAAACGCCTGATATTGCAGTAGTCAGCTATGAATCCGTTCATGAACTTGCCGACTGCATACACAAAAAGAAGAGCAGAGCCTATTATACCCAGCTGACCCGCCGTAAGCAACCCTTCGTCAATCAAAGGCTGCTTTACTACACTTAGACTCATACGGCACACATAATAAAGGCTGTACGCAACAGTAACGCCCCAGAAAGTCCTGTTGCGCAGCGTCCTGTATCTGCTTTCCACCTCTTCAGGAGACACCGTATCCTTCGATGGCTTGCTTATCCTATAGAATGAGTACAGACCCATATTTCCGTCAATTACACCGTCTCTTTACGGCAAACAGAGACAAAGTTACGAAAGAATGGGGAAATTCACTAGATTAACTCCGTATTTTTTGGAAACACATCTAATCCATACCGTAATGCTGATACGGCTAAGGTTTCATGAAAGAGTTCAGCGTCAGATGATGATTACCTTGCGATATCTCGCTGTAAGATATATGGTACGGGCAAGAAGATGTGCGAAATACGCAGCCATAAGGATGTGCATCGCTATGCGCCCATATATTGTGGAGCCTCCTGTCTGCTCTGTTGATGGGCATAGGATTTCAGATGGAGCGAAAACGTTGAGACAGATCATCCCGGCAAACCATACGATTACAAAACCACCCACAGCCCAGAGCATCGAGTTGCGGATTGCCTTGGAAGCAGTCGCTCCTATATATATGCCGTCCCATGTGAATGCCGCACAACCGACCACAGGCATCAGAAGCAGCCATGGAAGATATTCTCTCGAAGCCTCGACAACTGCCGTATCGGAAGTCATCATCCTCAGAAGAGGCACTCCTGCAGATTGATAGATTGCCATAAATAACACAGCTATGGCCATACTCCATATAAACGTATATCTCACTGTCTGACGAAGCATCTGCGAGTCCCTTGCCCCGATATATTTTCCGGTCATAGCCTCACCGGCATAAGCGAATCCGTCTGTAAAATATGAAAATATCATCAGCAGTTTCATCATTATCGAAGACACAGCCAGAAGAAGATCTCCGTAACGCGCGGAAATGACAGTAAAGCCTATGTAAATGGCTATGAAACATAAGGAACGGACAAAAAGGTCAGCATTCATCACAAAGAATCTGCGGGTTTCACTACCCTTGAACATATCCTTGAGGCCGGAAGTGCCTATGGCCGACAATGTATTCTTCCTATACTTGATTAAAACGAGTATGACAGCAACTGCAAGTCCGGAATATTGAGCTGCCACTGTACCGGATGCAATACCGGGGAAGCCCATCCCTTCATATCCCAACGGTCTGAACCCCAGAGCCAGGATAATGCTCATCAGCACATTCATTCCATTGACGACAAGGTCAGTAAACATAGGACTGACACTATCCTGCATCCCGATAAACCAGCCTTTGAAAACCATCAGGGTCAATGTTGCCGGTGCTGCCCAGATGCGTATGAAGAAATATTGCGATGCCAGTTCCTGCACTTCGGGAGTACAGTCAACCACCAGAAATGCCGCCTTCACAAAAAGCCACTGGATTGCAATCAAGGCAAATGCACAGGCCAGAGCAATACCCAAAGCTCTTGCTAGAATGCGCGAGCATTCAGCTCTGTCACCCCGGCCAAAAGCCTGGGCAGCAAGTCCGCCCGTACCCACACGCAGAAACCCGAAGTTCCAATACAGAAGATCGAAAAGCATCGTACCTATGGCAATACCTCCTATCATGGTAGCAGCCTGGGCGTCCAGGTGGCCGGCTACGGCTATGTCCACCATACCTACAATCGGCACAGTGATGTTGGCCAATATGCTAGGTATGGCCAATTTAAGAATATCCTTGTTTATTGCTTTCATTGACTGCGCTCAGATGAGGACTATCTGTATTTGTCTTCTTCGTCAAGCATACCCAGATACGAAGAATAACGCTCGTAGCTGATCTGCCCCTCTTCCACAGCAACCTTTACCGCACATCCCGGTTCATGCGTGTGCGTACATGGGGCAAAACGGCACCCTTCGGAGACCTTGAGCATTTCAGGGAAATACAACGCGATCTCCTCCTTCTCCAGATCCACCAGACCGAAACCGCGCAAGCCCGGAGTGTCGACAATGAACCCCAATGCTCCATTACCCTGGGCGGAATTATCCGTGAGCGCATACATCTCATAGAATGTGGTCGTATGCTTGCCTTGGAGATGCACATCCGATATTTCCCCCACTTTAGGATCAAGCGAAGGGTCAAGAGCCTTTATAAGCGATGACTTTCCGACTCCTGATACTCCAGAGAAAAGCGATACGTTTCCACGGCATGCTTCCCGCAGATCCTCCACACCCTCTCCCGTAAGAGCTGACACCTCCATAACAGGATATCCTGCCCCCTCGTATATTTCATGGAATGCCTCCAGCATTTCGCTATGCGAGCTGTGGTAAAGGTCGACCTTGTTGAGGACAATGGTAACCGGAACATTATATACCTCACATGTCACCAGGATCCTGTCCAGGAAAGGCAGTTTGACTTCCGGATAATCTATCGTAACTATTATGAAAGCACGGTCCAGATTGGCCGCAATGATATGGGACTGGCGGGAAAGATTTGTTGACTTTCGGATTATATAGTTACTGCGAGGCATCACAGCTGTTATTGCAGCCGGATGCTCCAATGTGATGGACCCTGAAGAAATCCTCTCTCCGGAGTCTGACACGATCTTACCTCCTTGACCAATGGAATCATCCGGAACTTCCACCTCAAAAGTCACGACATCTCCTACTGCCACAGGATTGGTTGCGTTGCTTCCTTTCAAACGTATCCTGCCCCTCAATACGGCAGGGAACAGTTCCCACTCAGGAAGCTGTGCCAGAAGATAATGGCTTCCCGTATGCTTTACAACTTTAGCTTCTCCCTTTACAATCATATTGCAAATATAAGATAAAGAAACGGAACAACGAGTTATTTTTAATATCTTTGCACCTGTTTAAAACAAGGTATATCATGATACAGGAAAGCCATATCGACCAAGTCATCAAGGAACTTTTTGACAATCTCTCCTTTACAGAAGAACCCGCCGGATTATATGACCCTCTGAGGTATATGATGGCAATCGGAGGCAAAAGGATACGTCCGAGACTATGTCTTACAGCATATGCCTTGTTCAAAAACGGATTCAGCCAGGAAATCCTCATGCCCGCCGCTGCCTTGGAAGTATTCCACAGCTTTACCCTTATCCACGACGACATAATGGACAAGGCGGATGTCCGTCGTGGCGTACCTACCGTATATCGAAAATGGAATGAGAACACTGCAATCCTTTCGGGCGATGTGATGTCCATTGAAAGCTACAAGCTTATAGCCAAAGCTCCGTCCGGAGTTCTGCCGAAGGCACTTGAGCTCTTTTCCACAACTGCGGCACAGGTATGTGACGGACAGCAATTCGACATGGACTTTGAAGATCAGGATTTTGTTCCCATGGAAGATTATCTGAAGATGATTGGGTTGAAGACTGCCGTACTGATAGCATGCTCGGCAAAAATGGGGGCCATAATTGCAGGTGCCTCAGATGAAGCATGCTCTTCACTTTATAGATTCGGATATGATCTAGGTCTCGCTTTTCAGATTGCAGACGACTGGCTGGATACATACGGAGACCCTCAGGTATTCGGAAAAGCCATTGGAGGCGACATTGTCAACAACAAGAAAAGCTGGCTGATGACACGGGCATACGAAAAAGCTTCGGACTCCATGCGTGCGCAGCTCAAGGAGGCTATGATGATGCCTGTGGATACTGATGAGGATAAAGAGACCAAGATTGCAGCAGTCAAGGCCATCTATGCTGCACTTGAAGTCGGAGAAGAAGCACAGAAGGAAATAATCAGGCTTCACAACCAGTCCATGGCACACGCAGCATCCCTCGATCTGCAACCTGAAGCCTACGCTCTTCTTGAAAACTACGCTAAGAAACTGATAGGAAGATCAAAATAATGGGAAAGAATAATATGAACGGACATGACAAGCCTGCGAAATCTCTGGAAATAATGGCCCCTGCGGGCAACTTTGAATGTCTGCATGCCGCCATACAAGGAGGAGCCGACTCCGTATATTTCGGAGTGGAAAAGCTCAACATGAGGTCTCACTCGGCCAATAACTTCAACATGACCGACCTTAGGGAAATTGTCCGCATATGCTCGGAATTCGGTGTAAAGACCTACCTTACTCTGAACATCGCCCTTTATGACTCGGACCTTTCCGATATGAGAATGACACTGGACGCAGCCAAAGATGCAGGTATAACGGCTGTAATAGCATCCGACATGGCAGCCATCATGTATGCCAGAAGCATCGGAGTGGAGGTACATATATCTACCCAGTTGAGCATCTCAAATGCGGAAGCCTTGAGGTTCTATGCACAGTTCGCCGATGTCATTGTCCTGGCTAGGGAACTCAATCTTACCCAGGTAAAGGAAATCAAGGCCATAATTGACAAAGACAATATATGCGGGCCATCCGGACGTCCGGTTGAAATCGAGATGTTCGCTCATGGAGCGCTATGCATGGCCATTTCCGGCAAATGCTATCTGAGCCTGCACGAATACGGTGCATCTGCAAACAGAGGTTCATGCTATCAGTTGTGCCGCCGCGCATATAAGGTACAGGACAGGGAGACAGGGATGGAACTGGAGATAGACAACAAATACATAATGTCACCCAAAGACCTGTGCACCATTGAATTCATGGACAAGATCATCGATGCAGGAGTTACGGTATTCAAGATAGAAGGACGTGCCAGATCCGCGGAATATGTGAAACGTGCAGCCTCATGCTACAGACGTGCTGCTGATGCTGTATGCGAAGGCACATACACACCTGAGTTAGGGGCAGGTCTCAAGAAGGAACTCGAAGAAGTGTTCAACAGAGGATTCTGGGACGGATATTATCAAGGTGCCCGTATGGGTGAATGGTGCGATGTCTACGGCAGCACAGCAACCCGCAGGAAAGTATATTGCGGAAAGATAACCAACTGGTTCGGCAAGCTCGGTGTTGCTGAAATCCTGATAGAATCCCATCCTCTCAAGGTCGGAGACAAGATCCTTATTCTGGGACCGACATCCGGATGCGTGGAATACACAGTGCCAGAGATCCGTGTCGACCTTGTGCCTGTTGCTGAAGCAGAAAAGGGCGTAAGGTGTTCCATTCCGATTGATTGGAGCAACGTGGTTCCCGGAGCCCGAGAAGAAGCCCTCGGCCTGTGTGGAGACGGCTGCAACGAGCAGGCGTGCCGTGCAATAGAGGAGACGCGTCTGCGCCGCAGCGACAAGGTATACATCTGGCCTGAGCAGTAAAAACCTCATGACCATCTCCCGACGGTCATGAGGCAACGCATTATTTCAAATCAACCTTAATATAAAGGTTTACCTTCCGATCTTAGTCAATATTACGTTAAATTCACCTTCATGCGACAGTGTCATTACAGAACCGTTCACTGTTCCTGTCAAGGTTTGAGAATATCCACGTCCATATTCCATTACAGTAATCATTATTGAAGGGTTTGTAAAAGTATATGTACCGGTACCGTTAAAGTAATCATCACAGTAGTCAGTCCAAGTGCATGTCACCGACGACTCTGATGTAAAAATAATATTATAAGACCATCCCATATCAGACACACCTGTCCATGTTGTTCCCGCAAGATGCTTTGGTTTGGTGATTTTCTCACATGATGTGAAAGAAAACGATGCTGCCACAAGTACGGTAACAGCTGCAACTAGAGCAACTAGTCTTTTCATGATTTTTTGTACGATTAAATGATTAAATATAATACTTTACCTCATTCAGGCGTGCAAATATACCCCCCCCGCGACTTTTCCAAATTTTTCTGCATAAATCTCTGTTTCTGACTTTTCCAACTTTCTCTAAAGAAATCACGGCTCAGTCGCAAAAACATGTGTCTGAGTCCCGTGACACGAGGTTTGCGCAGCTTGCTTTTAGCAGTTGCTGGCGTATTTGCCAGCTGCGGTGCTTATTGTCCACAAATGACAGGCACGACCTCTATAGTCTTAGAAGATGTTTAATTCTTAAACAGCTTCTTATACCACTGTGTCATTTTAGACGGGTTTCATATGGCAGTACTGCCGAATTCTAACCATTTGAGCCATATCAGGCACCACTGTGTCGTCTGCAAGGCTAAACTTGTCACAGTACTTCCGTTGCCTGTCGCAATGGCTTGTCACGAAATACAGACCACCATAAAAACAAAAACAGGCAGCAACGTTACTAACGTTACTGCCTGTAATGGGTATGACCATTCATTATAGCTTGCGTAATGTCAAAGGCTCACCATCAGGATTATACAGAATCATTGTATCTTTATCCACTGTGCCATTGATGATACCACCACCAATCGATACGTTCGGTTTTTCATATACATAAGGCAGCGTCAATGAGAGGTTCTCTCCATCATCATCAGATTCAGAAACAGAGAACACACATGTAGTCTCAGTATTGAAATCAATCATAACAGAAACATCATCTACTCCAATCCATTTAGTACCTACCAGGGAGCCATTAGTTTTGGAACAAGACGAAACAGAAAGCGATGCAACTGCAAGCACTGCCACAGATGCAAGCATTACTAAAAATTTTTTCATAACAGGTTGATTTGAAATTTGTAACTTGCTTTTAAAGATGCAAATATATCCCCCCCCCGCGACTTTTCCAAATTTTTCCATAAAATCTACAAAATCTCTGATTTTTACGGATTCAGGTTGATGGGGAAGTCGACGCGATGTCGCTGCCATATGTATATGAAAAACCGAACATATCGATTGCAGGCTCAAGAGTCCTACAGTTCCTTCCAGATTATTGATTTGTCACGGCCCCACCATGAAAGCTGGCGTTTGGCATAATGGCGTGTATTGCGCTGAATGAGTTCGACAGCACGCTCCAGCGATGTGACAGGTCCGTCTCCAGGAATTGTCGGTCCCCATCCTTCAAGACAGACACGTCCTTCCAGATAATCGAACCAGCTGAATATTTCTTTGTATCCTACCGTCTGAAGTGCAGTCAGGTCACGATATGCAGTAAGTGAACGGACTTCTTCTACCAGTCCTTCATCAATCATCTGAAGCACCCGTCGGTTGATACGTTCATAAAGCACATCACGAGGACGTACCAGTCCTATCTTCTCGATATCGAAATCACGCTTCTTGCTGACAGATGTCTTGAATGAAGAAAATGGTCTTCCTGTCATAAGGCATACTTCAAGGGCCCGCACGACACGCTGTCCGTTGGCGATGTCAATAGCTGCATAGCTCTCAGGATCGAGCATCTTCAATTCTGTCCTGAGCGACTCCACACCTTCCTCTTTCAGACGTTCCATCAGTTCATTCCTCAACCGGATGTCGGCAGCCGGAAAGTCATCCAGTCCATTCACCAGAGCATCGATATAGAATCCTGATCCACCTGCCATAACAAGCGTATCATGGCCTTCTTCAAAAAGACGGTTTATCAGTTCCAACGCCTCAACCTCATAACGTCCTGCCGTATACAGATCCTCTACCGTATGAGAATGGATAAAATAATGCTGAACAGTCTGAAGCTGTTCAGCAGAAGGTACTGCCGTACCTATTGTCATTTCCTTATAAATCTGACGCGAATCGCAGGAAATTACAGGGGAATCATATTTAAGCGCAGTCTCTATGCTGTAGTCCGTCTTTCCTACAGCTGTGGGACCAAGTATGATAATCAGCTTCTTCATAGGTAAGGCATCATTGTCTTCTCCCGAACCTACATTCTAGTCTTCTTCGTCTTCCTCGTAAATTTCTTCAGTATCATCATCAGCATCCTCTTCGTCATCGACAAAATCCTCATCGTCAAAATCTTCATCATCAGGATCCTTCTTCTTGTCGTCCGGAAGATCCTCAAAAGCCACATAACCGTTTTCAAACTCTATCGGATTCGGACCTTTTGACTCAACCAGAACCGGATAAATGACATTGCGCCTTTCCTCAGCCTCACCTTCAAACGTAACTACAACACTTTTGACATTGGTAGTATCGTAGAAATATATGAATCTATCCTCACCTTTCCTGTGACACTCTCCCGCTGTCACATTATCTATAGTTCCATATCCGAAATCTGTAAATATGCTGTAACGGGCCTGAACCTCGCCATTCTTTCCCATAGCCTTGAACAGCACAATCTGATCCTGAGGGAAATCCATATCTGCACGCATCTGCTTATGGAAACTGTAAAGCGATGCACTGGCCTTAACCTCATATATACGCGCAAACCCCTTTATTCCGGGCAGTGAAACTCTATATTTCAGTATCATAGATAGTTAGAATTGTAAATATCATAAAAACAGCCTCCGACTCCGCGGAAGCGAGGCCAAAGGTAGTAAAATTTCTTTCAGCACGAGTAAGAAACTGTTTAAAATTTTCCCGAAAAATCATTAATTGTTGAAACTGAATAAACAGTTTCTAAAAAATTTCTTTTTAACATCAAAAAACACTATTTTTGATTTTCGGTATGGATAACACTCTGATCCAGGATTCATATAGAAGCATCGCCACCGAATCTAGGGGGCTGTTCAAGGACAATGGAAGCCGTTTCATTGCCCATGCTTATCCCGTTGAAACAGAAGAAGAAGTAAAGCAGATCGTCTCGTCGCTCAAGAAAGAATACTACGACGCCAGACATCATGTGTATGCATATCGGCTCGGTCATCTAGGTGACAGATTCAGAGCAAACGACGATGGCGAACCGTCAGGATCATCCGGGCGTCCTGTCCTGGGACAGATAGACTCCAACAATCTGAGTGACATCCTGGTGGTGGTGGTAAGATACTTCGGAGGCATAAAACTAGGCATACCGGGCCTGATAAGAGCATACAGGACAGCTACAGCAGATGCCATCGCAAATGCTGAAATCGTAGAAAAGATCGCCTCGAAAACGTTTCGTGTACATTTCGGCTACATGAGCATGAACAGTGTCATGAAAGTGTTCAAGGACATGGGACTTGAGCAGAAGAATCAGAAATTCGACATGGAGTGCACCATGGACACAAGCGTCAGACTCTCCATGGCCGATACTTTTCTTGAAAGGATCAAGGATGTAGAGGGATGCAGGATAGAGGAAATTTAGAACAACACACTTAATATGAGCAGCAAAAGTTTGATTTCAATCAGGGATTTCACCAAGGAGGAGATCCTGCATGTGCTGGAAACAGCCAAGGAATTCGAGCAGAACAAAGAACAGAAATTTCTGGAGGGCAAAGTCATTGCCAGTCTTTTCTTCGAGCCTTCTACCAGAACAAGACTGAGTTTCGAGACTGCAATAAACAGACTTGGAGCAAAGGTCATCGGTTTTTCTGATGCGACAAATACAAGTCAGAGCAAAGGCGAGACATTAAAAGATACCATCAAGATGGTCAACAATTATGTGGACATGATAGTGATGCGTCATCCTCTGGAAGGAAGTTCACGATATGCTTCGGAAGTAGCTACCGTACCTGTAGTCAATGCCGGTGACGGAGCCAACCAGCATCCTTCGCAGACCCTGCTTGACCTCTATACCATCCTCCAGACTCAAGGGAAGCTGGAAGGACTGACCATCAACATGGTAGGAGACCTGAAATACGGGCGCACAACTCATTCTCTTCTGCAGGCAATGTCCCATTTCAATCCAAAATTCATTTTCACAGCTCCGGACGAGCTGAAGATGCCTAAGGAATATAAGGATTTTCTTGACAAGAGGAACATTGAATACATTGAAACAGATTCCTTGGATGAATACCTGAACGAATGCGACATACTTTACATGACAAGAGTACAGCAGGAAAGATTTACTGATCCAATGGAATATGAACGTGTCAAGGATGTCTATACTCTCAATGCATCTATGCTGGGGAACGTCAGGAACAACATGAAGATACTGCACCCTCTTCCACGCGTTACCGAGATAGACCAGGACGTGGACGACACACCATATGCATATTACTTCAAGCAGGCTGAAAACGGCTTGTATGTACGAATGGCAATAATTTCATATTTATTAGGATACCGATAGTCATGACAAGAAAAGAATTAGTTGTAAGCGCGTTGGAAAACGGTACGGTTCTGGACCACATCCCCGCAGAAAATGTATATAAGGCACTTGACCTTCTCAACCTCAAAGGCATAGAAAGTCAGATTACAATCGGAATCAACCTTACCAGTAAGGTACATGGCAGGAAAGGCATAATCAAGATTGCAGACAAGTTCTTCGAGAACGAAGAATTGAACAAACTGGCTCTCATTGCTCCCAAAGCCACTGTAAATGTGATCAAAGATTTCAAGGTAGTCGAAAAGAAGACTCTCGTAATGCCGGAACAGGTCACAGGCATCGCCAGGTGCAAAAACCCTAAATGCGTAACGAATCACCAGCCAATCAAGACAAGATTCACCACGATTGAAAACGGTAACGATATTTCATTAAGATGTCACTATTGCGAAAAAATTACAGCAATCAAGCATATATTTTAAAATAATTTGTTATCTTTCGGGCCGTTTTGGTTATGAAGTGTAACCAAAACGACCCGAACAGGCAATAATAACACAAAACACAAACATTATAATGAAAAAGGTTCACAATTTCACAGCAGGACCATGTATCCTGCCGCAGCAGGCAATAGACAATGCCATTGAAGCTCTAAAGGATTTCAAGGGTACAGGCATACCTGTAATTTCCATCTCACATAGGACAAAGGAGTGGGATGCAGTGATGGATGAATGCCGCGCCCTATGGAGAGAACTTCTAAACATTCCAGAAGAATATGAAATCCTCTTCTTAGGAGGTGGAGCAAGCATGGGATTCCTATATGTCGCCATGAACTTTCTTGAAAACAAAGCAGCATATCTTGAAACCGGAGTATGGGCAAAGAAGGCTCTCAAAGAAGCTAAAGGTCTGGGAAACGCATATGCACTAGCATCATCGGCAGACACCGTATACAACTATATTCCAAAGGATTATGAAATTCCTGCCGATCTGGACTACTTCCATATAACAACCAACAACACCATCTACGGCACAGAGATCCATGAAGACATGGACAGTCCGGTTCCTCTCATAGCAGATATGTCATCAGACATAATGAGCCGTCCTGTAGACGTAAGCAAGTACGCCATGATATATGGTGGAGCACAGAAGAACGTTGGTCCTGCCGGGGTTACATTCTTCATCGTCAGGAAAGACCTGCTTGGAAAAGTAAGCCGTTATATTCCTACAATGCTTGACCTACGCACCCATATTGACGGAGCTTCAATGTTCAATACTCCTCCTGTATTTTCAATATTCGTGATGAACGAAACACTAAAGTGGCTGAAAGGCATAGGAGGTGTCGAGGCTATCCAGAAACTCAATCAGGAAAAGGCCGCACTCCTGTACGGTGAAATTGACCGCAACCCGCTTTTCAAAGGCACAGCAGCCAAAGAAGACCGTTCATTGATGAACGTATGTTTCGTCATGGCAGAAGGCTATGAGCACCTTCAGGACGAATTCATGACATTCGCCAAGGAAAGAGGAATGACCGGAATAAAGGGTCACAGGTCAGTAGGAGGATTCCGCGCATCCATATACAATGCCTGTCCTCTTGAAAGCGTCCAGGCACTTGTCGACTGCATGAAGGAATTTGAACAGCTTCACAAATAGCATCCACATCATCCCCGGTCTGACCGGGGATATAAAAGAATAACCGATGAAGATTTTAGTAGCAACAGAGAAACCGTTCGCAGCAGCTGCGGTAAACGGAATAAAAGATATAGCACAGAAAGCCGGGCATGAAGTGGTCCTTCTTGAAAAATACACAGAAAAAGCTCAGCTTCTTGAGGCTGTCGCCGATGTCGATGCAATGATTGTCCGTTCAGACAAAGTTACAGCGGAAGTGATTGCTGCAGCTCCGAAACTCAAGATAGTTGTACGTGCCGGAGCAGGTTTTGACAATCTTGACCTGTCTGCCTGCACAGAGAAAGGCATAGTTGCGATGAACACTCCCGGACAGAATTCAAATGCTGTGGCAGAACTGGCAATCGCTATGATGATATTCATGTCACGCAACCAGTTCACTCCTGGCACAGGCATGGAGATAAAAGGTAAGAAAGTGGGTATCCAGGCTTATGGCAACGTAGGACGTCTGGTAGCAGAAAAAGCCAAGGCACTCGGAATGGAAGTCATGGCGTTCGACCCATTCGTTCCTGCAGAAAAGATGGAGGAAGAAGGTGTCACACCTGCCCGTACTCTTGAGCAGATGTACGAACAGTGCAACTTCATTTCTCTCCATATTCCGGCTATTCCGGCAACCATAGGTTCCATCAATTACAATCTTGTATCCAGAATGCCAAAAGGCGGATGTCTTGTGAATACTGCCCGTAAGGAAGTAATCAATGAACCTGAACTGATGAAAGTGCTTGCAGACCGTCCTGACATTAAGTATGTCACAGATGTTGCGGCATCAATTCAGCCGGAATTCAACGAAAAATTTCCTAAGCAAGTGTTTGCTACTCCTAAGAAGATGGGGGCGGAAACAGCAGAGGCAAACATCAATGCAGGACTTGCCGCTGCACAGCAGATATGCGATTATTTCGCTACAGGCTGCACTAAATTTCAATTGAACAAATAGAGAATGCCACGTCACTACGTACCTCGTAATGACGCAGGAATCTCCAACACTAATATATTATGGTAAAGATCAGACCATTTGCAGCGGTACGTCCGCCTAAGCAGTATGTTGAAGAAGTGGCAGCAAGGCCATACGATGTCCTCAATTCGGCAGAAGCCAAGGCAGAAGCCGGTGAGAAATCCTTACTTCACATCACCAAACCTGAAATCGATTTCGATACTATAATTGATGAACACAGCCAGCCGGCATATGACAAGGCCGTAGAAAACTTCAAGGCATGGCAGGAAAAGGGATGGCTCGTGCAGGATGACAAGCCATACTACTATGTATACGCCCAAACGATGGAAGGCCGCACCCAGTACGGACTCGTGGTCTGCGCTCACACAGATGATTATGCTTCCGGTGCTATCAAGAAACATGAACTGACGCGCAGGGACAAGGAAGAGGACCGCATGATTCATGTGCGCATCCAGAACGCCAACATCGAACCAGTATTCTTTTCTTACCCTGACAATGCCGAGGTGAACGCTATCGTTGGCAAATACATAGCTAGGGAGCCGGAATATGATTTCGTGGCAGAGGACGGTTTCGGGCATCACTTCTGGGTGATTGACGAGCAGGCTGACATTGACCGCATCACAGAAATATTCTCTGAAATTCCTGCTTTCTATGTAGCAGACGGCCACCACCGTACTGCAGCTGCCGCCCTTGTAGGTGCAGAGAAAAAGGCACAGAATCCTAACCACACAGGAGAAGAGGAATACAACTTCTTCATGACAGTGGCTTTTCCTGACAGCCAGCTTAAGATCATCGACTATAACCGAGTAGTGAAAGACCTCAACGGCCTCACAGAGGAGCAGCTTCTGAAAGCACTTGCAGAAGACTTCGATGTACGCAAAGAGGGTACGGAAATCTACAAGCCAGGGAAACTTCATGAGTTTTCAATGTATCTCGATGGCAACTGGTACTCGCTCGTAGCCAAGGAAGGACGCTATAACGACAACGACCCTATAGGAGTACTTGACGTTACCATCCTGTCTGATCTTGTGCTTGACAAGATTCTGGGTATCAAGGATCTCAGGACAGACAAGAGAATCGATTTCGTAGGAGGTATCCGTGGGCTCGGCGAACTTTCACGCAGAGTTGACAACGGTGAGATGAAGGTTGCATTTGCCCTATATCCTGTATCGATGAAGCAGCTTGTTGACATTGCGGATTCAGGCAACATCATGCCACCTAAGACAACCTGGTTCGAGCCTAAGCTCCGTTCAGGTCTGGCAATACATAAATTGTCGTAAGGAAGAGGACAGGATATTACGCCATTGTTCCACCGACAAGGTCGAGTATTTCGGCTGTAATGGCCTGCTGACGACCTTTGTTATAGGCAAGGGTAAGATCTGATATGAGGTCCTGAGCATTGTCAGATGCAATCTGCATGGCAAGAGTCCGCGCAGCATGCTCGGCAGCATTTGCATCCAGAAGCACAGTGTACATCTTCAGCAGAAGCACCTGAGGCAGAAGATGCTTTACTAAAGTAAGAGGGTCCGGCTCAAGTATATAGTCAACTTGATCCGGGCCTTCATCATAATCGTGAAGAGCCAGCGGAAGATAGTTTTCACGTATGACAGGCTGAGAAGCCGGTGAAGCGAAGTGGCTGTATACCAGCAAAACCTGTGACACTTCTCCTGAAGTAAAACTATCCACGAGTCCGGATGCAAGATCTGCTGCTGCATCATAAGAAGGCTTGTCAGCGATATCAGCATGTTCTGATTTCACAACATAACCGGACTTACGCACCGCATCTGCCATTTTACGTCCTATTACATATATGTCAACATCTTCTTTCCCATATCCCTGCCTTTCGAGAATACCTATAGTCTCTTGATATTTCTTTATGACATTTGCATTGAAAGCCCCACAAAGAGAAGCATTAGAGGAAATTGCAACTACGGCAATTCTGTTTATGCCCTCTTTTGCAGGTATGGAATCCGACGAAACATCCTGAAGAACAACAGGAGACTGGCCATGAGGACTGCCAAAGCCCAATTCATCATGCATCGCCTTCTGAAGATCATCATCCTGAAGAAGACCAGCAAGGATATGATGCAGCTTCTGCTCATAAGGCAACTTGCCGCCGATTGCAGCCTGAGCCTTATGAAGTTTTGCAGAAGCAACCATCTTCATGGCAGAAGTTATCTTCAGAGTATTCTTTACCGAAGCTATCCTGTTCTTTATTTCCCTCAGCGATGACATAACGATTCAAGCATTTGGATCACCCTATGAGTCCTTTTACAATAGATTCTGCCTCTTTCTCAATGATTGAGAAAAGGTCCGGACCAAATTCACCCTTCGAAAGAGGCTCCAGCACATCCTTTGCGCGGAAAGCTCTCATCTTCTGAAGAAACATTGCCTGGAAATCATCCACCTGGTCTATCTGAAGATCCTTCAGAAGTCCTTTAGTGCCACAATAAAGCAATGCTACCTGCTCTCCTACAGGCATAGGGGAATACTGAGGCTGTATCAGAAGTCTGTTATTCTTCCTGCCCTTATCCAGAGTCAGCATTGTAACAGGATCCATATCACTTCCGAACTTGGAAAATGCTTCCAGCTCACGATACTGGGCCTGGTCGATCTTCAATGTGCCTGCCACTTTCTTCATACTCTTGAGCTGAGCACTTCCTCCAACACGTGAGACAGATATTCCCACATTTACGGCAGGCCTGAATCCTTGATTGAAAAGGTCCGATTCAAGGAAGATCTGTCCGTCGGTTATAGAAATCACATTTGTAGGTATATAGGCGGAAACATCTCCTGCCTGAGTCTCTATTATCGGCAGAGCCGTCAATGAACCTCCAGCCTTTACCTTGCCGTTCAAAGCCTCAGGAAGATCATTCATCTTCTCGGCTACTTCCTGCTGGCTTATGATCTTGGCTGCCCTTTCAAGCAATCTGGAATGCAGATAGAAGATATCTCCCGGATATGCTTCACGTCCTGAAGGACGACGCAGAATCAGAGACACCTCACGATAGGCAACAGCCTGCTTGGAAAGGTCATCATAGACAACCAGTGCATGACGTCCCGTATCACGAAAATATTCGCCTATGGCAGCACCGGCGAAAGGAGCGTAATAGCGCAGTGCAGCAGGGTCTGCAGCCGTAGCCGCAACTATGACCGTATAGTCCATCGCTCCCTTTTCCTTCAATGTCTGGACAAGACTGGCAATAGTGGAACCTTTCTGCCCTACCGCCACATATATACAGTAGACAGGTTCTCCTGCTTCATATGCAGAGCGCTGGTTGATTATGGTGTCAATAGCTATTGCTGTCTTTCCGGTCTGACGGTCTCCTATTATAAGTTCACGCTGTCCCCGACCAATCGGAATCATGGAGTCTATCGCTTTAAGTCCTGTCTGCAGAGGTTCTGTGACAGGCTGGCGGAAAATCACGCCTGGAGCCTTCCTTTCAAGAGGCATCTCAAAAAGCTCCCCTGAAATACGTCCTTTCCCATCCAGAGGCTCACCCAAAGGATCCACTACCCTTCCTACCATGCCTTCTCCTACCTGAAGAGATACAATCCTCCCGGTACGGGATATCGTCATACCCTCCTTGATCTTTTCAGTAGGGCCCAGCAGCACCGCACCGACATTGTCTTCTTCAAGATTCATGACAACAGCCTTTATTCCGCTTTCAAATTCAAGAAGTTCACCTGCCTGAGCATTCTGAAGCCCACGAATCCTGATGACACCATCACTGACTTGCAGTACTGTTCCGATCTCTTCAAACCGAAGACCGGTATCAATATCTCTTAGCTGACTCAGTATCAAATCTGATATTTCAGACGGTCTGATCGTATTTGACATTATACAATTCGATTATTATTTTCCACCAATTCCTTTCTGATACGCTGCAACTGTCCTTTTATGCTGGCATCAAGTCTCAAATCGTCAATTTCCAGCACAAACCCTCCAATTATTTCAGGCCTTTGCAGCATTTCCACATGCACACTGGAAGATGTCATTCTACCAAGGACTTCCTCCACCTTTTCTTTCAGACCTTCTGAAAGAGATGCCGTTACAAGGACTCCCACCTTGATGCCCTTGAAGTCTCTATACTGCCTGATGAAAGAATCCAGCATGACATGAAGATACTCCATGCGCCCCTTGGAATCCACCAGCCGGATAAATCTCTCCATCTGACTAGCCAAAGGTTCCTCCAATGCAGTCTCCAGCACAGAAAGTTTCCTTTCAACGGGTATCTGAGGCTGCTTGCGGACCATATCTTCAAGCTGTTTTATACTATCCATATATTTCTGCAGCACACAAGCCTGATGATAGACCTTATCCTCCGCACCAGTCTCGACAACGTACCTCAGCAAAGCCTTGGCATACCGCGATGCTATTATCCCTGTATTCATTCCGCAATCATGTCAATGACGAGATCTCGTCAAGAAGCTTTTCAACATATTCATTCCGAACCTCATCTTTGGAAAGTTCGCTGCCCAGAATCTTCTCAGCAACTGCGAGCGAAATCACTGCAACCTCATGACGTACCTCCTTCAAAGCCGCCTCCTTCTCTTCCCTGATTGCGGATCTTGCATCTTCCATTATCTTCTGCGCCTCGGCCATAGCCCGCAGCTGTGCCTCTTCTATGATCCTGTCTCGTTCGGCTGCTGATTCCAAAAGAATCCGTTCCTGCTCGCTACGGGTCTCGGAAAGTATCCTCTCCTTCTCACGATCAAGATGAGCCACTGCTTCCTCAGCCACACGTGCAGCCTCAAGCGAATCAGCAATCCGCTTGTTGCGTTTTTCCACCATTCCCGTAATGACCGGGAAACCGAATCTGGCCAATATGAAGAATACAATGGCAAAGATAATGGTCATCCAGAATATCAGACCACTATCCGGCAACATCAGGTTCATGACCCCTTATTTAAGCACGATAGCCATCAGACAGGCAATGATTGCAAAGAGGCAGGCACCCTCTACAAGCGCGCCGATGATAAGCATGGCTGTACGTATGCCTCCTGCTGATTCCGGCTGACGTGCAATGGCTTCCATCGCAGACTGACCGATCTTTCCAATACCCCATGCTGCGGCAAGGGCTGCAACAGCAGCACCTAAAGCACCTGCAACCTTACTCCATACTGCTGCACCGGCAGCCTGTAACAAAATAGTTGATAGTAACATAGCTATATATTTTTAGTTTGTTGTTTTTCTTCTTCCTGACGAGACAAGCCTATGAATACGGCTGACAACATAGTAAATACATATGCCTGAATGAAGGCAACAAGCAATTCAAGACAATCCATGAACACACCGAACACCACAGTAATGAGTGTCATGGAACCACTTATCACAGCACCAAGTCTCGCGGTCACGAATATTACGGCAACCAGGCCCAGTATCATTGCATGGCCTGCCATTATATTAGCGAATAATCTCACCATCAACGAAAACGGTTTCGATATCACGCCGAATATCTCTATGATCTGCATTATAGGAATAGGGAATTTCAAGAAAAGAGGCACATCCGGCCAAAGAATCTCTTTCCAGTAATGCTTGTTTCCGAATACATTCACAGCAACAAAAGTACACAGAGCCAGTACCATAGTCACTGCTATATTTCCAGTAACGTTGGCCCCTCCCGGAAAAAACGGAACGATACCAAGAAGATTGCTAAGAAAAATAAAAAAGAATGCCGTCAAAAGATACGGTGCGTATTTCCTATAGCAATGTTCTCCTACAGACGGCTTTATGAGATCATCATTTACCATCATCACCATCATCTCCATCAACCCGGCGAATCCTCCAGGTGCACCATCATACGATGCATCATGTCTGCGATACCATTTCGCAGTGCCAAGCACAATGACAATCAGCAACAGGGCAGAAAACATCAGAGATGCCACATTCTTGGTTATGGAAATATCAAATGGACGTACAATACTACCATCAGGAAGAAGTTCCACGATCTTATCCTCGTATCTGCCTTCTTCTGCAAGGAACAATCCCTCGTACTGTTCTCCATGCTCTATCCTTGAAGACATGAATACATGCCAACCGGTGGAACTGCGGATTATGCATGGCAACGGGATGGAAATATGCCTTCCGTTCCACTGAGTCAGATGCCATCCATATGAATCACCTATATGTCCGAACAGCATTTGTTCAATATCCACCTCACCTGTATCCGCCTCTGCATGACTGGCATACAAAGGTAGAACAGCGGTCAGCAGGACCATAATGCATATCAGCCTGAAATGTCTCATAATTCAGCGCAAACCGTAATTCTATTGGACACTACCTCTACAAATCCGGATTCTATTTCAACGGTCTCTTCAATCCCATTGTCCATAAAGACGATCTTTCCATGATCTAACGAGGAAATGACAGGGGCATGATTCCAAAGAACCATAAAACGACCCTTCGTACCCGGCAGAGATACTTTTGACACCTCTTTTTCTAAAAGCACCTTTTCAGGAGTCATTATGATCAGCCTCATCTTCCCTGACATAGTCTCTATCTGTTTAGTGCAGCAAGCATTTTCTCACCCTTGTCTATAGCTTCCTCAATAGTCCCTACATTAAGAAATGCCTGTTCAGGAATATCGTCAACCTCGCCATCCATTATCATTCTGAACCCGCGCACCGTATCTTCAATTGACACCATCACACCGGGAACACCGGTAAACTGTTCCGCCACAGCAAAAGGTTGTGAAAGATAACGCTGCACCTTACGGGCCCGACTGACCAGCAACCTGTCTTCATCAGAAAGTTCATCCATACCGAGTATGGAAATGATATCCTGGAGCTCCTTGTATTTCTGAAGCATCTGCTTCACTCTCTGAGCAGTCTGATAATGATCAGTTCCCACTATATTCGGGTCAAGAATACGAGAACTTGACTCCAGAGGATCCACTGCCGGATAAATTCCAAGTTCTGCAATCTTTCTGCTCAGTACGGTAGTTGCATCCAGATGGCTGAAAGTTGTGGCAGGAGCCGGATCGGTAAGGTCATCGGCAGGTACATATACAGCCTGGACAGAAGTGATGGAACCATTCTTGGTAGAAGTGATACGTTCCTGCATCTGCCCCATTTCCGTGGCCAGCGTAGGCTGATATCCTACCGCAGATGGCATACGTCCCAAAAGAGCAGACACCTCAGAACCGGCCTGGGTAAAACGGAATATATTGTCAATGAAGAACAGAATGTCTTTCGGGCCTGATATGTCACCGCTATCCCTGAAGGACTCTGCCAATGTAAGGCCGGAAAGAGCTACGGAAGAACGGGCACCTGGAGGCTCATTCATCTGACCGAACACCATCGCCACCTGAGACTTTCCGACTTCATTGTAATCCACCTTGGAAAGGTCCCAATGACCTTCTTCCATACTTTTCAGAAATTCATCACCATAACGGATGACTCCTGATTCTATCATCTCGCGCAACAGGTCATTACCCTCACGGGTCCGTTCACCGACTCCGGCAAAAACAGAAAAACCATTATGCTTCTTTGCAATATTGTTAATCAGTTCCTTTATCAGCACTGTCTTACCAACACCTGCACCCCCGAAAAGACCGATCTTGCCACCTTTGAGATACGGTTCCAGAAGGTCTATCACCTTGATACCCGTATACAGTATCTCCTGAGATGTGGCAAGATCCTCAAACTTAGGAGGCTCACGATGAATAGGGAAAGCCCCTTCCATCTCTAATGGCCTCATGCCGTCAATCGCTTCACCTACAACGTTCATAACCCTTCCACGTATCTGCTCCCCTACAGGCATCGTAATGGCCTGACCGGTACATAAGACTTCCATACCACGCCTCAGACCATCCGTACTGTCCATAGCAACTGCCCTGACAGTATCTTCACCTATATGCTGCTGTACCTCTACGACAAGCATACTGCCGTTGCCGCGGTCTATCTTCAACGCCTCATTGATTGCAGGAAGCTGTGCCTGCTGCTGATCCGATAAATAGAAAGAAACATCGACGACTGGGCCGATTATCTGAGAAATATATCCTATCTGTCCTGACATGGATTGATAAATAAAATGCCGAATTTTCAAAGATAAGAATATTTCTCAGATAATTAACGTTTTTCTTCATTCTTAAGTTTCTTGTCTATCAGATAGTCGAGAGAATATCGTCCGGCTCCTGTTAGATAAATAATAATGAAGACGACAAAATAAATCAAAGACAATTCTCCTTCCGGCATCATGGCATCATGCACATCAAAGAATGCAACTCCCATAGATACTATCATAGGAAGAAGCATAATGCGTATCATAAGTCCTGAAATGAGAAAGAGAGAACAGCAGAATTCGCAGAACACAGACAACATGAGCGTCATATAGCTGCCGAATCCGAGAACACTCGGATAGGTCTCAGACAAGGTATTGAAATTCATGAGCTTATCCAGACCGTGCATGAAGAAAAGGATGCCGAAGAAAATCCGGACAAAAAGAATCAGAAAGGAAACTCCCTTCCCTCTGAAATTTTGGGGAAATAGAAAATCATAAAACATAGCAGTTCGTTTTGTGTCACGAACTGCTATTCAAATTATAGTCCAATCCTGTCTATTCAATTGCAGAAATTGAAACAGAAGCCTTGCGAAGTCCCTTTGAAGTTGCTTCAAGAACTATTTCACCAGCCTCCTCTGAAGATGATACGATAGCGGTCATCATACCGTAGAAAGCCCTCATATGCGGCTCCTGAAAAGACTCCAGAGAGGTCGGGTCACCATTGGCTCCTGCACGATATGATCCGTTACCGCTGACCTTGAAATGAATCTCATTATCGGCAAGAGGACATAGGTTACCATCTTTATCCACAATCCTGACTGTCACAAATGAAAGATCCTTTCCATCAGCCTTTATCACCTTTTTGTCCGGCTCCAGAACAATCCTATAAGGCTTTCCCGCCGTATGCATTTCCTTTTGGGCCACCGCATTTCCATCTGCATCGTATGCAACCACCTTGACTGTTCCCGGCTCATACACAGTATCCATCCACATCAGTCTGTAACGCTGCTGTCTCTTAAGGTCGGCTGCAGACTGCGGGTCTGCACTGTTATGTACGGTCACAGACATATCCTTTGTCTTCCTGCCCTGACTCTTACCGTTGATGAATACCTCAGCAGAAGGATAATTGGTATACACGAATATTGGAGTAACTTCACCCTCACGTCCAGCCCAGTTCCAATGCGGAAGAATATGCAAAGTCTCGACATCTTTGTTCCAATGGCTTCTGTAAAGCCAATACCTGTCTTTTGGAAGTCCCGCAAGATCTATGATTCCGAACAATGAAGAATGACTCGGCCAATCGGAATAATAAGGAGTCGGTTCTCCGAGATAATCGAAACCGGTCCATACGAACTCACCCATGCAATATGGAAGATCCTCATGTTGTATGAAGTCATCCTCAGGAAGATTCGACCAGCTGCAATGTTCCACATCATATGATGACGCCTGATGGTCATCATATTTTGCCATGGACTTACGTTCCACCGGAAATTTATATACTCCGCGTGAACTGACGGTTGAAGCTGTCTCGCTACCAAGAATCAGACGCTGAGGCAGTTTACTATAGCTCTCCTGATATCTATGAGGGCGATAATTGAATCCGGGGACATCAAAGACAGCTGCAATATTGTTATACACCACATTATCCGGCTGATCCATACCCATCGTAACCGGACGGGTCGGGTCTTCTCTGTGACAAATGTTCTGCATCCAGTGGGATATCTTTGCACCCTTGTCTCCAGGCCACTGGTCCGGGACCTCATTGCCTACACACCACATCACGACGGCAGGACTGTTTCTGTAATGACGTATGAGATTTACCAGGTCTTTTTCTGCCCATTCTCTGAAATGTCTGTTATAGCCGTTCTCGACCTTAGGGGTGACCCATTCGTCGAAGGTTTCTGCCATAAGCATCATACCCATTTCATCACATGCTCTGACAAGCTCAGGAGCCGGCATATTATGAGATGTACGTATTGCATTGCATCCCATATCTTTAAGCATACGCACCTGACGGCGTATTCCTGCATCATTTGCAACAGCTCCTAAAGGACCCAGGTCATGATGGTTGCACACTCCCTTGAACTTTACAAGCTCTCCGTTCAGGAAGAAGCCCTCATCACCCTTCAGTTCTATCATACGGATCCCGAAAGTCGTCTTATATTCATCCTTAATGACATCACCTTCATACACTCGACTAACAGAAAGATATAATTCAGGAGTATCCGGCGTCCACAATAACGGGTCCAATATGCGGAATTCCTGCTTAAACACATTACCATCATAATCGGAACCATCCTTTCTTCCCTCTGCGACCTGCCTGCCTGAAGGATCAAAGATTTCTGTATGGATTGAATAATCGGAAAAACCCTTACCCTCAGGAACGACAAATTCAGTATGCTGTATCAGATCAGCATGAGCAGCACTTATATTATCTGTCACGATATAAGTACCCCAATCAGGAATATGGGCATCCTGCGTAAGCACCAGATGAACATTCCTGTACAGTCCGGCACCGGGATACCAGCGCGAAGACTCTTCATAATTCTCAAGTCTCACTGCAAGTTCATTTCCATAGGGTTTAAGGAAAGGTGTCGCATCAACAATAAAGGAATTATATCCATAAGGCCAGTATGCAGCATGGGAGCCATTGACATAGACATCGGCATGACTCATTGCACCATCGAAGATCAGACGGCATGAGTGTCCCTCGGAGAATTCAGGAACATCAAACTGAAGACGATACCATCCTGGACCTATGAACGGTAATCCTCCAGTACGTCCGGCATGCTCCATTGCTTCCTTCTGGCCGTCCTGAGCAATGGCGACATTCTGCATATCGTTACTGACACTGAATGGTCCATATATAGCCCAGTCATGGGGAACAGTAACATTCTGCCAAGAAGAATCATCAAATCCGACTGAAGAAAACTCAGCAGAATCTTCGCGCGTGAACTTCCATCCTTTTTCGAGGAGACACTCGACGCGGACCTGAGCTGAAAGGATTAAGGGCACCAAAAAGAAAAATGCAGAAAGACGATATTTACTGAACATAATAAGAAAGATTTAGTGCCTGCAAATATAATGAAAAAACAAAACACCCCGTCATCATCTGATGACAGGGTGTCGTATAAGAAAGTGGCAGCTACCTACTCTCCCACCTGGTGGGGCAGTACCATCGGCGATGGCGAGCTTAACTTCTCTGTTCGGAATGGGAAGAGGTGGATCCTCGCCGCTATAACCGCCACAGTATG
>JAFRZX010000120.1 GCA_017442315.1 Bacteroidales bacterium
ACTGATGCAATTTAAGAATCCGTTGCGTGTGCTTATGGAATCACAACCTATAGACAACGCACGATTTGAATTGAGAATATCAGAAACTGCTCAATACCTTATGAACAGGGATATTATGACAATGCCGTATGACCTTGATCCGTACTATCTGATGCCTGAAACAAAGTTCAGACATAATACAATAAATGACATTAACAACCTTGTATTAGTTCCTGAATTCAATGTCACAATGAATTGGCTTGAATTCTGCAGAGAAGTAGCATCAGAAGATGAAGATATTCAAAACCCATATCTCGAACTTACAAATGCATTTGAAACAGTATCGGGAGAACAAGGTGAAAATACACTGCAGGAACTTTACCTGCTTGGGAGAGAGCATTGCATCTTGCCCAACGAAGTGATTGAAGCCGGAAAGTATCTTGCGGATGGCGGAGATATCAATAAGGTTCCGAAACTTGCAGAGTACGGATACTTTGAGTGTCCGTATGAAGATAACCATTCTGCTGAAGAATTCCTTGCTACAATTGAGGAACATCAAGGCGGAATGACTATGATGTAGGAGGTGAAAACTATGACAGTTTTAGAAGAATTGTATGACCGTATAGAGACTGAATACTATGGACTCCGTGAAGAATGGAGCGAATATGAATTCGAAGAATTGATGTGTGATGTAGGAAAAATTGCAAAGATGAAAAGCATATATAACTACATCAGACAGCATGAACCGTTCAGCGAAAAACAGGCCGAGCATTTTCTGAAGATGCAGAACCCGTTTCAGGTTATATGTAACAGATATGATCCGTCAGAAGGCGAAATCCATGAAGAATATAAAACTGTAATTGATGACATATATGCGCAGAAGATTACAGACATGCAAAGTCAGCCATATTTTGCAGATCTCAAATGGCAGATGTACCACGAAAAGGAGAAGTATGAAGATAGACTTGCACCTCATATAGATAAGAATGCTTTCAGAAACGTGAGTTACAATCTATTTATAGAAAATCATCAGTTTGATGAGTATCAATCCCGTGTACTGATGCAATTTAAAGAACCGCTGATAGTGCTTGTAAAGGAAATCGGCAGTACCGAAGAGTCTTTCGACAAGCAGGTGGAAAGGGTAATGGAAACCTTGGGAAGTGTTGACCTTCTTACATATCAACATGAACTTAATAAGGATTTTATACTGCCTGAAACAAGGCAGAGGCATGAAGCGATAATCGAGCTTATGGATATTGTGCCGGAATTTCACTTTCAGACTGCAATGGAATGGCTGATGCTTAACCGACATTTGAATAGCAGCATGCTTGAAGGCGATGGTGAGGACAATCCGTATCAGGATTTTCTGCAAACTATGAGGGATATCAAAGAAGAGCATGGCGATGAGATATTCCAGAAGGTATTCAACATAGGAACCGATGTAGTTATGCAAAATGAAGAACTCATTGAGGTGGCGAAATACATTGCCGATGACGGTGAGATAGACAGAATTCCGGAACTTCTCGATGATGATTTCTTCCTTACGCCTTATGAAGAACATAAGCAAGGTGGGATGAGCCTATGCTGAAAAGGCTGAAGAATAAACGAG
>JAFRZX010000121.1 GCA_017442315.1 Bacteroidales bacterium
GGTCGCTGGGTCGGTATGTCCCAGCATATCTTGTATGAGTTGTGGGTCATATCCCTGCTCAATCATCAGAGACCCACAGGTGTGGCGGAGTGAGTGTGCTGTTATCTTCGGGTCGTCTATTCCTATTGCCCTAAGCCTTCGTTTGATGATAAAACTGATGGTCTCACGGTTGATTCTCTCATTCTTTACTCCACGCATATGGCTTGTGAATAATGCATCATCAATCTCATACTCCGTCTTGCTGGAGACATAGTCTTCAAACAGTTCTGCCACCTCGTTTGATATGACCACTGTGTCATGCTTGTCTGTGCTGCCTTTCCTTTGGATATGGAGAATCATCTCTCCGTCCATCATATCGAAGTCCTTGATGTCAATTCTCTGTACCTCGCACGAGCGCAGCCCGTTACTGAGCATCAGCATTATCATGAGTTTGTCCCGTTTGCCGATTATGGTGCTGGTGTCGATACTCTCCACAAGGTCGGAAGCTTGTTTACGCGAGAGAGGAAGTTTGTAATACTCCTTCTGCTTATTGCTGCTCTTGATTCCCAGCGCGATATTGTCATAGTACCGTTTGCCTTCACACCACGCATAGAATATCTTGACGACAGTCACATATCCGTTGACCGTAAACCTGCTTTTGCCGGACGACAGCAGTTGATTCTTGTAGTCAATCACATCTGCTCGGCTGGGCATTCTTGGGTCTGAGCCACGAGATTTGAGCCATCTGAACCATAGACTTATTTTTCTGCGATAGTCCTTGCGTGTTGCTTCTAGTGCATCGGTTTCAGCAATCCATTGTTCGACTATCTGATTGAGTGATAAAGTTGTTCTCATTATAATTCTGTTGAATGAATACCAAGAGGGATGGAGGCTCGTGTGCTTGCAACCACGATAGTGACTTTTTCCGCCATCGCATCCCTCAAGTCCGATTGTCAATGTTAATTCTAATCCATGTTTACCTCCTTTCTTACTTGTCCATAGCAGATTTACGATTGTGGCAAGGGTTACACAACGACTGCAGGTTATCGATGTCCAGCGCAGCTCCGCCCTTGTTTATCGGAACTATATGGTCGACCACTTGTGCTGGAATGATTAATCCGATTCGGATGCACTGCTCACAGATGGGATTCTTCCGGAGTTTCTCTTCCCGAAGTTTTCTCCATGCAGTGCTTTGATAGAACTTGGTGTTATGGTGGCGGTAGCCTTCGTGTGGCTTTTTCTCCGGAATCCAAGGTCTCTTTGTTCTTTTCTTGATTGTCGGCATGGCTCTATCGTCTTAGGCTGTCTCCTTTGAAATGGATAGTCCGGCACAGATGCATAAGACGGTCAAGAGTTCTCTCTCCATAGCGATTCAGAATCTGCTCCTCTGTCAGATTGGTGGAGACAAAGACCGGTCTGTGGTATCTTTCGGCAGCATTGAGAATAAGGTTGAAGCCTTCGCATTTCTCGCCATAGTCATTCAACTGACCTTCAACCCCAAGTTCATCAATCGCTGGGAAGGCACTGCGTTCAAGCAGGTCGAGGAATACTTCTGGTCTTTGGTAGTAACCATAGTTCTGCTGATACGGATGTGCCTTGTAGAAGTCCTGTGCATGTACAGGACGCATCCCCTTGTTCTTCATCCGGAACAACACTGGCAGGACATAGTTCAGAATGATACTCTTGCCTCGTCCGCAATCTCCGATGAGCAGCAGTCCCTTGTCGGAGGTGTCAGTCATCCAATCAATGATTTTCTCATATTCCGGCAGGTGCTGGTAGCGAGACATTGTCCCGTCAACGCTTTGGAAGATATGTGCAAAGAGTCTTCTGCACTCTTCGTGATTGCCCCAGCTCCACCTCCATTGGATTCTCTCATCGATTGCCTTTTCCTTAATCATCTTGCTGATGAGTTGCTGAATTGTCAATGTAGCCATAGTCTTTAGTATTTATTGATTGTCTTTTTCGTAGTCCTTGTTCCCTGCATTGGAGAGCCTTTCTATGAGTCTCCTGCGCTTTTGTTCATCTTCCGGTTGAATAATCTGACCGATGCGCTGACCGTATTGAGGTGCCTCTGTTCGGCATTGCTGACTGCTATATGACGACTTAAGAGGGAAGAGTCCGGCATAGTTGTATGCCATGCTCTGGTCGATAATCTGTTGAGCCACTTGCGGATTATTCGCAGATAGATTCCGTAACATCGTGAGACATTTTCGCGCTCCCATCTCCGTCTTGTAGGATTCCTTTCTTGCAGCCTTGTACTCCATCCACTGTTCCATGAGTTCCTTCCAAGGTGACTCCAGACTTTCGAGCCACTTATCCATCTTGAATTGAGAATTCCTTTTACTTTTATTCATACTGTTTGAAGAGTTTAGTTTTTTATCTCTAATAAAGGTGTCCCTCTTGGGTGGTGTAGCATCTTGCAACAAAGGCTGCAACAACTCCGGACTTTCCGGACTTCTTCCGCTTGTGTCTTCCTGCAACCTCGTTGTGTCATTCTGCAACATCCCTCTCTCGGATAGTGGCAGGATTTCGTATCGACCATGCAGGCATCCGTCCGGACGGGTGTAACCGATGAGCCCTAGTCTGCATAACCGTTTCCTCTCCCTGCTGATGGTGTAGCGCGACAGTTTTGTCTGAGCCTCAATGTTGTTCATGGGAATCTCAAGAACTTTTATCCATCCGCTTCGGTTGAATATGTACATCAGCCCATACCACAGAACTATTGAGGATGCGGTCAGTCCGCTGGTCGGCAAGAACTCGTTGAATCTCTTTATTTCGGTCAGGTAGTTCATCCCTAATGATATTTGTTGAATATCCTGTCGAACTCGGACATCGGTTTTGTCTTGCTGGCAAGCGGTCTTACCTCCACTCCCAAGTATTCAAGCAGCGAACTCCTCCGGATGCGGACAGCCCCGTCTATGTACTCGCGTTTGATTTTACGCTCATCGCATAGACGGTCAAGCTGTCGCGTGGACTTATTGATGAAGTATGCAGCCTCCTTTCTAGTCATGAGAATATCCACTTCATACAGCTTTCCTGTCTGTACGGTCTTGAGCATATTGAGCTTCGATTGGACTACATCCAATGAGGTCTGCAGGTCGTTCAATATCTGGTCGAGTTCCATCGTATTCTTGCTTAAATCCGATGGCAAAGGTCTTCACTTGAACAACTCCATTCAAGACGGGTCGCCTCACGACTGGGGAGGTTTATTTTTGTAAAATGTTAGAAATCAGTAGGAAAAATTTTCATCAATTTTGAATCCATCCCTTTTCAATCTGTCAATGAAGACCGTTTTACGGGTCGAGCGATTGAGGATTCTCTTGCGTTCATTGTGGCACTCTGGGTCAAAAGGAATGTTTACTGCGCGTGAGAATTCACGCACAAGATGGGTGAACGGAGCTTTGACTCCGTCCTCAGTGATTATGCCGAGACTGTCGAAGGCGATGAGCAGCTCATAGAGGTCAGCCTTGTTCGCGTCCCAATGCAGTGGAGACTTGATTACTGCAGGTGGCTGCAATGGAGTGAATAACTCTGGAGAAGTAAGTCGCAGGTCGTTTTTGTTGATGAAGAGTCTGGTCTTGCGACACGCCTGCTTCAGATACGAGTTAAGCGCAGGATTTTTTTTTGCTCCTGACGGCTTCTTCAAGGATTCCGAGAGCCTCATCAAGAATCTCTGCAATGGCAAGATAGCCAGCATCACTCATGAGGACATTCCTTGCGATGCCGGAAAACTCCTCAAACTGCGTTGCGTAATCTTCGACTGCCGGTGTGCCTTGGCACTTTGCCGACTCAATCAGACGGCATGAGAAAATAACATGTTTCATAATTGTGTGTATTTAAGAATGTTAAACATTGAGTTCGCTGCCGAGTCCCAAAAACAAAAAGCCCGTAATTCCCTCTAGGAATCACAGGCTGTATATCGCGCAATTATAAAAAATCTTCTCCTTTCTGCTTTTAATTCGTTATCCGATTGGCGGTTAACGACCATAAAGATAGAAATAAAATCCCTACCCAGCACATCGGCTCCGGAAAAATTGTTATTTTTGTTGGTTGAAACACTCCAATTAATAGCATTAAGGATTATGGCGACACAAAGTGAGGCTGCTTTAGAAGAGGGTTTGATTAAAACTCTTGTTGACAATAGTTATGAGAGGGTTGTAATCAAGGAAGAGGAAAATCTTAAAGAGAATTTCAAGATTCAGCTGGAGAAACACAATGCGAAGGAACTCGCATTGCATGGTCGTGAACACTTCACTGATAAGGAATTCGATAGGATTCTCATCCATCTTGAAGGTGGTACTCGTTTTGAGAAAGCAAAGAAACTGCGTGACCTGTTCCCGTTAGAGACAGAGGATGGAGACCGTATTTGGGTAAGTTTTCTGAATACTCAGAGTTGGTGTCAGAATGAATTTCAAGTGGCAAATCAAATTACTGTTGAGGGACGAAAGAAGTGTCGTTACGATGTGACCATTTTGATAAACGGTCTGCCGTTGGTACAGATAGAATTGAAAAAGCGTGGAGTGGAATTGAAGCAGGCTTATAATCAAGTTCAGAGGTATCACAAGACATCATTTCATGGTCTGTTTGACTACATACAGATATTTGTGATATCAAATGGAGTGAACACCAGATACTTTGCCAATAATCCGAATGGAGGATATAAGTTCACTTTCAATTGGACTGATGCAGAGAATCATCCGTTCAACGAACTTAATATGTTTGCTAACTTCTTCTTTGACAAGTGTACTCTTGGAAAGATAATTAGCAAATATATTGTTCTGCATGAAGGCGATAAGTCTCTGATGGTATTGCGTCCATATCAGTATTATGCGGTTGAACGCATTATAGACAGGGTCGCAAACTCGAACAAGAATGGTTATGTGTGGCACACGACGGGAGCCGGAAAGACTCTGACATCATTCAAGGCAGCGCAGTTGGTCAGTGAGCTGGATGGAATTGACAAGGTGCTTTTTGTCGTTGACCGACATGACCTTGATACTCAGACCAAGAGTGAGTACGAGGCATTTGAAGCTGGCGCAATCGATGGTACGGACAATACTTATCAGCTCATCAACAAGTTGAGCGGTAACTCGAAGATTCTGATTACAACAATTCAGAAACTCAATTGTGCAGTAACTCGTGACTACTATAACAAGCATCTCCAAGAGGTAAGAAATAAGAAGGTGGTCATGATATTTGATGAGTGCCACCGCAGCCACTTCGGTGATTGCCACAAGAATATCGTTGGATTTTTCCATAACCTTCAGATATTCGGCTTTACCGGAACACCTATTTTCGTGGAGAATGCCAAGCAGGAACACACTACAGCAGAGGTCTTCGGAGAGTGTCTGCACAAGTATCTTATCAAGGATGCGATTGCTGATGAGAATGTGCTTGGATTCCTCGTGGAGTATTATAAAGGAGACTCCAATGTGGATATGATGGCAGAGGTCAGAATGCAGGAAATAGCGCAGTTTATTCTGAATAACTACAATAAGTCCACCTTTGATGGTGAGTACAATGCGTTGTTCGCTGTGCAGTCTGTACCGATGCTCGTGTCTTATTACAAGATATTCAAGCAACTGAATCCAAAAATCAAGATAGGAGCAATCTTTACTTATGCTGCAAATGGAAGTCAAGATGATGAACTGACCGGTATGGGACAGGGCTTTGCCAATGACAAGGTGACCTCTGACGACCTGCAGATGATTATGGATGACTATAATGATATGTTCGGTACAGCCTACACGACTGATAACTTCGGAGCATATTATGATGATGTGAACGAACGCATGAAGAAGCGCAAGAAGGATATGAAGCCTCTTGACCTTCTCTTGGTAGTAGGCATGTTCCTTACCGGATTCGATGCAAAGAAGCTGAATACCCTATATGTCGATAAAAATCTTGAATATCACGGTCTGCTGCAGGCGTTCAGTCGTACAAACCGTGTGCTGAATGAGAAGAAGCGTTTTGGAAAGGTTGTTTGTTTCAGAGACCTCAAGGCAAATGTTGATGCTTCAATCAAGTTGTTCAGCAACAACTCTCCTAATGAGACCATCATTCGAGAACCGTATGAGAAAGTCCGTAAGGAACTCAATATTAAGATGATTGAATTCTTGGAGAAGTATCCGTCTCCTGCTTTCATAGATACTCTTCAAAGTGAGAATGAGAAGAGGAAGTTTGTCCTTGCATTCCGAGATATCATTCGTGGAAAGATAGAGGTACAGATATATGAGGACTATGATGCAGACGACCCATACTTCATCATGGATGAACAGGAGTACATGGATTTCCGGAGCAAGTATCTTGATATTACCATCGGTGTTGTAGATAAAACGGAAGAGGGCGGTAAGCTGGAAGAACCTCAGTCAGAATATGGTGATACGAAGCTGGAGGATATAGACTTCTGTCTGGAACTGCTGCATAGTGACATTATAAATGTGGCATACATCCTTGCACTGATTGAGGAACTTGACCCTACAAGTGAGGACTATGGTCAGAAACGCCAGCAGATTCTTGATACGATGATTAAGGATGCTGCCATGCGTAGCAAGACCAAACTCATCGATGGCTTCATCCGTCAGAATGTAGATGATGACCAGATTGGCTTTAACAGGTCAAAGGCAGATGGCTCTATGGATTTGGAAAGCCGACTCACAGAATATATCTCTAAAGAAAAGAACAAGGCAATAGATGACCTTGCTGATGATGAGGGGTTGGATGTTGAGGCTATTCGTGAGTTCTTCAAAGAATA
>JAFRZX010000122.1 GCA_017442315.1 Bacteroidales bacterium
CAGGTATCTCTCTCCGTTCCATATGACCTCTCCTTCGAATTCGCTCTTCATGCCCTCGGCATGCCAGAACATCTCGAACAGCTGAAGCTCGCGGAAGAGTCTGCCTGCCCCGTATCCCACATTGAAGGCGACCTTCTTGTTTATCTTCAGTTCCCATTTCATGGAGCCGGACTCGCACATGTATTCCGGATGAGATGCCGCTTCCTCTTCGGATACCGATACAGATCCGCTTATTCTGTCTTCTGAGGCATAACAGTCATCTGCCTTTATCACAAAGGGGATCCCCATATCGATTTCAGCCTGCTTCCATCCGAAGAATCTGTGAAGCTGCGCCGCATCCTCGCCCCAGCTGCCGGCCTTGACCATAAGATATGACGGAGTCTCACCAAGCCTTCCGAAAGACGGCCTGTCGCTTCCATGAAGCGGATTGCAGAGGAAATACTCTATGAAGAAAGCCTTTTCCTCGCCGGTTTCCGCATGATGTCCTGTAAAGGAATGCCACCACCAGTCGTAGCCTTTCTCCGCCTGATGCCAGAAGAGCTGACACTGGTTTCTAGATATATCGTGCTTGTTGAACATGGTCTGAATGATTTTATTGAAATACTTCAAAAATCATACTGCTTATAAGAACAGATGGTTTTCTTTTCTTCCGCCAAGAACCGGAGCCATCTTCTCAGCCATCATGTTCCAGAGATTCTGATCCACATTTCTCGCACCTTTCGGACAGATGCCGATGCATGTAGTAGTCCCAGCCGAAGTCGATCTGCACCTTATGCTTCAGGTTTACCAGTACGCACCAGGTCTCGTTCCGCAGGATGGCCCTTAGTATATCATGCAATTGATCTACCTTGATCCTGTCTTTATAACGGTATCCTTTATTGTTATAATCATCGACATAACCAATTGTCATATACTTACACTGGGACGCCTCCACGATTTCGACAGCGCACTCGATATAGCGGTTCTCGACCTCAAGATACTCCTTCTTGGTAAGGACAACACCGCTAAATGCTTTCCCGATATCGCTGAAATCCGTCCACTCATCCCTGCAATACACGCCATTATCGTCATATCCCTCAGGCGGATATTTGACAATTTCATGCGTGCGATTAGCCCAATATAAACTGTCCAGGCGTCGATGTATTCTATCTTCCAAGTTCATGATTTGTCCTCTTCTTATCTGTTTTATCGTTTACTCATCCTGATTATGCCCATACGCATAGTTGTCAGCTGAATTTTCTTCCTTATACGAAGATCGGGTATTCAGTAATCCTCTGTTGTAATCGGCACAATGTCCCACTTCATGAGGAATAAGACGTTCCAGATAATATCTGCGGGCTGATTCTTCAGTAAATTCGGCGATCCACAGTTCGCCTGTTCTTTTGACACAAGCATACCCTTCATACCATTTGAGTTTTCTTCCCGACGGCCTTCTATTACCGAGATCAATGATAAGATCCTTCCTCATGGGATACAGAACCACAGCGACTACTCCGCTGCCAACCGCTACATATGCCTGAATGTTCTCATCGCTATGCTTACGGAACCATATATGCGTAATGCTTTGAGTATCCTCTTGCGGGAGTTTAACAAGCGCCTCTCTGACTTCATTCGGCGTGACAGGAAAGAAATAGTCACGGGAGGTATTGTCAGCAAGAAAGATAGGAGTCTGATCAAATTGTGATGGTGCAGAAAGTGAATGTGTCCTTCTTATTATCCCATCCTTACGTTTTGGCCATAGCCTGCCACCGAAGACATCACCAAATTTCCGATTCTTCTTCCAGGCTGTCGATTTATTTTGTTTGTCAGCCATAGTCAGTTATTATATTAATGAATGTGCTTATCTTAATTTTTCTGCAATACCTTTAAGATATTCAAGGTCCGGACTGACGATCCATCCATAATCATTTCCTGGTATAAATACATGGAGTATATATTCAAGCTTTGAAAGCATTTCATGCTTGGTCCGGTCATCAATCTGCTTGCTATCCATCCGTAAGTAAGGAGGCGGCAACTTATTCAGCTGAACCATATGAAAACCGCCCTTCATGTATGGTTCAATTTCCTGAATGCGCTCTGTTTCTATTATACATTCGAAGTGGACATTCCTAATCAATATATCTTTGAGTGGTGTTTCAAAGGAAACGGAATCTACTTTATGCCAATTGACGCAACATGAAGTACAATCGTAAAACCATATGTAATTGTATTCAGTCGAAATAATCTTTAAAATATCCCCTACATCAGGAAAGTCTAACATCATATGATATTGTCCAGGATAGATTTCCTTGATCTCATATGGGTGAATAGAACTCATAAAATTCTTATTTGTTTGTATCTAGATTTTAATAAGTTTGTAACGGTATAACCTTTGGGGCCACTTTTTAGGGACTTGGTTAATCCTCCTGTTCGTAGTAATATGAGTAGTCGATGCCCTTCATGAAGGTCTCACGGTCATTGATCTTATCTGTGAGAGCAGATGAGAGAAGACCGTAGATAGGGGAGGCGTCCACTACGCTAGACTGCATTGCCTGGAGATAGTCCTTCTTGTTGATCTTGCTCCAGTCGATGCATCTCTGGAGACGTTTTTTGAGGATGAGGTCGAGCCAGATGCGGGTTGAGCGGCCGTTACCTTCCATGAACGGATGGGCGACATTCATTTCGACATACTTTGCAACAATCTGGTCGAGTGTGTCTTCCGACATTGATTCTATCTTCTGCAGCTCGTGTGGGAGGTATTCTGCAAGACAGAAGGTGAAACCGCCTTTACTGATGGTCTTTGTGCGGATCTGGCCGGCAAAGTCATAGAGACCGCCGAAGATATAGGCATGAATCTGCTGTAGAGCCTTAACAGTTCCGATGTCGCCATCTGCTATAATGTTGCTTTCCATGAAGGTGTATGCCTTCTTCTTGCTCTGTCCATCTATTGTATTGTCACTATATGTAAACCAGTCAAGGAATGCGTTTGCTCTGTTGTTTGGATAGTGTTTGGCCAGGATTTCAACGCATTCGTTATCAAGGGCGTCAGCAACTCTTTTCTTTCCATCAGGAGCTTCGAATTTGAACTCGTGAGTGACACTCACGAGTTGGACTCCATCTGTGGTCAACTTCTTTTTAAGCCATCGCCAGTAGTTTCCTGCCTTGACATAGTCGTCCTCTTTGTTTATTGCACGGATAATGTCAATAGCAGAAAACCACCACTTGGAATTGGCCTCATCCCAAATGGCTCTGACCTCGCGGTCGTTGAAGAATCTGATGGATATCTTACTCATGCATTTAAATTGTATGTCATACAAAGATAATAAATATAGCAATATGTTACTTTCATTAATTCTAAATATATGCTTGATAATTGAGGATTGAATAGGTGATTGTAACGAGAATGTGATAAGAATGTTTTCCGATTGTGGTCTGATTTTTTCCGAGGTCGAATTAGGCTGGAATCGTTTCTGTAGGGTTTTAAAAAATGAAATTTTCTCGTACATCATTTGCAGATAGTTTCCTACCTTTGTGACAGGCTTGACAGATGGTAAGATACATTAGTTATTCCTATCTACCGGCAACCGGATTTTTATACCGAATTTATACGGAGGTTTATTTAAGTAATTGATAATCAATTTAGTATGCCTTCTGGAGTGGTAATTATACGTCATCCCCGACCTGATAGGGGATCGAGTGCGAAAACATAGCGAAAGTGCTCGCGGTCCCCACAAATTGAAGGGGACCGCGGGTGCTTTTCTTGTATTAATGCGCTTGATATATGATTATGCCTTCGGCTGTGGTAACCTTGCCGATTTTGGGGAATTGCGGTCGGGAGATAGGCATACATTCAGTATGATACGCCGGTAAGAAGATAGAGATGGAACTCCCGAGTCAGTCACCTCACATATAATATGTATGGTTTTTCCTGAAGTGTCTTCTGGAATCTTAATTTCTGCAACATCCGAATCGGACCTATATATTTCCACCGGACCTTCCCACGTCCCGGATTCCTGCATATGCCACCAGCGGAAGGAAAGCAGATCTCCGTCCGGATCATATGTCCTGCAAGCATCAAGACAGACACTCTCGCCAGGCATCACATCCATTTGAATGATTTTAAGACTCTGGCTTCCGTTAACATTGACGACAGGATTTCTGTTGCCAATGCCAGAGGCCGCCCAATCCATTCTTGCCGCAAAATCATTGAAGACAGCCGGATAGAAGTAGCGCTCATATTTCTTAGAAACGGCTTTCTGGCTCCCTGAATGGTTTGTGTGGCATCTTGTAGTCTGATCTGCTCCCAGAATAAATTCAAAGTATCCTCCCCATCCGATCATTTCCGGCACAGACGGATCGTTCAGGCCGTTAGGAAGCACATGCAGGAATGAAGGAGTGTCATCTTCCACACCCCATTTGTACCTAGGATACACTTTGCCAAGATTGCCGTGCCCCTGGATATGTTCTTCATAATCCTTCCAGTTTGATGCTCCGATACCGTTCTGTGACTGCCAAGCGCTTTCATCCCAGAGAAACATCAGGTCTTGCGGGAAATCTCGTCTCAGTCTCTGATGAGAACTGAATTCAAAACTCACATCAGGATTTCCTAACGGCACGTCCTGGTCAGTGATCGTATAGACCCTGAACTTCTTGAGGAAAGCTTTGACTTCTTCCGGAGTGCGGTCCTGCTCAACCTGCCATACGGCTTGTGCGAATGTATTGGCACCTCCCCATGCCAAAATCCATATCGGACGTTCATCACTTTCATCAGCAAGCGCAATAATATGGTCGCTGCCTTCAGAACGGTTGTCAGCCCCTATCATACGCTGTCCCAACTCAAGGCTTCCCACCATGACCCGGCTCCTCATATAGTCTGCACTGGGCCAATAGCCAATTTCCTGTTTTCCTGATTCTATTTTCAAAGACCGGAACGAACCTTGCCCGCTCCTCTTCATCAGACCAGGCAGGTCCTTTTCATAAGCGTTGATTATTGAATTCAGGCTGTCTTTCCACCCGACACGATAGACAATATTGCTGCTGTTCCATCCGCCAGAGGTTATAAGGGCTTCCACTTCTAACATGTCGGCATATGCCATCAGCCTTACCGCAGATTCCATATCATCCGGTTCCCAATCTGCAGGTGCAATGTCTGTCAGGACAACTATTCTTGGCTTCAAACCTAAACTGTTGTGGCGGATATGGGAAGTTGCAACTCCACAAGACGATATCACTGTAGAAAGTACACAAATAGCAATGAGATAAGTGTGTTTCATGATACTGTGATTCATTGTTTTGAAAATTGAATATAAGTTATACTCCAACTTTGTTTATATAGATTAATGCTCGTCCTGGGACATCGTCGAAACCAAGAATACAGACTAGACGACAGGAACTGGCAGAAATTATCTGAATTTCCCGCTGTCAATCTAAATGTCATCTCCTTTTAAGAGAAAGCATAGGTCTGTTGTGGTAGCAGACGGGCTTGTTGCAAGGCGTACTTTTGCTTCCGACATTTCTGGAGAGGCGATGTCCATAGACGCTATGAGAGTGCCTTCCGAGGTGTTCTCGCGAATCTCCGACGTATCGACAGATTCCCGATACGGTATGTAACGAAATCCAGCTATCGGGGCTCATAATCTCTCATTTTCTATTAACAAGGCAAATATAATGAATTTTTATGCCAAATGCGAGTGCTGGAGAAGAAGATCGCTACAATCAAACCTGAATTTCAGCAAATACCACATGGTTCTATATGCGTGGTGACAGAAAGCATATACTGGCATGAAGTAGACATGTGGCTTCGGAGCCATCTGCTGTTGCAGAAGAGACGGGGAAGTCTTCGAGGTGTGAGGCCGAATTTTGCCTTGTAGTGGGGATTTATCAGCCACAGGGTTCTGTCAATTATCCGGCAGTCTGTTTTGGCGCACAAACCTTCAAAGTTCTCTATGATCATTCCGGAGCGTCTGATACTCATCAATTCGTTGATGCAGCCTTCAGATTCTCCCATGATTTCCAGATACTTTTTATATAAGCTGCGAGGGAGAAGATGGATGAATGGAAGCCGGCACAAGGGATGTCGGCATATCTGCTGATGGCCGCCGAAAGGCATGGCCCAGGCTGGGAATGCAATCATCATTACTCCATCGTCCTTGAGCAGCATCTTTGCTTGATTCAGGAATGTCTCTTTGTATTCCGGTTCGATATGCTCTATCACATCGTGCATTATGATCAGATCATATTTTGCAATGTAGGCGGTCAGATCCATCTTAAGGAAATCACTGCATATGAATGTTCCCTCAAGTCCGCAATCTGCAAAGAATTTCCTTGCGTTGTCTATCTTGCCGGCAGAGATGTCTATTCCGTATACCTGACAGCCTTCTTCTGCAAAAGGAACCAGATTGCCTCCCTCTCCGCATCCAATCTCCAGGACAATGTTTCCAGGACTCAAGTCATTATATGACCTGATGTATTCGGACAGGTATTCTTTTGATGTCCTCGCCAGTTCGTCAAAATATTGCCGTCTGTTGTTATATCTGTTTGTCATAGGATATGCTTTAAGATTATAGACAACAGATATCTCTTATACTGCGTCATATTCGGAAGATTTTCGTCTGCAGAAAATTAGTATGATTTACGACGCAGTCTTTTATTATTTTTGTGTCTATAAATAATATGGGCAGAGTAGACCAGCATTTCTTTGAGGACATTTA
>JAFRZX010000123.1 GCA_017442315.1 Bacteroidales bacterium
ATTGCCAAATCTTATAAAAATTATGAGATTTGGCAATTTATGTATAGTATTACAATACTGTCGTCCTCATCAATAAACATCAAACTTGTTATTAATCAATTAATTATATGGAAAAATTGCATTATTATACAGTCACTATATAACAATGCAAGTCGCTCATTCCTCGAAACCTCTCAATCGAGTGATATTCACCTATTGTGAGGATGCCCAGTAATAAAAAGCTCATTGACTTGACAAATCACTGAGCTAGCCTATAAATCATTTTATTTTGCTAAAAAGCAACTGTACTCATATACTTAAGCAAGTCATCCACATTCTCAAAGTTCAAGACATTAGATGTAGGACGAATTGTCTTTACTTTCGTTTGAGTCTTGCTTACTGAGGTAATCATTGCCTGAATGTCCTCTGGAACATTTGTAATCTCCACCTTAAAAGGCAATGACGAAGCATCCTTCAAAAAGAGATTATAGAACTCATCTATAAAACTCCTTGTAGCAAATTTGATATCCTTGAAGTCCAGTTCTACATCGGTAAGTTCTCGCTCCACAATATATGCCATCAAGCCCTGAGCACGAGACCTGCTGATAATATCTTGAGATAACACTTTTGCGACATCAATAACCATATCCGAATCTTTTGTGCGAAGATAACAACAAAAGTTTATATCTTTGCAGTCCCCACAGTGCAAGTATAGGCTTCGTCCCTATGCAGTGCACTTTAAAACGGGCAAAAACCTCCCATATCGCTTCGTCCGGTATGGGAGGTTTTTCTTATTTCAATTTCTTAATTACCTTATCAAAGTCAGACTCGATCTTCTGGGTCTTATTGAATTGTTCGTATTCTTTCCCTGCCTTGCGTTCTGCCTGTATCCTTGAGACTTTACCTCTATCAGTTAGAATCTGATACTTCCTGAATGATAAGAATTCGTTTACACTTGCCGCAAATTCTTCCATTGTAAAGGTATTTTCCCTCTCTACCAGATCTTCAATGTAATCGAAATATCCTGTGACAGCTCGTTCCAAACGCTTGATTTCCTGCTCCTGAAGATAATTCTTTGCGACCATGACATCAGACTTCAAGATTCTGCCATCCGGAGAATGTTTCCACGTTGTCAGACCCATATTCTCCTTAGTGCCATCTGCTTTAGAATAGATAATTTCAGCAGCAGTCTGTCCTGTTATAGCATAATGGAACTTATTCTGGACCATTGCATAGAAATCTTTCGTGATATCTGAGTCGCGATCATAATCGAGACTACACTCCGCAAAAATATCCGTTATCTGCTGCCATATACGTCTCTCACTTGCACGGATTGAACGGATTCGCTCCAGCAATTCACGGAAATAATCTTTACCGAATACCTGACCACCCTGCTTCAATCTTTCATCATCCAGCACAAAGCCCTTGAGCATATATTCCTTCAAGACATTAGTAGCCCAAATACGGAAATGAGTGGCTTTTGCCGAGTTCACACGATAGCCGACAGAAATGATTGCATCAAGATTGTAGAACTGTGTTTCCAGGGTCTGTGTTTTACCCTCAATAGCACCATGCTGAGTGGTTATTTCCATTTTGGAAATAACCACTTCCTCGTGTAATTCTCCCTCTGTAAAGATATTCTTCAAATGCTTGCTAATCGCAGGCACCTGCACACCAAACAACTGAGCCATAGCCTTTTGAGTCAGCCACAACGTCTCATCCCTTACAACAGCCTCCACATTCACATCTCCCTGCGGTGTGCTGTACATCAAAAACTGTATCTCTTTGTTCATATCAAGTATAAATTTATCCTTGTAAATATAGTTATTATCTTTCAATATTCCTTACTCCAACATACTCACCAGATCCCGCTTCATATCTTCGTCGATTTCGCGGTAGCGGGCAAAGGTGCGGCTGCCTTCTTTGTGGCCGCTGAGGGCTCCGACCAGGTTCGGGTCCTTGACCTGTTTGTAGAGGTTGCCGACAAAGCAGCGGCGGGCCAGGTGGGAGGAAGCCACTTCGTTGAGAGGGCGGATTTCCTGCTCGCTGGTGGTTGGATTATGGACTACGACCCAGAATCATCGCTTGAAGGAATGGATGACTGATAAACATTTTCGTCATCAAACGACTGGAAAGACTTCCTCAGCTGATAAATCCTGCCCAAATCTTCCATGAATTGGTTCGAAAACAGGTAGTCTTCAGGGTACCAGACAAAATGCAAGTGCTTGGTTTTCAAACACTTGCATTTTTCTTTTTCCTTTTTGCACCACATTTGCACCACGTAATTGAGTCCTTTAAGCCAAAGTCCCGACGTTTTCACATCTTATCCATAAAAACAGCCCTTTTCGTGGATAAACCTCAACTTTTGATGGTTCTGTCCATGAAAACGGCCATTTTCTTGGACGGCGGCCGAGGAAACAGCATCCCGGCCATAAAAACGGCCATTTTTCTGGCCGGGATGCATCGAAAACAGATCTCGGCAGGAATTGTCACATTCTGAATTTCTTTCGCCTGCGATTTTCATTATCTTTGCGGGAGGAAGGCAGAAAACCATGAAATCAAGATTCAGAAACATAGCACTGGCAGGAACCGTCGCGGCGATGATGGCGGCCGGCGGGTGCGGAAGCGCAGACAGCACCGGCAGGACCGACCTGATAATCGGAACATACGGGGAGAACATATATCTGTACTCATTTGACGGAGAGACGCTTGAGTTCACACCAAGAGGAAGGGTCGAGGCGAAGGATGCGTCTTATGCTCTTGAGGAGAGTGACAGGATCTATGCCGTAAGCGAATGTGGAGACGGCTCCGGAGCATATTCATTCATTAAGGACGGAGACGGCAGTATAGAAAGAACCGCAGACCTGCGCCAGACCGGAAACGACCCATGCTTTATCATGCTGACCGACGTAAAGGGCGGCAGACACATGATGACAGCGGATTACAGCGGAGGCTCCGTAAGCGTGTTCCCGATAAAGGACGGGGTGATTCAGGACAGATGCACACAACTTACGTTCAGCGGAAGCGGTCCGGTCACACACAGGCAGGAAAGTCCGCACATCCACCAGCTGAAGGTCATTCCCGGGACGGAAGGAAGGATACTGGCTGCCGACCTCGGGTCCGACGTCATCAGGATATTGGATAGCAACCCATCAGACAGCGCATGTATCTTAAGCCACGCAGGCGATATTCCATGCCCTCCGGGAAGCGGTCCGAGGCACATGGAATTCGGCAAAGTGAAAGACGGGCTCATCCTGTACTGCATAGCTGAACTTTCGGGAGAGGTACTTGTATATGACGTATCAGCCGGATTCAAGCTCATACAGCGGATCCAGGCCGACGAGGTAAATGCCGGAGGCAGTGCGGACATCCATATCCACCCTTCGGGCAGATTGCTCTACACATCCCACCGTCTCGAAAATGACGGCATCGCAACATTCAGCATCAATGAGGACGGAACACTGGTCAAGTCGGGTTACGCACACACGGGGAAGCATCCGAGGAATTTCATGATAACCCCAGACGGCAGGTTTCTGCTGGTGGCATGCCGTGACGATAAAGTGATACAGGTGTTCAGAATCGGTGATGACGGCGCGCTTATCCCTACCGAAGCGAAGCTCCAGCTTGACAGCGACAGACCTTCCAGCATCACCGGAGCCTCGAAGCAATAAGGTCAGACCCCGAATTTCTTCTTGTAATAAGATCCTGCGGTATAGAGGGCTGCAGCAGGATTGTTTCCTGTCACGCGGTCCTTCGTCACAAGTGTCGTGACATAGGCGTCGGAATAGCGGTAGAAAAGGCTGTCGTGGCCCACGCAAAGGCCTATGACGACGTTTAGGTCGGTATGGGCCTGATTGAGCAGCCTTGCCTGAAGAATGGGATTGCACATCGCAGGGCCTATCTCCTCGCATTTTTCAGGTATGCCTACCGACGTCTTGGCGCGTCCCTCAACCTTGCAGATGACCGCATACGGCTCGAATCCGTTTGCCCTGAGGATGCGGGCGAAGATGCGTGCCTCATTGATGAGACCTATGCAGTTGGCTATGCCGATCCTGCGGGCACCGATCTTGCGCGCAAACTCCATGATTTCCTGAACGCGGGTCCACTGGCAGTAGCCCTCATATTCGACTTCCGCGCTGGCGATCATTATCTCCCTGTTCCTGTCCTCGTCATAACGCTCCAAGGCCCATGAAGAATCCTCATCAGCGAGATTCGTCGTGAGGCAGAATTCCGGATATGTCCTTGTCTTGAACTTGCAGTTCTGGGTACCGCAGTCCACACAGCTCAATGTCTTTTCCTCCATGTCCCTTATTTCAACTCCTTGATGAAAGCTGTCACCTGTTCGTTTATCTGGGCCATGCCTTTTATGCTCGGATGTCCGTCAAGCTTATCTATGTCCTTGAGCAGCAGATAAGGCACATCGTAATGCCTGCAGGCTTCCATGATTCCGGCAACTACCTCATACTTGAGTTCCGAATTGATTATGCAGACAGGAAGGGTATCCGGCACATTGGTCTTGAGCCAGTCCAGCAGATAGCAATAAGCCGGAAGACACTTGTAAAGGTCCTCCATGGTCCATCCTGAGTATTGCAGTTCACCGACAGGGGCATTGGCCCATGAATCGTTTGTCGCTCCGAAGATCAGGAGCATGTCCGGTTTTCCGCTGACGCTCCTCGGAACGCGGGTTATGAATGAGCGGTCCGTATAGTCGGCACCGCCGTATCCTGTGTTGCAGATGGTCGATCCGCTGTAGCTGTCGTTGATCAGCAGTTCATATCCCCCGTCCTCGCAGAACTGCTTCCACCATGTCTGGTCCACTGATGTAAGGTCGTTGCGGCCGTTAGGAGTGCTGCTGTACCATATTGCGTTCCCTTCGGGAATATATCCCGCAAATGTCGAATAGGAATCACCGAGGATGGCGACAGTCTTCAAAGAGGCAGCCTTCTGAGCGGAACATGAGGCAAGCACTGCCAGTACGCCAAGAAGGGAAATGAAATGGAGAATACGTTTCATGATGTCAGATTTTCCAGCAAATATAATCACTTGAACTGAAAAAATCTATCAGAATCTGACAGCGAATGTCATTCCGGCTGCAGGTTTCAGGCCAGAAGGAGTCTTTACACACTGCACTGAAGGATACATGTCCATCTTCAAAGAATAGGTGCGGTAGAGATCCTGCTCATACATGTTCTTGACCTTTGCTACCTGCACGGCGTCTACAATAGACCAGATGTGTGAAGTAAGATAGCCTGCAAGACCCACGAGTCCGATCAGTGCTCCGCTGTCAGCATCCATAGCGCTGCCCGTCATCAACAGGGTAAATCCCGCAGCTGCGCCTCCGAGAAAGGCGAAACCTCTTCCAACCTCGCCACAGACCATCTGTCCGAGGCCAGGGATGAAGTAGGACGCTACTCCGGACCATCCCGGATTATAATTCTGCACAAGGCCGCGTGTGTACATCTTAGGACTGTAGAGCTTTCTGATCTCACGATACTTCATGTCCGGCTTGAGACCTTCCACAGGGACCCTCGTACCAAAAAGAAGCGGATCGTACACACTTCTGCCTGTCTCCATGATCTCATTTCTGCCGGATGCATAACGTATCATGACCACATCCGACTTCATGATCGTATAGGAAACGCCCTGGGGATCGTCGTAGAGTCTGTAGGTAATGGTGTCAGGTCCCACTTCGCTCACAACTGCGCGTATGTCCTCACCATTTCTTTTCGTAATCATGTCCTGTGCAGAGAGGGTAAAGGCTCCAAGAACCAGAGCCATCAGGAGAATCAGTGTCTTTTTCATATAATTAAGTTTATCAACAATTCTTAAGATGCATGGAAGAGCGGATATGTTGCATGAACATCCTTTATTTGTTCCGATATTGGCGGAGTCTCTCCGGGATTTGCTCACTGCGTTCGCACATCTGTTACAGATAGGATACGGAAACATGTCTGCAAATGTCTTCGCATCTGTATGCACTATGACCACCTCAGTATTTTATAGACAAGGGGTGGACATCACGTCATCAGAATGTCAAAAAAGCATCTTTAACTCGGGATTATTCCAAGTGATTTCCGGAGCATCGCAGTCCAGAACCCTCACCACTTAATTCTCCTTATTTCAAACTCTTACAAAAACACAAAAACAAAGAGGTTACGATTTGGTTACCGAATTTGCAAGTTGTCAATGAACTTCCGGATGCAGCAGCATCTTGATGCAAACATGCCACTTATCTGTGGAAGTATCAAGCATTAAAAGTAATTTTTCACAGCAAACTCATACTGCTCTATGAAAATCTGCTTGAATGCTGCAATATTGTTCTGTTCATAGAACATCAGCATTGCCTTCTTATAATCCACTGAATCCACTGTACGGAACGAAATCGGGCAATAGCCCCACGCTATAAGAATGGCATTGCTGCTGATTCTCGCAGTGCGTTTGTTGCCATCAGTGAATGCCTGTATATATGACAACAGTACAAGAGCCAGCAGTGCCTTCTCAAAAACATTATCCTTTCCGTTAATCAACTGGCATGTATCCTCCAACGCCTCTCTGATTTGGAATTCATTGTCAAGCGGACGATAGTTCGTACCTGTTATACCGACACGCCTTTTACGGATACCATTGCCCACACCTAATTCCTTGGTCAAGATGCCGTGAATATCCTCAAGCCTCCTTACAGAGAGTTCCTTCAGATAGTCCGGACAATCAAGGATGAAGTCCAAAGCATCCTTGTGGTTCAAGAGCATTACTGCCTCTTCTTTTGTCTTTCCCTGCGCAGTCTCTTTCTCCTTGAGCAGCCTCTCCGTTTCAAGAAGCGAGTAAGTATTGCCCTCAATCTGCGAAGACTTCCAAGACAAATCGACACCGAGGCGTTCCATTTCCTTGCGGTATTCAAGGTCTGACAAAGTTGACATATTTGTCAAGAAGTTCTTATGGGCGGTCTCCAGCCTTGCAGTCTCCTCAGCAGTAAACAGCGTGACCTGTGGCAAGACCTCTCTTATCAACTGAAAATTGAATGACTCTTGAACTTTGCGTTCATCCACATCATTTATGAAGTAGGTATCGATATCTAAGGGCATCATCAGATGCGCCTGTGCCGACAAGGAATATCGGGTCGCCTTTCCTTTGCCCTCAACAACAATATCACCGTTACGAACACAATCGGCAATGATTCTTTTCAGGGTTCTCTCGTTTGGAGCCTCCGTCAAACCAGCTGCAATCTCCACCCTGCTTGAAGATGGATTATAATGCAGGAACTGCAATATTTCTACCTGTATAGTCATAGTTATCCTCTTTGTTTCGGGACAAAAATAATACTATTTTTCAAATTTACGGGACAAACGAGGCGTTTTATGACCCGATTGGATGCACTTTTTGTCCCGAATAATATTCTCAACTGCCATATTTCGGATAAAACCAAGATTCAGACTGCCATATTTCGGATGGTTTTAAGACCATTATTGCACCTTTTCAAGACTTAGCAGCCACCCATTTTTACACCTTTTCAAGATTAAGCACACATATAATTCAGACACTGTCTGAACAATATTAAAGGGTACGCGCTGCGTATCCTTTTTAGTTTGACGCTGCTAAAAGATTACAATAAAGGAGTCATATAAAGAGGTATGAACACAATGCCATCCTCAATCTTCACATCTTTATCATGCAGGACATAGGGTGTCGACAGGTCTTTTGCGTACTTCGCGATACATTTAGTCAGAGATGTCAGTGTATAGCGACTGCCTGACTTGACCTCAATCGGAGAGATATTATGCCTGCTGGTTGTGGTCGGCTTAGCAATAAGGAAATCTATTTCCATCCTATCTTCTACGGATGTCCGTGAGTTATTGCTGAAGAAGAACAGATTGTGTCCGGCAGCTTTCAGCATTTGAGCCACAATATTCTCGACCAACATTCCTTGATTAACTTCAAGTTTGTCAAACATCAGTTTTCGATATAAATCCTCAGAAACAATGCCTCGTTCATCAAATGCATGGCTTATCAAAAGCCCTGTGTCATTCAGATAACATTTTACAGTTGTCCTGTCCTCATTAAGTTTCAGCCCGATGCTCGGCTCGGTGGAATTAAAGCAGCAGTTGACAACCCTTGCATCGCTGAGCCAAAAGAACGCCTGCGAATAATCACGCATTCGGGCATCATCCTGCAACGCGGACAACCGGAATTTCTTTTCATGTTTCTGCAACTGACTTGGTATCTCCTCGAATATTGCAGACACTTTGGTCTCTTGATTATCCGCATACTTTTTTATGTCATTACGATAAAGAGCAAGGATATCCCTCTTGACCTCATCCACCTTCTCAAAATCCCGAGTCTCGACATATTTCTTTACCGCCTGTGGCATTCCACCTACAATCATATACTGACGGAAATAATCCATTGCCCTACGATGAAACGCACCCATCGGCTTCTTCTTTTCAAATTGGCTCTGAATATATGGCATCATCACCTCGTCTCCCATTGCCCATAAGAACTCTTCAAAATCCATCGGATACATCTGAATAGGATGTTCCTCAGATGGAATCATTATGTCCTTTACATTCTTTTTTATGGAAATCAAGGAACCGGTCTCGATATAATCATATCTATTATCCAAGACCAGATGCTTAATTGCTGAACGGGCGCGAGGACAAAATTGAACTTCATCGAATATAATCAGAGAACGAGCCTCCTCACCACGACTTGGACGAGGAACAAGTTTGCGCCTGTAATACAATTCAAGATTCTGAAAGAGTGTATCCAAGTCATCCAAGTAGATATTGAAAAACTCCATCACCTGTGGGCTTACCTTACTAAAGTCCACAAGGATATATGAATCATATTCCTCTCGTCCGAACTCCTCAACGATATGGCTCTTACCAATTCGTCTTGCACCCTCTATCAAAAGAGCGACTTCTCCTTTGCGTTCCTTCTTCCACTCCAGAAGGGTCTGATAAATCTTTCTTCTCATAATTGCACCTTTTCAAGACTTAGCAATCACCCGTTTTACACCTTTTCAAGATTAACGAGTACTGCAAAATTACACCTTTTCAAGACTTATCAAAAATATTCGGGCAATTTTCTTTGATTTTTTTGCAGTTGGAACTAACAAATCAGTTCAGTCAGACTGCCATATTTCGGATGGGCTAAGACCTTTCTGCTTGAAATTCCTCGTAAAGTGCCACCGGACCGAAATTCCACGCCTTCGTAGATTCATTCTCAAGTTTAGAATAAACTTCCGAAGAATATAGTGCCTTCATCGCATCCACTATGCAGACACCCTTGTCCTCAGACAACATATTTGCCACCCAGCTCAGCTTGGAAGGGAGCAGGAGATACAGATTCTCTTGAGTGATAGTCAAATTTGCTAATGATTGGTTTTCAAAATGATTCTCAATAGACAACAATTTACAATCCTTGTCCCTAAGCCTTATGAAATCATCAATATCTTCTACAAGCCACTGACGGCTCTGAGTATGCAATACTTCCCAATGCTCTGACAAATATTCAAGAACACTATACTCGGACAAGAAAGCCACAGCATCAGCACCGCTGATTCCCTTTGCATTCTTGTACTGCTCAATACAGAAAGAAATGAAATATGCTATATCTTGCTTTCTCTTATCCATATAACGATGTCTTCACTGCGAAGATAATGAGAATTTCGCTAACTAAACACCACCGTGCATAATTATTACAATCTCTCCAGCAATCGCCTCCATCTCAACTTGCTGTTTTCAAACATGTTATTTATGTTTGTCCGCGAACTGAAACACCAACAGAACAATGAAATACATCGAATTCAAATCCGAAGGTTACACCTATCGCTACGACTTTGAGCCAACGCCCAGCACAGATGAAACATTCAATCCTAATATCATCATTCCGGTAGAATCACGCAGCAGCGCATCCGAATCTCTTGATATCTGCCTTGACCTGCTCTCCTGCATCTTCAGCAAGGAGGAAGTCCGGAAAGCGGTCAAGGAGATGAAGTGTTAAAACGGCAAGTGACACTTGCCAAATTCATAAATATCTATCGCAATGTCTTAAACATCTGCTCGACACATTTCTTTTTCTGTTCCATGTTTGGGTGGACATAGAGATTGAGAGTCGTGCTGATGTTCGAGTGCCCCAGCAGGACACTGACGGTCTTATAGTCGCATTTGCTTTCAATGCACCGCGTGGCAAAGCTGTGACGAAGTCCATGAAATTTCAACCTCGGCATATCCAATTGCTGCATCAAACGCTTGTAATAATTACGATAAGTGCGAGGCTCTGTCGGCTGAGCCGAATTAGTCAGCACATAGAAACTGCCATTGACCACCTTCTTGAAAGGTTTTATCATCTTCAACAAGTCCTTTGCTATCGGTATCTCACGAATTGAATTCTTGGACTTTGGCGTATCTATGATTACCTCTGTGTGCTTTTCAGAGCCTTCTATCACATAAATGCGCTGGATTGTCTTCGAGATATTGATTACGCCAGCCTCAACATCTATATCATCCCAGACCAACGCACACACCTCTCCAATCCGGAGTCCTGCACAAAGACAGATATAGATTCCGAGATTCATGAAAGTAAAATGGCTCTGTACATAGCCCATGATGTGTTTCTGATTATTTCGGCTCAAGACCTCAACCTCCTGCTTCTCTCGTTCTGGCGGAAACTTGACATCAATCTCTCGATGTTCCATATACCCTAGCTTCACCCCATAGCGGAGAATCATCTTCAGCACAATCAAAATATCCTTGACTGACTTCTGACTCAAGCCCTGCTCCAGCTTCCGAAACACGAATTCCTGCACAAGACTTTCGGTCACATCTCTGACACCGGAAAAAGATGGCAGCAGATGATTGTTAATCAGTAACGAATAGGCGGAGTATGTCGACCTCTTGACATACTGTCTCTTGTCGGCTTGCCACAGCACGACAATCTCTTCAAATGATTTTTGGCTCATAATAATAAGGTTTAAAAACACCACTATATTACGAGAATCCTTAATCTTCATTGCTGGAGACTTACTGCATCAATGTTCCAAATTTGAGATTTCCGGAGTTTGACGGGGAGTGGGAGAAAGTGTCTCTTTCCGAGATTGCGACAAGGGTTACTAGAAAGAATAAAAATAATGAGAGTCGTCTTCCTCTGACGATTTCCGCTCAATATGGATTGGTTGACCAAGTTACTTTCTTCAATAAAGTCGTGGCTAGTAGCGATATGTCTAATTACTACCTCCTTCAAAGAGGTGAATTTGCATATAACAAAAGTTACTCAGGAGATTATCCTTGGGGAGCAATAAAGCGTCTTGATAGATATGACCAAGGGGCGTTATCATCGTTGTATATATGTTTTGCTCCAACTGATATAATAGAGAACTCTGATTTCCTTGTGCATTACTTTGAATCGCCCAAATGGCATAGAGAGGTCTCTAACATAGCTGGAGAAGGTGCAAGGAATCATGGATTATTGAACATTGCTGTGCCGGACTTCTTTAATACGCAGCATTGCATCACAACCAAGAAGAAAGAGCAACGAAAAATAGCAGACTTCTTAAACCTCATCAACGAGCGCATCGAGACCCAAAAGAAAGTGATTGAGGACTTTAAAAAGTTAAAGGACGCAATTAGTAAATCACTCTTCTCACGCCATGATTTGCTAGAGACAAAAGTGCAGATATCTCAAATAGGTTCTCTTAAAAATGGCTATGCTTTCCAAAGCTCTTCTTACGATTCTTCTGGTGAATATGAAATTATAACAATTGCAAATGTCTCAGGAGAACGCAACATATACACAGAGGAGTGCAATCGTATTCATACGCTCCCATCTGACCTTCAGTCACATCAAGAACTCAAAGATGGCGATATACTTATCTCCATGACTGGTAATGTTGGACGCGTTTCACTCTGCAAGGAAGGCAAGTACTTGCTTAATCAACGAGTTGGACTTTTACAACTGCAAGCAGGAGTCAATCGTGAATTCGTATATCAGGCTCTTTCCTCCCGTCAATTTGAATTAAGTATGATTTCATGTGGTCAAGGGGCTGCACAAATGAACATTGGCAAGGGAGATATTGAGAATTTTGCAATACCTTATTCAAGTAATCCTCAAAACCTCCAGCGCATTTCTTTGATTTTAAAGTCGTATGATACGCTTGTGCTAACTGAAAATATGAGGCTTCAATTATTGCTAGGTCAAAAACAATATATTCTCTCAAACATGTTTATATAAACATTTGATTGAGAAGATATTGCTTCTGTTTTGATAACAAGTCTTGATAGGTCTCTGCACTTTCGACTTGTATTTCTAATGCTCGAAGCACATTAGAAATCTGCCTTTGTTTTGGTAATGGTGGGCAGATGATGCTCATCGGCTCAATTTCCGATATGTAGTGTCGTTTATGTTCCTCTGAAACGAGACCTAAGTATAGAAGATACTCATACATGAAGTATAAATCTACATCTTGCTTTGAGGTAAGAATTTTAATCGCTGATGATTTGACCTTAAACGGGAATGTGACATACTTTACATCCATTGTGAAGTCATCAAGGATAATACAATTACCTTTATCGTAAATTCCATTTACCTCATCTGTGTAACCCAATATAAATGCTTTATTTGCCGTTAGGACAGGTGTCTTATAATTGTCAGAGTACTCTGTTGAACTTACCAAATATTCAGTAGGCTGCTCATAATTGAGCATATTGCGTATTTCGTTATACACATCACAGCGGTTCTCGACCTGCTTGAAGAGTTTTGTCCTAATTGCGTCCGAATGGGATTGGCAATCCTTAATCAGAGGGATATATCACTCTGTATTCAGTAAACCATCATCAATCTTGCAACTACGGAAGGTGGTATCAGTCGTTAAGGGTAAGCAGGTCAATGGAGAAGAACTACTTAAAGAAGGTGAATACTATGTAATGAACGGTGGTACTGAGCCATCGGGCTATCTTAATGAATATAACACGCCAGCTAATACGATTTCCATATCTGAGGGAGGTAACTCTTGTGGGTATGTTCAATATAATATTAAGCCATTTTGGAGTGGCGGTCATTGTTACTCGTTACTTCAGAAAGATGATGGTATCAACTACCAATATCTTTATCACTTTCTGAAATATATGGAACGAGACATCATGGCTCTCCGCATAGGGTCGGGTCTTCCCAATGTCCAAAAGAAAGACTTGGAGAGATTTGAAATAAGAGTATTACCTATTGAGCAGCAGAATAGGGTTGCAGAGATTCTTGAAGAAGTTTCTGCAAAATGCGACCTCGAAAAGCGGATACTGCAAAGATGGCAATATCAGAAGTCGTTTCTACTCAGCAATCTCTTTATATAAACAGTTGATTCAGCACATATCGCTTCTGAGAATTTAATTGCTCCAAAAGCGATTTTTCAATATGTATCATATTGTCGATGTTAGTTAGGGCATCTGCTATGCGTGATTGTTGTTCCAATGGTGGACACCATATTTTATGCTTTCCGTAGTCCTTGAAGTATATGTGGGGTATGGCAAGACCTGTCTTAAATGGTGCAAAGTTCATGACTTTAAGACAATAATATGCATAGCGAAGATTTATGCCTTCTTTTGCCGTGAGCCTGTTGAGTGTACCAATTGAGGAGTAACTGCCATTTGCAAAATATGTTACTCCAACACTTGCTCCATCTTTTATGATTAGGATTCCATCACCCGAAGCTTCTGGTGCATCGGTATATCCGCACACTCCTGTTGCTCCATAGACTGGATATCTGCCAACATCCAAAACTGCGCTTTCCTGCAGGGTGGAAGAGTGACATTCTAGACATTCATCTATTGTCTTATTTGCAGTTCCTTGTCGTGTGAGGTTTTCGCACAGCCCTCTGATTAGAGATTCATATTTCTCAATCACTTTCCTTTGAGTTGCGATTCTATCATCAATGATATTAAGAACAGATGCTATTTTCTGCTGTTCTTTAATGGACGGCAAAGATATAATCACACTATTAACCAAGTCGCTACTAATATTCTGCACAACTCCGCCAGCAGCTAACCTACGATATTGGTTTTGAACAGCAGGAGATATTAGTAGATTACATAGATAATCTCTGTCAAATGACTTCTCAAAGTTCTTTAGAACAAACCATCCGTCGTGTATATAGCCATCGATGTTCATTATGTATGGTTGACCGTAACTCATTGAGTTTGAAAGAATCAAGTCTCCCACATTAACACGACGAGATTTTTTTGCACCTTCTTTTGTGATTTTTTCCTCCGTAGATGTGACGAGCCTGCCATATTTAGGCATATCACCTATTTTGACCCAGTTTACCCCATCAGATGATTTGGTTATATACTCGATTATAGGTCTTGGAGAGCTACCCCTTTGCAAGGATACAACATTTTCAAATCTTGTCTTCTCCCACTCCCCACTGAACTCCGGAAATCTCAAATTTGGAACATTGAGGGTTTTATTGTTCTTTTCCATAGCAGCCATTATTCAACAATACCCAACTCCTTAAGATACACTTCTATCTGAGCATCAAGGTCAGCTCTCTTCGCTTCCAGTTCCTTAATTTCAGCCATAACAGCCTTGATGTCGATTTCATCTTCTTCCTCAAAGGTGTCGACATAGCGAGGAATATTGAGGTTATAGTCGTTCTCCTTTATCTCCTCAAGGCTAGCCAAGTGGCTGTATTTCTCAATCTCGGTACGATTGCGGTATGTATCTACGATTTTCTGAATATGCTCCGGACGGAGTTTATTCTGAGTCTTTACCTTCTCAAACTCCTTGCTGGCATCAATGAACAGGATATTATCATCTTCCTTTCTGCACTTCTTCATCACAAGGATACATGTCGGAATACTTGTACCGTAGAAGATATTTGCAGGAAGACCGATGATTGCGTCAATATAATTCTTCTTTTCAATCAGATACTGACGAATCTTACCTTCGGCAGAGCCACGGAACAATACGCCATGAGGAGCCACGCAAGCCATCGTACCGCCATCATTCAGATGGTATATCATATGAAGGATGAACGCATAATCTGCCTTTGACTTAGGAGCAAGAACACCAGCCTTACTGAATCGGTCATCGTTGTTGAACTTATTATCCGCAGACCATTCAGCAGAGAAAGGAGGATTTGCAACCACAGCATCAAACTGCTGCTCACCGAACTCATCAGCCTCCAATGTGTCTCCATTCTCAATTTTGAAATCCTTATACTTGACACCATGCAGAAGCATATTCATTCTTGCAAGGTTGAATGTGGTCGGATTCTTTTCCTGTCCGTAAATAGCATCAGCATTACCACCTCGTGCGGTACGCAGGAGCAATGAGCCGGAGCCACATGTCGGGTCATATACAGTCTTGAGACGGGTCTTGCCGGTTGTTACAATTTCCGAAAGAATCTGACTGACCTCTTGCGGAGTATAGAATTCTCCTGCCTTCTTACCTGCTCCGGCAGCGAACTGACCAATCATATACTCGTATGCATCACCAAGAATGTCTATCTCCTGTGCATCACTCAGTCCGAAATCAATACCGTCCAATGCCACGAGGACATCGCTGATGAGCTTATTCTTATCATCAGCAGTCTTTCCCAACTTTGGAGAAGCAAGGTCAATATCTGAGAACAATCCACCGAAATCGTCCTCAGACTCCTGTCCGATTGTACTGTCTTCTATCTTCTTCAGCGACCTTTCAAGAGCAGGCAGGATGTTCTCCTTGTGTTCTATCTTGGAAATTATAGTTGAATACAAATATTCCGGCTCAACGAAATAACCCAAATCTTGGATGCACTGCTCCTTTAGAACATCTTTCAGTTCATCATCATCTCCACTCCACGCCTCTTTGAAATTCACACCATCGTACTGAAGTATCTCATTCGCACGCAACTCTATCTTCTCCGAAAGATACTTATAGAAAATGAAGCCGAGGGTAAAATACATAAAATCCCCTGCTGACATATTTCCTCTAAGGGTGTTTGCCACAGTCCATAACTGACTGCGTAATTTCTGCTGTAATTCTTCGCTCATA
>JAFRZX010000124.1 GCA_017442315.1 Bacteroidales bacterium
AAAATTCTTGAAGTTGCAGACAATCCTATAATCGGGGAAATATCCATAATACACCATTCCTGTAAACCAATCTTCATAATTTCCGCAATCCGGCAATGGTATCATATCGAATCTGGTCTGACCAAATGGAGAGCCTGCAAGATCGAAACCGACATTCTCTTTGCCTGCGTTCATAAATGATGCATCCCAGCGTCCTTGAGCAATTGCAGTTAATGACATGTCATAAGAAAGAGACGTACCACTTATCATTACATTGGCTACTTTGCCCGGGAATAACTCAGCGATATATCGTCCGGCATTTGCACTCTTACCTATGTCTTTAACAAATGCATGCCGGAAGTTCATGATGACCAGAGCCTTTTCTGTGCTGGACACATTATATGCACGCAAGAAATTGTCTGCAAGAATACTGTCTCTTTGTGGCATCAGCGAATCTCTTTCGCGAATATCCTCTGCAGTTGCCGTTGCCCAGTCACGTATTCCAATATCAAGGTTATAGACATTTACATCATTGTCATCCACCTTGTTGATATCCCATACTCCATATATGAAATATGCATAATTTGACTTTTCCCACAATCCTGCGCCATAACTATCCCGCTGGATTTCTAATGCTTTTCGTTTTGCAGATATGTCACTCAGAGCATCATTACAGAGGTATTCATTTAGGAAGTTGTTCCTTTGAAAATTTCCGATTTCGGTATAGACATTTCCGACTTCTGCCCTGAACCGCTCGTCAGAAATCACTTCAAGAATCAGATCGTATTGAGTGAGTTCCCGATGATCACGCTCACAAAGAATGACAATATCGTATTTTTTGAACAAGTTCAGGATATACTCTTTTGCAGAAAGATTCTGACTGGCAAGAAAATCCTCATATGTCCCTCCGGGTTCTTGAGCATTAGCAATGATAACACTCATAGAGAGAATCAATGCATATAAAATCTTCATATTAAAGTCCTCCATCAGCAACCCAAGCTTTAGCAGAGTTGTCATTTCTCATTGCTACTACAACTTTTTTAATGCTACCATCAGCCATCTGCAACTTGCATTTGATGAATACGCCATTATATAAGCCGGACTTAAATGATGGCTCGTGCTCTAAAAGCTGACATCCCTTGTATGTCTTCTCCATTTGCCTCAAACTCATATTCCTCAATACAACTTTAAGGAGACCTTCATTCCATACAGAGGCCGCTTCGAACATCTTGATAACTGCTTCCTCGGCGGTAATGTCAATAAATTGTTCAAATGGAAGAGTTTCATATGCCGCTGTCAATCCAGCTTCAGTGTTGTCAATCCATTCAATATTTTCATCGACAATGAATGAGTCAGGCTTTATGACTGGAGCATACTGAATATCAGTCATCTCCACAATTACTCTGCTGATCCCGATTATTTTCGCACTGATTTTCAATGACAGCAGTTCTCCACCTTCTTTTGAAAATTCGTATTCTCTGATCGTATCTGATTCGAGAATGGACGTATTGCGAGAATAATCATTAGTGAAGTCTCCCTGAGCTGGTGATGTGACAATAAGAGTGACTACATCATCAGACTCTATTTTTCTGATACTGGCCCCATTGCTTGCCAAGGCAATGTTTTCTTCTGCCATCATCAGCGATGGTAGGTCAAGTAATAGGGCAAAATCATCGATGACATTCAGGTTTTCCATATCATATTTCCAGCCGAACTGTGAGTCAGGTAGCCATTGCCATGTGTAGTTTCCATCATATATTGCTTTCCTTCCTCCTTTGTCAATCAACCATTTCCCAGTGCTATGTTGAACTGTAATCGTGTGTTCAACAAATCGACCAAATGGATTGACATAGGAAAAATTCTCGTGCGGATCAGTACGAACCTTTATTGTAGCCGTATAAGAATTTATGTTGTTCAGAATCTCAGCAGCATCTGCAAAGATTTTATCTGCCGCATAGATTGGAGTAACGCTTGACTTACCTACAAAAATAATTGCGACTAATGCAATAGCTGCTGCTATAGATGTTGCAATATATTTCATATATACAAATCTGGTTCGCGCAGAAGGTTTTATTTCTTCTTGAGCGGCAGCTTCAAGAATCCTGTCCTTAAGACCGGCTGATGCCTTGAACTCACATTGTGGAGTCAGCATCTTTTCTATGTTATCAGTTGTCTTCATTTCACTTTCCTTTAATTGAGTTGTTTCTGAATGGCCTGAATGGCGTAGCGGTAGCGGGACTTCACTGTTGCCTCAGGGATGTCCAGGATATCAGATATCTCCCTGAACTTGAGTCCGTCTATACATTTCATATAGAGGACCTCCCTCTGCTCTGGTGGAAGTGTGTGGGCCAATGCCGTGATTTTGAGATATTCCTCGTACATCTTGAGGTCGTCGTCCGAAACCATCTCCCTTTCAGCCTTTTCCAGTGGCAGGATATCCTGCTTTCTCCTGTGAAAATCTTTGCAGGCATTGCTGATTGAACGTATCAGGTAATGTTTGACGTTTCGGACAGACTTGAGATTCTCAGATGAACGGAACAGCTTCAGGAAGACATCCTGTACGATATCCTCTGCATCCGCCCTGCTTCCGACACGCATATAGGCGAACCTGAAGAGCATATCCTGCTCCCTCACAATCACGCTTTCCAGCTCATTCAGCCTTTGTTGTGTCTTATCTGTCATAATTCGTAAATGTTATCAGATTTTGAATGCATCCGATAACAAGACGTGAAAAGTTGAAAAAAGATTTAACTGATCTTATGTTTTTGCAAAGAAAGTGATTTTTCGCTGGAAATCATTGTGTATGGTAAACTGTATCCAAGTTTCCAGACAGCTGTTTGTTTAATCGAGCGGAGTGAGTAATGAATGGAAGAGGATTGACTGGATGCAGGAGCGTAGCGGAGGCAGCCTGGCAATCTTCTAATACCGCTCTGCCCCACAGGGCAAGTCTTCTGACAGCTGTGCTGAGTGAAGTCTTGTCAGGCGTTTTATGTGTGCGTGGGGTTCAGCGAGAGTTTTAGGATCTGCTTGCAGTCCTCATATTCTCGCTTGTGCGGTGGGTATTGAAGGTTGCCGACTGACCGATAGGGAAGTGGGCAAGTGCCGCTTAATATGTCCATTGGTACTCTTTCTTTTTGAGACCAATATATTCACATAATCCTGTAATTGGACACTCTTTACCTTGCCATGGGTAATCAAAACATTCTTCTTTTATGACTGGAAATTTTGATTGTAGACACATAAATCTAAGAGGACAGCACCGATATTTGTTAGGGTGAGCAATGTAGTTATATAATGCTGAATTTGCAATTAAAGCAAGCATGTCATCTGAATCTCTGTTAGGATTTTTTGTAGATTTTGGTAGGAAGTGTTCACCGTTTTCATTATATGTAAAAGGAATACCAAGGATGTCTATTATAGTTTCGATGTCTGAAGGGTTAAATTCATCAGCATAGACAATACTTATTAGAGGTACAATGCGTTTGGATATACGAACTTTATCAAGTACATCTGCTATATAATCTAGTTCACAATTGAGTAGTTGTGATATTATTTCTTTAAAGTTATCAATTAAACCATCCATGAACTCTGATACAGTACTTTGTTTCCCTCTATTGTCATAAATTATTGCGTTTCGAACAAAATCGTTAAAAAGTTCAAGTCCAGATACATCGGGATTCTCGGAAGCATTCTCCAATTGCTCCAATAAAACTTGAGCTGGACTTAAGCTAAATAGGGATGTATAGCAAATTGCAATAAGTTTTTTCCTATCATGAGCAATATTGGGATAGTGTTGTTCACAAAGGATTTGTATTAAATTATATGGTAAATCATACTTCTCGTGAGATGCATTTGGATCAATCATCATTTGATACATTGCCGCCATACTCTCATTGATTATCAGTGCTCCTAAATCAATATTCCTCACCGTTCCATCAACGAAAGTAATTTCAAGAGAGATTTTGGGATATGTTTTTTCTCCAATTGTTTCTCCTGTTCTGTGGATCTTAATTTGACCTGTACGATCGATAATTTGGCAAGTTTGATCGTAATCAATGTTAAAAGGATAATGACCTTGACCAATATTAATAATCGCCCATTGACGCTCTAAACTAGGTGTAGAAACTTTCAGGGGTAATTCGATTTTACTATCGGCAGATTGAATATGTGCATAAGTTTCAGATATGGTCTTATATTGGACCATACTCATATACAATCCCCAAGGAGTAGATATGTTCTGTAAATAATGAATGTATTCATGAAAGAATACTCCAAGTTGTTCAATCGTGAAATCTCCAAAACCATTTTGGAATTGATGAGTTAATTTGATCTGCATAAAACCAGGCTTATATGCCCCAGCCATTGCTTTTAGATCTTTGAAATCCTTATTATCTTTCATTATCTCTACTTTTATTAATAGGGCAATGTTCTAGCAAAAATCTTCCATTACATCCCCACCTGTCCATTCTTTGCCGAGGGAGAGGGTGTAGTATTTTTCGGCACCTTCTTCTGAGAAGAACGTGCGGATACTTTCGTGGATGTAGAAGCCGTTTTCGTATCGTATTTCAGTAAGGGCGAAGTTTGTGACTCCGCTGGTGGGCGTTATGACTGCAAGGTGTTGACCATTTTTTGCGATTTCAGCCTTTACGACTTCTGAATGGTAATATTGGCTCTTGCAGAATGTTTGACCTTTGACAAGGGTGTTTAGATAATCTTGCAGAGGTGTATCTGTATGAGTCTGTGGACATAGTGGAAACTCGGTTGGAGTTTTCCAATGTAGTTGTTTTGCTCCAGGAGTTAAAGAATCTTTGAGAGCAAGTTGTTCTTCTTCATAACGGATTGTTTCTGCCTCTATTTCAGCTCTTTGTTGTGCATATGATTTGCGTGGTTCTCTCGATTCCCAGTCAGAATCCCAAGACTGTCCGAAGCCGTCATTAGGTTTATCGGTGTATATCCAATCACCAATGCCTTTCTTTGGTTCGGATGAAGATTTTGGGGTAGGATTATCTTCTTTATTCCATTTATCTAGCCACTTAAGACATCTTGCAACTTCTTCTTTTGAAACGGTGCGCATCCAGGATGTATTTGGTTCGGATGCAGTTTCTCTTAAAATAGATGGATCTTTCAAGAAGGCTTCTACTGAACCGCAAAGAAAAGCGATTCTGCTACGAGTGTATGGGTTGTTTAGAACATTCTCAAGTCTTGTCAACCAACGGAGATTCTCTGGACGATTGTTACATCTATTAGTATCTATATGATCAACAACCATAGTCGGATATTCTGGTACACCATGGAACGCGGTTGCAACAATTTGATGCACACGAACTCCAGCTAACATCATATAACCTGTGACAGCGTCTTTCTTTCCAAATGTCCATTTGTTGTCAAGTGGCGCTGGGCGGGATCCTTCTTTCTGATGGCGGTATACTGATCCATTGTCTCGCACAGAGTATGTGCGATCTTTGAATTTGCATACCAATTCTTGGGAGAATTTGTTTATGTCTACCATATTTAATGCCTTTTGTCAAAGTTAATAAATAAAGTGACAAAGGACTATTATCAACACATTAATTTCCTATTGAGATTAAATGTTTCTGATCTCTTAGTGATTAAATATGATTTATAAAATTATATACTTAACTTTACAATCGCGATCATTCTATAACTTAGATGAATTTGTGGCTATGACTTTATATACCAATGAGTTTCGCCCAATTCCCCAGAATGGGTAGCTTATGTGGCTGATTATTAGATGGTTAGATGTTATTGGAGCGCTAATCAGACATACAGCCAGTTATTCGGCTTTGACGTCATCCCCGACATGAGCGGGGATCCCGATATAAGACCGTCGGAACAGGAAATTAAGCTTTCCTGTTCCGACGGTCTTATATCGACACTTATTTCCCGTTTTATGCAGCGTGGGTACACGGATTTGCTGTTCCGTGTCACTCTGGTATAAATTATCAGGAACGATGGTGCTATTATAGGATCATAAACCTCTAGAAGGATCCGGGCGGATTCCTATAGACACGCCTTAAGCCCTTTGATGACTGCCGAGGTGAAGCCTTCGTGTTCCATTTCATTCAGGCCCTTGATGGTGATTCCGCCAGCTGTGGTGACCTTGTCGATTTCTTCTTCGGGATGGCCGCCGTTTGCGAGAAGAAGTTCAGCAGCACCTTTGACTGTGTATTCGACGATCTTTCTGGCTTCTTCAGGGCGGAATCCTATCTCAACTCCTCCTTCAGATGCCGCCCTTATGTATCTCATTGCGAATGCGATACCGCATGAGGCGAGGGCGGTTCCTGCCGGGATGAGTCTCTCTTCTACATACATGGTGCAGCCCATCTCGTCAAAGATGTCTGTTACGAGCCTGATCTGTTCTGCGTCAGCATTTGCGGATGCTATGAAGGTCATGCTGGCAAGCACTGATGCCGCTGTATTCGGTATGGCTCTGAAGGAGCATACTTCGGATGGACACGCAGGGGAGATCCATGTGCATAGCTGGTCCAAGGTTATACCGGCCGCAACCGATACGAAAATCTTTCCTGATGGTTCCGCATGCTCTCTGAATCCGGAGATGACATTTTCCATCAGCCATGGCTTTACGGCAAGGATCACTACATCAGCTTCCTTTACAGCCATGATGTTGTCTGTCGTAACGGCTATTCCCGGATCTATGGCTTTGATCTTGTCTAATGTCTTCTGTGTCCGGGCTGTACAGATGATGTTTCCCGATTTGACAATTTTACTTTTGGCAAGGCCGGCCGCAATGGCTCCACCCATGTTTCCTGCTCCGATTATCGCGATCTTCATATTATTCATTTTATATGCTTGCAGAGCCAAAGTTAGAAACATTATGCCGGAAAGCAATTTAAAAGATTACTTTTGTATATTTGTAAATCTTACAAACGGGATGGCCATGAAAGATTCACAGATAGTAATGGGTATAATGCAGAATGATGAACGGACGTGGAAGCATATCTGCAGGAAGATTAAACCAAGTTTCATATCGATTATATACAAGTTGTTCTCATCTGGAGGAAAGCTGGGCTTTGAAATAGAGGATTTGTTTCAGGACACATGCATAACACTGATGCAGAAAGTCAAGGAAGGCAAATTTGATCTGACCAAAGATGGGACATTGTTAAGCTACATGGTGCAGATCGGTAAGAATATTGCGCTGAATCATATCAGAAAGACTTTCAAGCCATCAAAATCAGAAGATGATGCGCCGAACATCAATCCGCTCTTAGCATCTGTCGGCAAGCGGATTCCATATCTGAACAGGGAACGGGAAACTGAACCTGATATAATCTCAATTTCTGATAAGCAGCTGGCTCAGAATGAGTTTCTGGACAGGGTGTTTGATTCGATCCCGACCGAATGCAAGAGGATCATGAAGCTGTTCCATTGGGATCACAAGCCGATGGATGAGATCGCAGGTATACTAGGAATGAAGAATGCCGATTCGGCAAAAACTAAAAAAAGCAGATGTATGCAGAAGTTCAAGGACATAGCAAAAATGCTTGTTGAAAGTGAAGAATTCGCAGAAGAGACTGTACGTGCGGCAGTTGAAAGGGCTGCGCTCAGAGAACTGCTTGAGAGAGAAAGGATATATGCGGAAACCGGAGTGAAGTCCGCCGCACTTGATGTTGAAACTGATAAAGAAGATGAATAAACTGGGAAAGATAGGGTACATCGCTTCGACTGCCTTGTTCGGCATGCTGTCCGTTCTTTACATCGGTGTGCTCGCGATATCAGTATGCAGTAATGCAGTTCCAATGTTAAGCATCGCGAAATGGGATTGGAGTCAAGAAGGTAACTATGTAGGTCTCATAGCCGGTTTCCTTGCGTATGGAGTGTTTCTGCTTTTTATGATCATTCCGAGAATGCGCCATAATGTGAACTGGATCATGAAGTTCACACACGAACTGACCCATACACTTGTGGCCTTGCTTTTCTTCGGAAAGATCCGGGAATTTGTCGTTAGGGACAGGGAGTGTTACGTGAGCTATCAGACCGGTCCTATAGGTTATGTGCCAATTACATTATCTCCCTATTGCATACCGATCTATACCTTCATGCTTTTCCCTTTCAGGTTCTTCGGCAATAATGAATACATGATCATCTTTGATGTACTTATTGCCTTTACATATGCATTTCATGTGCATTCATTCATCAGGCAGACACGCTTCTCGCAATCAGATATCGAGAATTGCGGCAAGGCAAGGTCTGCCGCTTTCATATGTTTTGTGCATCTTGCTGTGTTGTCGCTGATAATGGCAATACCAAGAGGTGGAGTGATGAATGCTCTCTACAGAGTGTTCTGGGAATATCCGGCAGGAATTTTAAGTTAGGTTGATTACCTTTTCTTCATAGCGACATTATTTAGTGACCATAAATCAGAGCAGACGCCTTATCCGTTCATGGTAAATGACACAGATCAAACTCATACAGCCCTTGATGCATATGCGTCCTATGGATACGCACCTGAAGAACAGGATGTCTCCTCCATTGGGGCTGTACACGATTGCGGCAATGTTCCGAGACCAATATGAGGTTGTCGTTGAAAATGAGAATGTGCATGCTGTCGATATGACAGACTGTCCGGATATCGTTGGAATCTCTGTCAATGTCGACTCGTTGCCAAGATCTCTGGAAATAGCAGAAATATATCTCAGCAGAGGGATCCCGGTAGTGCTTGGAGGGATACTTCCTACAACTGCTCCAGATGAGATACCTGAAAAAGAAGATCTGATCATTTGTATTGGGGCAGCCGAAGGGACCTGGCCAGATATCATGGAAGACTTTCATAAAGGGACGCTAAAAAGAGTCTATACTTGCCCTCATTCGTTCAGCGGTGACAAGATAATTCCTCCAGCATATGACCTTATGCCTAAAGGGGACTATCTATACCGCAATATTTACCATACCAGCAGGGGATGTCCTTTCCGGTGTGACTTCTGTTACAACAGTTCCAAGGAAAGATGGTATGTGAATCGGCCTGTGGAAGATGTCATTTCAGAGGTAAAGGCATCTGGAATCAAGCATGTAATGTTCATTGACGATAACTTCATCGGTAATCTCAAATGGACACGAGAACTTATGTCCGAACTGAAGAAATCAGGTATCCGTTGGAATGCAGCTGTATCCATAAATGTAGTCAATATCCCTGGACTATTGGATGAGATGAAGGATTCAGGATGTAAGGGCCTCTTTATCGGCTTCGAAAGTATCAACCCGTCATCCGTCAGTGGCGTTCATAAGGTGCAGAACGATGTCGCTAAATACGAATATGCAGTCGAAGAGATCCATAAGCGTGGGATCATGATCAATGCAAGCTTCGTTTTCGGCCTTGACAGCGATACCAAGGAAACATTTCAGGAGACGTTGGACTGGATTGTAAGGAACAGGATTGAGACCGTTACATCTCATATCCTCACGCCGTATCCTGGCACAGCCTTGCATCAAAGGATGGTGGACGAAGGCAGACTCCTGACCAGAGACCTTGGCCTATATGATACTGCCCACGTTGTGATACAGCCTAAGAATATGACTCCTGATGAACTATATGCGGGATACTTGTGGATATATGATCAGGTGTATAGTTTCAAAAATATACTGAGAAGGATGCCGCGATCTCTCTCTCAGGTCCCGGCATACTTGATGTTCAATTTTCTGTACAGGAAGTGGGGACGATTCACTGACTGGCTATGCAGAAAGGTGACATATGAGAGAATTGGAAGATGGGGAGAAAAATTGTCTAGATATATCTGATTTGATTGCACAATCTGATTACCTTTTCTTAGTTGTGACATTATAGAGTGAAAACAAATCAATAACACTCTAAAGTACAACGTTATGAAGAAAATCTTTTTTGCAGCGATCATTTCGCTCATCACTGTCCTCTGCGTTTCTGCAACTGTCGCCAGCATTCCCGCCGGCAATTTCTCATCATCGGTAACCGCCAGAATCGCTGGCTCGGATGAGGGTATCGACTTTGACACCAAGACTTTGGTGACCATCTACAATCTAATGCCTCAGAAGGTCAAGGACCTCTGTGTTGCAAGCTACAAGGATGTCGCTCCAAGAATAGATGCTGCCGGCACAAAGGCTTTCACCTATCAAGGTGTCACAATCCGTCCGATCAAGACGGATGATGGAGTCGACCTTAAGTTCACTTGCGGAGGTCATACCATCGTAGTCGAGAACTATACACGTTCTGAGTTTGATTCAATTTTCGGACTCTAAGCCATGAGATGGATGCATATCCTTTTATCAGTGCTGTTGCTGTCTTCGTGCAACAGCAGCACTGATATCACAGATCTCCAGGAAGGGGATGTTGTGTTTATTGAAGGACAATCGTCACAAGCTCCATACATCAAGCTCGGGACGATGTCGAAATGGACTCATTGCGGGGTAGTGGTTGATACTCCTGACGGTTTGAAAGTTCTTGAGGCTTCAAAGACTGTAAGACTCACTCCATTTGCGACTTTCATCAGTTGGACAAAGAATGAGAACTGGTGCGTCAAAAGGCCTTCGCGGCGCCTTACGAAGCGGATTCCATACAGTAAATATCTTGGACAGCCATACGATCTTGAATTCAAGTTCGATAATGGAAAGATGTATTGTTCGGAGCTGGTTTGGTTGATATATAAGGAGCAGGAAATAGAATTGTGCAAGCCCAGAAAAGTCTCCAGTTTCATGTTCACTAGAATTCCAAGGGTGAAAAGGCTTATGGATAAGAGAAAGATTTCTATGGAACAATATGTCGTCGCACCGGTTGATCTCTATAATGCCATCTGACATCATGAAAATCATTAGAGTTATAGGATGCTCGATCTTGACACTGCTCCATCCTTCAGCCGGGCCTCTAACTAAGGGCTGCAACGGCCCGCCGGTCACAAATTATTACAAGGCCTCAAAATGGTTGAAGACTATGCCGCAGAATGTCATCTTATGGGCATATGCATAATAAGATTTATTCTTATTTTTGTCATAATATTTAAACAGACATGAATATGATACCTGATTGGGCAAAGGAAATGAATTGTGCGGTCACAGTGTGTGACAAGGAAGGCATTGTGCTTTATATGAATGACAAGGCGAAGGAGACATTTGCAAGGCATGGAGATATGATCGGGAAAAGTCTGATCCCATGCCACAACGAGCGTTCGAGGGGAATCATTGCCGATCTGCTCGCTGGCGGCGGATCCAATGCCTATACCATCGAGAAGAACGGCTTGAGGAAGATGATCTATCAGACCGCGTGGAGGGAGAATGGGGAAGTGGCAGGCCTCGTGGAGATTTCGATGGTTATACCGGAGGAGATGCCTCATTACGTAAGGTAGGGGTTACCTTATTATCACGATGGTGACTGCTGGGTCGCCGACTGAATAGCTGCATCGGAGAGCAAGGACTTCGTCCAGTTCCTTCCGGATTGCAGCTTTTAGTATGCCGTCTCCTATTCCATGAATGAAGGTGATTGTCATGCCTTTATGTGAGAGGCTCTGACGTATGACCTTTCTGAATGTTTCCAGCTGGAATTGCAGCTGCTGTCCTTTAGGGATGCTTCTGCCTCCTGAAATGGCTTCAATATGCAGGTCTACGGAAATGGCCCCTCCATTAGATGACAAAGCACCTGATGAAGAAGTCTTCCTCACATCAGCCTTCTTCGCCTTGACCTTCGTTTCTTTCAGAGAAGACAATTCAGATAGGGAAGTGACGGCGAATTCTCCATATGAAGCCTCTATCACAAGTCCGTCTTCCAGCTCGATGCCGACCTTCCTGCCTATGGAGACTATTCTGCCACGAAGATCGGAATCCATCAGGACGACACTTTGTCCGATCTTCAGAGAGTTTTCCTTTGCCGTCGTTGCCGATGCTGGCCTGACTGATGGCTTCCTTTCAGGTACAACAAGCTTCTGCTCCGGGAAATTCACCTTTCCTTTCAGAGCAGAAAAATCATTTATGACTGTTTTCTTTGCCACAATCAGCCGTTGATCTTATAAACCAGATGCTTCATACGGTGACCGAAGAAATCCTTGTCATCGACATAATTGAAGCCTAGCCTATTGTATAATGCCTCAGCCTGCGGCTTATCCTCATCTACGATGAGCCCGACCTTTGAATGTCCCATTGAAGCGGCACGGGCAATCTGTGCCTTGAAAAGTGATGATGCAATCCCTCTGCCTCGGTATCCGGCCATGACTCCGACAGAGTCAAGATAGAATTCACCGGCTTCAGTCTCCCTTAGTTCCGCAAATCCGGAATCATTGCCCAGCATGTCCACGACAGGCTGTTTGAACCTCTGATAATCAGCCCCGTCATATCCGCACATTGCTCCTACGACAATCCCGTCAGCATCTGCCACGAATGTATTCTCATAGCTATAGATAGTCTCCGGCATTTCAACAACAGACCCGATAGCCTCAAGCAGTTCCTGATAAGCGATGCCATTGGACTCCAGAATCTGCTCTACCGGCCATGCCAGCATGATCAGTTCAGCGATCTGTCTTGCTTCCTCCCTGACGGCCTTTCTTATAATCACTTCATCCATGTACCTGTAATATTTATCTATTCCACCATATCCGGCAATGAGCTTATTCTTGCGGGTCTTATCTATAAAATTCCGGAGTCTTCGCTCGAATTCTTCAGGTCGCTTCCTGGCAGCATCAATATATGCCGCCCGGATTCTTTTATATGGCTCGGAAAATGCCTGGTAGTTTTTCCAGACAGTTTCATCAGCCTGCAAAGTCTCAATAATATCATCCGGATATACGAACGGTTCATTGATGATGTCTATGACAGCACTTCGCACAGAAGGATGAATGAGTCCCTGTTTATCCAGCCATATAAGTCGTTCGATATTTGGTCTGGAATAGCTGCTGCCTTTGCGTCTGGGAGTGAACCGGCGAAGCATATGCGTGCTGTCAAATGTTCCAGCCACACCATCGATCCATCCGAAGCATAGAGCCTCCTCTACAGCATCATTATATGACACACTTTCCTCATGTGCTTCATTGGTCGGGAAAACGAACCAGATCTCTTTTGCTGTGTCATGATTTTCTGCCAGCCATTCCCGCCATTCCCGGCGGTCAGAACAAAATATTATCGGACGTGTTTCAGACATGGTGCAAAAATACATAATATTCCTCTGACAATTTTGAATAGAGAGATAAAAATCACCTGAAGAAGGTCTGGATGCTTATCTGATACCTATTCGTAAATGGTTGCAACGATTGTCCTGGAACCTCCGTAGTTGCGGAATTCGCAGAGGTAGATACCCTGCCAGGTGCCAAGATTGAGCTGCCCGTCAGTGATAGGGATGGTAAGGCTGACACCGAAGAGGGAACACTTGGCGTGTGCAGGCATGTCGTCTGATCCTTCCATCGTATGCTCGTAATAAGGTTCCCTCTCCTTCACCATATGGTTCAGGATAGCCTCCATATCAGTACGGACATCCGGGTCGTAGTTCTCGTTGATGGAAAGCGCACATGAGGTGTGCTGCACGAAAAGATGCAGCAGTCCAGCCGCCGGAAGGGGCTTCGGAAGATGCTCCATAATTTCCCGGGTCACCAGATGGCAGCCTCTCTTTTTCGCTGAAAGATGAAATGTGGTCTGTCGTATCATGTGTATTCAGTCAGGCTTATCCCAGTCTTACGGCAGTTCCGGATGCTGTCACCATAAGCATTCCGCCGCCTTCGCCAAGGACTTCATAGTCAATATCGATTCCTACGACTGCATCGGCACCCATAGCCCTGGCCCTGTCTTCAAGCTCCCTCAATGCCTTTGTTCTCGCAGAGAGAAGCTCGTTCTCGTATGAACTTGAGCGTCCGCCGATGATGTTGCGGATACTTGCTCCGAAATCCTTAAGGAAGTTGACTCCACTGATTACCTCTCCGAATACTATTCCCTTGTATTCTACTATTTTGCGTCCCTCAATGGACTGTGTTGTTGTAAGTATCATAATCCTAATTTCTTTAGACGTGATATGATTGCACTTGATTTTCTTCCGAAATGATCGGCAATTTCAGCGACTGCCATTCCCTCTGCCCACATCCTTGCCAATTCAGCATCAGCCTCCTCGTTCCATGGATCGTATGCGTTAGGGTGTTCCTGACGTGCGGCATATACGGAATATACCGGCTCGCCGGTAAGCCGCTTGTAGGCCTTCAGATATTTCTTCAACCGCTTCACATCCTTGTCGCTGAGATAGGGGAGACGGCGTATGTCCATATTGTCGGTAAGGTCATTGATCTTCACCGCAACAGCCAGCGGATTCTTCTTCACCCTGTCGATGAAGTCATCGTAATTCTCATTCTCCGATGTCTTTGTAACACACTTCAAGGCTGCAATCACCCCGTCAGAGAATCCTTCCTCCGCAAGCCTCTCAAAAGTCCAGCCCGTGTCTTCAACGACATCATGAAGCACTCCGACGATCTTTTCCTCCTCGGTCTTTCCCATCTCCATCACGCGGAGAGGATGACCGATATATTCCTTGCCTGATTTGTCTACCTGCCCCTTGTGGGCTTCAGTCGCGATTTCTATCGCTCTTTCAAGTGTACTCATATCATGCGGGTCATAACAGGGAAACGATCTTTTCAAGCCACAGACGGTCGGTCTCGTCAAATGTCGCCAGTTCCTTGCTGTCTATGTCAAGTACAGCCTTTACCTCATCTCCGGCGAATAGCGGCACGACGATCTCACTTCTGGATAGGCTGCTGCATGCGATATGACCCGGAAAAAGTTCCACATCCGGCACCACGACGCTTTCACGTCTTTTCCATGATGTCCCGCAGACGCCTTTCCCGAATGGAATGCGTGTACATGCCACAGGGCCCTGGAATGGCCCTAAAACAAGCTGTTCTCCTTTGACAATATAGAACCCGGTCCACCAGAAACCGAATGTCTCATGGATCATTGCTGCACAATTAGCCATATTGGCTATCTCGTCAGATTCGTCTTCTACAAGCGAAGCGATCTGTCTGTAAAGAATCTCGTATTTCTCATTTTTCATATGTGCAAAATTACAAAAATCCTTAAATTTGCAGAGAAATAACATTAATGATTATGAAGATAGCAGTACCTACCAGAGACGGCCGTGTTGATGATCATTTCGGCCATTGCGAATATTATACGATTTTCGATGTCATAGATGGAAAGATTACAGGGGTAAGCAAGATGGCATCGCCAGAAGGCTGCGGATGCAAGAGCGGGATCGCTCCCGTGCTGAAGCAGATGGGAGTAGCAGTGATGCTTGCAGGAAACATGGGCCAGGGAGCGAAGAATGTACTTGAAGCCCAGAGGATCGAGGTCATAAGGGGATGCATCGGAGATGTTGAAGAACTCGCAAAAGCATACCTTGCCGGCCAGGTCAAGGACAATGGAGAGGCTTGCGACCATCACGACTGTCATTAAAGAATAACCGCCGTTGCAGTGATGTGACCCCCAAAAGTTGGACGGTTTAATATTATTAAGAGGCTGACTTAGATTGGAACAGAGCTCGGTATTGCACCGGGCTCTTTCCTTTTAGCCTCAGTTTGATTCGATCATTATTGTAGTAGCGTACATACTTAACTAGTTCCTTTGCGAACTGCTCTACGCTGTCCCACTCCTGCAAATATAGCAACTCTGACTTCATAAGTCCAAAGAAGTTCTCCATCATGGCATTGTCAAGACAATTTCCTTTGCGAGACATACTCTGCACTATATTCCTGTCTTTCAACGCCTTTTGATATCTCAGATGCTGATAATGCCATCCTTGATCAGAGTGCAGTATAAGGCCTTTGGGTATATCAGTCTTCTTGAACGCTTTATCTAGCATCTTCATTGCCATCTTCAGGTCTGGATGGTATGAGATAGTGTAGGATATGATTTCGCCATTGAACATGTCCAGAATAGGAGAAAGATATATCTTCCTGTCCTTTATCTTGACTTCAGTAACGTCCGTTGTCCATTTCTGATTCGGTGCTGTTGCAACGAAGTCTCTGTCTATGACGTTTGGAGCAATCTTGCCAATCTCACCCTTATAAGACTTATACCTAGCTTTCTTTCTCTTACCATACAGGTTCATCCCTACCATAAGTTTTTGTACTGTCTTATGGTTAAGATGTATGCCATCATTATGCAACTGAGAGGTTACTCTTCGATAGCCATAGCGTCCTTTATGATGATCATATATCTTACGGATTGCAGCCCTGGCATCATCATGGCCATCAGGTTCTGACAATCTTTTCGTGTGATAGTAGTATGTAGATCTAGCCATCCCTGTCTTCTCGAGAAGGATCTCAAGATCATGTTCCTGCCTTAGTCCTTGGATGGCTTCCGCCCAATCTCTTTGAGACGGGCTTCTCTTGCTTCTACTAAGGCTTTCACTTTTTTTAACAGAGCATTCTCAGCCCTCAGACACTCATTCTCGTATCTGAGACGTTCCAGCTCTGTCATCTCTTCCGGTTTCTTTTTCCTTGGTCTTCCCATATCGCTCTTTGGTGGTCGGCCTCTTGGCCTTATTGTAGCCAGTGCGTCATAGCCATGAGTTTGAGCAATCTTTCTCCAAACTCTTATTTGGTCTGCACACATATTATACTTTAATGCTGCGCTCACCAAAGTTAGATGATTTTCCTCGATATCACGAACAACTTGTAATTTGAAGGCGTAATCTGCTTTAACATTTTTCTTCTTAATCAATCCTGATGCACCTTCGGACTGATAGCGGGCCCATAGATATCCTAAAAGTCTATGGTTTATTCCAAAGTGCTTTTCGATATATTTTTGACTGAAACCATTCTCAAGCATATGCATGTACTTTAATCGTTCTGCATAGCCATGTTTCTTTCTCTTTTTAGACATAACAAAACCCCGAAAGTTTTTTGTCTAACTTTCGGGG
>JAFRZX010000125.1 GCA_017442315.1 Bacteroidales bacterium
AGGGCTTTGATCAAGAGCAAGAATGCCCGCTTTGCGGAGAACAAGAGTGTGAAGAGAAGGAACAGGCAGCTGGAGGCTCCTGTGGAGTATAGCAAGGAGCTGGCGGAGATGATTGAAAATCTCGCATCATATGTCAATGAGAACCGCCTTGCTAATGTGGTAAGTCACATCGGAGAAGTCCGTATGCCGGCAGACCTTGGCAAGCTGATCAAGGAGATGTCGTATGATGTGGTAGAGGACTTCCTCAAGGAGCACTCTTCATTGTATAATGTCATCGACAAGTCTGAAATCAAGATCTTCAACAAGGAGTTGAACAAGATGATTTCTTCGCTTGTCAAGAAGGTATATATGACGGTACACTAGAAATCAATATCAGGTTGTAAGTTAATTGTGGCGAATCTGCCATAATTGACTTACAACAAAACCAAATGATGTTTAACGAACAAATTCTGAAGTTATGAATAACGATGTTGTGATTTATCAGTCAAGTGACGGACTTGTCAAGATGGAGGCGATAGTTGATGCTTCCAATGAAACGATATGGGCTACGCAGAAGGCGATTGCTGAGTTGTTTGGGGTGACTGTGCCGAATATCTCTTATCATTTTAAAAGGATATTCGCAAGCGGAGAATTAGATGCTCAGACGGTAATTAAAGAAATTTTAATTACCGCTCAGAGTGGCGTCAGAGGCGTTTCTGAGGAGAAAATAAGGTACTATAACCTGGATGCAATTCTTTCACTTGGATATAGGGTGAACTCCGTACAGGCAACTGCTTTTAGGAAGTGGGCAACCTCCGTCTTGAAGCATTATATGATTAAAGGTTACGCCGTTAACCAGAATGCTGTTTCTGAGCAGAAGTACGAGGACCTGAAGCGTGCTCTGGGATTGTTGGAGAATGTATTCGGACAGAACCTGATTATGGCTGAAGAGCAGGCGAAAGAACTGTTTGCTGTCGTAAAGGATTATACATATGCGCTGGATACTCTTGATGCCTATGACTATCAGAGCCTTGAAATATCCGATACCACCCTTCAGGAGAAGTTCCGTGCGACATATGAGAGTGCAATGGATGCAATTCAAAGTCTGAAGGAAAAGTTTAAGGAGAGCCGGTTGTTTGGAGTCGAGAAGGACAAGTCCTTCCATAGCAGCATCGGTCAGATCTATCAGACATGGGATGGTCAGGAACTCTATCCAAGCGTCGAGGAGAAGGCTGCTATGCTTCTATATCTTGTTGTGAAGAACCATTCCTTCGTTGATGGAAACAAGAGGATTGCAGCGACCCTGTTCCTCTGGTTCCTTCAGAACAACAACATCCTCTACCGTCCGGATGGCACCAAGAGAATCGCCGATGGTACTCTTGTCGCCCTGACCCTGCTGATTGCAGAAAGCCGGATGGACGAGATGGACATCCTTGTCAAGGTGGTTGTGAATCTTATAAACAGGAAACAATAAATCATGGAATTATGAGTGATTTTAAAGAGACTTGTATTTGGATGTCCTATCGTTATGCGATAGGAAGAAAGGCGATTGCTTCTGTAATGCATGCGGAGGACATTGCTAAACATATGGAGTGGGTTCCTATGGATAGATGGGCGTTTACAGGTATGGATATTCTCCGTGAGGTGAATGACCGAATCAGGTGGTATAAGAATATTCATATTGAATCATATGGAGACCCAACCATAGATGTCTTTAGTGTTATTTTTCAATGGTTTGAAGATAATCCGCAGAAAGATGCAGTTGAATATTTTGTAAAACATATATGGCATGTAGATATTGTTAAAGGGAAAGTGGTACGAGTTGAAGAAAGAACGGAGGATATTCCAGAAAGAACTGACTGGGGATCTTATGTGATTGACAATATATTCAGTGACTATTCGGATTATAAGAATTGGGTAAAGCTTGCCAATCTGTTTTTGCAGAAGCTCAGAATGGTTACAACGGAATTCAACGGAAAAGTTGAGACTCATAAGATGTATGAATGGTGGGATGTCAGAGTCAGAATGGGAGGTGTGACATTCGAAAAGAGATATAGTACGGAAGATGGCTATATGCAAGGAAGGTATATCGGTCAGGAATATATTAGAGATGAAGAATAAACAATAACAGCTAATTACAAAGTATCATGAAAAACAACAAACCAACTTTAGAGGAGTTCTGCCAGATGTATCCGGAGCTCCTCGCACAGGCAAGAGAGTATGCAGAAGGAACAATTGTCGATCCGGAGGAGCACGATGATGCCGTGGAGTCGTGTGTATGTGACTTTATGGAAGGGGCACGTGCTGCGATGTTTTATAAGGCGGATTTGCAAGAGCTTTCTTGAATATATGTAAAAAGGATCAGTTGCTTGCAATATCAATTTTAACCCTTTGAATTCTAGGGGGTGTAGATTATGCTTTCGGAACATTATGTCCTGGGAGCATAATCGTTAATTATCATTATCTTTGTTCATCTTGTTTCGAAGAATAATGAAGACAATAGAAGTAGTAGCCGCGATTATAATCAAGGACGGAAAGGTCTTCGCCACCCAGCGCGGATATGGCCAGTGGCAAGGCTGGTGGGAATTCCCTGGCGGAAAGATTGAGAGCGGAGAATGCCCTCAGGAGGCTCTTGTGCGTGAGATCTGCGAGGAACTTGACGCGAAGATCGAAGTCGGATACCTGCTGGAAACCATAGAATGGGACTATCCTGATTTCCATCTGACTATGCATTGTTTTATTTGTAGTCTTCTTTCTGAATCCTTACATTTGAACGAACATGAGGCAGCAGCTTGGCTGACCAAAGAAACACTTCATTCTGTGAAGTGGCTCCCAGCGGATGAGGTTTTATTG
>JAFRZX010000126.1 GCA_017442315.1 Bacteroidales bacterium
ATGAATGGACGTATTGTGTGAAGGATGGCACAGAGGTCTTGCTTGCCCTCAGTGAAGAAAAGGCACTGATTATTACGGACCTGAACACCCATTTTGTAACAGTCAATATTCTGAAACCAAACGACGGTGCTCCTAACCCCATGGACCGAAAAGCTCTGGAAGCGATTGCCGATACTTTCCGGTTTGATTACATGCCTCAGAAGCCTGATCCAGATACGCTTGTGGAACCAGAGTGGTTTACCGAGGCAACGGAGCCTGAGAATGTGACGATTCCCCCGGACAATACTGTCACCGTGCCCATCAATGATGACTCGTGGGAAGCGGCCAAGACGAAATTTGAATCGATTCTATCCGGAGAAAGTGTTTTCCTTGATAGGGATCTGGCAGAAGGCGTGACCATCAAGCAATACTGCGAATCTTTTGGCACGACTTCTGAAGTCAACGTATCCATAACCAAATACACCACGGCAGACCTGGATGCAGACGGAATTCCAGAATTGCTCCTTTGGATCACAATAAATGATGTCAATGATTACGGAGTACTGGTTCTGCGGTACAATGGGGGAGTAACAGGCTATACATTTGCCTACCGACAGATGGCAGATATTAAGACAGATGGTACATTCCATTATTCCGGTGGAGCATCCAATCATGGAACTGCCAGACTCAAATTCGGAAATTTTGGTTGGGAATATGTTATTATTGGCGATGTAGAGGAAACAGATTCGGTGACGTCTTTCTTCTGGAATGGCGAATCTGTTGCTGAGGATGTGTTCTGGGTATGTTTTGAAGCGCAAAGCGAAAAAGAGAATGTAGAATGGTACCCATATCCGTCTGATAACTATACGTTCGATTGATGCAATAACCCCCAGGGTTTTATCCCCGGGGGTTATTACCATATTGGGAGAATTCACATTTCCATACACCATGGATGGTAAGCGGCGGATCTGTTTCTTAATACAATCTTAATTAAATAAAACAATAATTTCTATTGACCATAGGAACCTCGCCCTATATAATAACTGTAGAAGAATTATTGTAAAACAATAATTGGAGGTATGGATCATGAATCGAAAGACATTGATGAAGCTTTCCGTTCTGGCAGTATGTTCTGCGCTTGTGTTTTTGCTTACATCAGGAAATGGCGGCAGCGTTCTGGTCTTGACCGCAATGCCATTTACTTTTCTGGGCAAAGGACTCAGAGTGCTGTCCCTGTCCGGACCGGCAGGCAATATTGCCGCCATCGTCATTTATGTCACCGTATGTCTGCTTCCTCTGGTGCTGATCCTGAGAAAGAAGAAGGACAAAGAAGACTGGCTGCTTGTGCTCGGCAGTGCAATGCTGTTTTATGTGTTGTACCTGATGATCAATCCCGGTCTCATGCTGAATGGAATGAGCAGTGATGTAGGCAGTGCGATCCTCTGCGGAACTGTTGTTAGTGTTTTTGTTTCCTGGGGTATCCTGAAGCTTCTGCACAAAGGAGAAACCATGGAAATAAGCAGTGGCTATCACGCATTGAGAGTCCTCCTGGGTGCCTGTGCTGCCCTCTATATCGTGGCAGGGTTCGGTATTGGCACGGGGGAGCTGAAAGCGGAAATCGAAGCAGTTAGGACAGGAAATACCATGCCCGGGCAAAACCTGCTGGATACATATATTTTCCTGTTCTTTATTTATGCTGTTCAGGTTATGGAGTACACCCTGGATGCCTGTCTGATGATTCTTGGCATTGAACTGACGAAGGAGTTGGAGCAGAATCCGTACAGTGAAAGCTGTGTAATGGCTGCAGGGAAGATGAGCAAAAAAGCGCAGGGATATCTGACTGTCATCCTGCTTTCCAATATGGTACTGAACATTGCCCAGGTGCTTGCTGCATCCAGACTCTACAACATCGATGCTATGGTTCGGATTCCCGTGTTCAGTGTGGCACTGTGCCTGTGCAGTATGGCTCTTACCCGCTTGCTGGGACAGGGTAAGGATATCAAAGAAGAAAATGACCTCTACATTTAAGAAGGTGCATCATGGCAATTCAAGTACACTTGGATGAATTACTGAAAGATCGCGGTATGACCGCCAAGGAGCTTTGTAAATGGGTGGGAATTACAGAGGCAAATCTATCCATATTGCGCAGCGGAAAGGCAAAAGGCATCCGCTTTGGAACAGTAAATAAGATCTGCTTTTATTTGCAATGTGATGTGGGGGATATCTTAAAATTCGATGGGCAATTGGAGGTGGACGAAGATGCGTAAACGGTTCGTGAGTATTTTGCTTTCTGTGGCAATGCTTCTCAGCGGCTGTCAGCTTGCAATTCCTGAAGAAACCATGCAGGTATCTGGAATGGCTGAGACTGATGACATGATCGTCGGTATGCTGGTCACCTTGGATAGCGTTGAACCCAATCCTGTTGTCAACGAGGAAGCACTGCATTTGATCTCCAATCAGGGAAAGCGGATCTATGCCAAGCTTCAGGAGGAAACCTACGAAAGCCACGATGGCACCATGAGAACGACCCATCGAATGGTATTTCCGGAAGGTTTAGGGCTGACCTTCATGGGATACGAGATCACACCGGAGATTCTTCCAACGATCACGGAAGAGGAAACATATTGGACTAATACCATGGACGATGGGGTCCGGATGGAGAAGAACAATTATAAGACTGTAAATGATGAATCCTTTGTTCAGCTGGAAGCAGCTATCTATGTTTCGGATACGGCATCGGATTTGGTTTTTTATATGAATCCCGTGTATCAGAATGAAGCAGGGGAAGTATATGCTCTGGGAGTATCTCCTATGGGCTACCATGGGGAATCCATGTGCGATTGCTCTGTATCTTACGGAACCACCCTGACGGAATCGATGAATGGGGAAGTAGTGGACGAAGAACGCGGCTATGTGAAGATGACCATTCGCGTTGTTCATGTACCGGATTTCTACCGAATCGTTCAAATGGATGAAAATAATAAGATCCTCAAAATAGAAGATATTCTTCCTTCTGACCTTCCGGGAGAATATACGCCTGAGGAAAACTGCGCTTATCTGATCCTGGAAGAATACACAGAGGGTCAGGATGTTAAGCGGAGCGTAAAAGGCCCAGACGACCAGGATAGGGTTCTGGAAGTGATATATCCCATGGAGAATGGCATCTGCCACTTTGGACATACACAAGTTAACTGGGAGGGAGCAGAATGAGAAAGCGAATTCTGATTTGTATTCTGATCATTGCAATGTTTCTTCCTGGCTGTCAGCTTGCTAAGGAAGATGCAGGAGAGCAGCAGAGCCATGACCGCCTGATCGGCGTCTTTGTAACGAAAGAGCATCTGGATCTATTTGATTTTGAGGCTTATTTCAATGACCATGCCAATGAACTGATTTCTGGCGGTGAGACCGTGATTGAAAATACGGATGGATATCAACAGCGGATCTATGCCAATATGGAAAATGGCGGTTGTGTGTTTGAAGGGTTGGATGGCATTCTCTTTGCCAGCTATGCATTTGACGATGGAATATCCAAAGGTTACCGCAATGCGCCAGGAAATATGATCAACGGTCATGTTAGCTGGGACGAAACGGAAAACCAAGTTACGCTGACTATGAATGGCACGACCTACATTAGTGATAAAATCGAATATGTTCAGTACTTTTATAACCCAGTCCGTCAGGATTCGGAAGGCCGTGTGTATCTTACCGCAGGAACCGGTCTTTCCGCTAATGTGACGGAAGGCACCGGAATGAAGAACTGGCATGATCTGAATGATGAATATACGATTATCGTCAATGGAGAGACTCAAAGCTATCGTGCGGATATTACCATTGGTGTCGAAGCAATCGTTCTTCCGGAACTGTACACGTTTTATTACATGGATGAAAACCACCTGGAACTGGGAAGAGATGTCTTTGCTCCAGATGAAGTGCCTCAAGAGATCTGTTCCTTAGCTAACACAGCCTACATCCTGGTAGAAGAATCCAGCCACCGAAAAGATAACACAGAGCGCTCTTTCAGGGCCATCTACTCTAGAGGGCAGGACAAGGTACTGGATATCTACATACCTGGAGAGGACTATATTTGCACCAATTCTAATACAAAGATCGTCTGGTGAAATATTTACACTTACCGATTTGATGATGAGAAAAGCCCGCAGTTCGGTTTGAACTGCGGGCTTTTCTTAGAAAGGGTTTGGAAAGAAGAGAGGTAGAAAAGAGGATCTACGGAGTGAAAGGTACGGCTCACGGCTTCCGTTGCCTTTCATGACTATAGGATAAAAGACAAGTATGACCTCAATATGACGGATTCTGTAAGAAACTGCGAATAGTTCTTTAAGATCAGCTTTAGATTGCCAGGAAGTAACTATTTCATTCCGAAAGAAATTTTGTTATGATGGGTGTAACCTTTTAACAGTAAAATCGATCATATAGGGTGAGGAAGAGAAACATATCCGGAGGTGAACCTCAATGACTGATTCTCAGATTATAGCGCTGTTCTGGGAAAGAAATGAAGATGCCATTCAGGAGACCGATGCAGTTTATGGCCACAAACTGTATACGATCTCCGATAAGATCCTGCA
>JAFRZX010000127.1 GCA_017442315.1 Bacteroidales bacterium
AGAGAAACATATCCGGAGGTGAACCTCAATGACTGATTCTCAGATTATAGCGCTGTTCTGGGAAAGAAATGAAGATGCCATTCAGGAGACCGATGCAGTTTATGGCCACAAACTGTATACGATCTCCGATAAGATCCTGCACTCTTTGCAAGATGCAGAAGAAAGTGTGAGTGATACCTATATGAAGGCATGGGAAACGATTCCTCCCCAAAAGCCAAATTACTTTTTTGCCTATCTTGCGAAGATCTGCCGCAATTTTTCTCTTCGTAGGATCGAATGGAACACTGCAGCAAAGCGGAATGCTGAAGTAGTAGCCCTTACAAAGGAGATGGAGGCCTGTATCCCAGACCGATCCTATGAGAGAAAACTGGAGGGAGAAGAACTAGGGAAGGTCCTGAACCGATTCCTGGACAGCATCTCTTTGGAGAGCCGGCTGATCTTCATGCGCCGTTACTGGTACACTGATTCCGTACAGGAGATTGCTGAGAGGTATCATATGTCCCAAAGTAAGGTCAAAACCCAGCTCCACCGGACAAGGAACAAGCTTCAGCTGTTTTTGGAAAGCGAGGGGATCTATGTATGAGCGGTAAAGAGCTTTTTGAAGGCATGAGTTACGTTGATGAACGCTTCGTTGACGAGGCTGAACATAAAATCATTACCAAACGGGTAAGCGCCCGCTGGGTCATGGTTGCTTCCATGGCAGCTTGCTTATGTCTGGTCCTATTCAGCATTTATAAGCTGATGCCACACTGGGACTGGAGCGTTACAGAACAAGCTGCAGGTGAAGCAGCAGAAGCCAGACCGGAAGGTGCTGTTGAATCGGAAATGGGTATGGAGGAACAGGAGTCTGATTCTGCACCAGATGAAGCTCCTGCTACGAGAGCCCCTGAAATGATGATTCGTATTCAGGCTATAACTGAAACCGGCTTCATTGGCACTGTACAAAACAATGGCGGTTTCACAGTATTTGAGGATGGTACCGAAATTACAGTGACTGTTGATCTGGAAACAGATCCTGAGTTCAAACCTGAAGACTATGAAATTAGCGATCTGATCCATGTGATGTACACATCCTGGGATGAGGACGAGCTGACCATCGTCGCTTCCATTCTGGGCATCGTCGAGGAACCGATCTATGATTAGAAAGGATGATTATCGTGAAGCGCTTAATTGCATTAATGATGGTATTCACTGTTGCGCTGAGTATGACCGCTTGCAGCCAGGTAAGTGCCAATAATCTAATGAAGGATGTTACTGCTAAGGCAGTAGATGTTCTACCTGATATGGACGCCGGAGCGTCTGCAGCTGCAGATTTTGGTGTCAGACTCTTCCAGATTAGCATGGAAGAGGGGAAGAACACCCTGATTTCACCATTATCTGTTCTTTATGCATTGGCTATGACTACCAATGGTGCTGATGGGGAGACTCTGGCACAAATGGAGCAAGTCCTTGGCATGGAATCTGATGAACTGAACTGTTATATGCGTGCCTACTTGGATCTGCTTCCTGAATCGGAGAAATATAAAATGAGTCTGACAAATTCCATTTGGTTCAAGGATGATCCTTATTTTATCGTTGAACAGAGCTTCCTTCAGACCAATGCGGATTACTACGGTGCCGGTGCTTACAAGGCAGCCTTTGACGAGGGTACTCGCAATGATATCAATAAATGGGTAAAAGAGCATACGGATGGAATGATCCCGGAAATTCTGGACGAAATTCCCGATGAAGCCATCATGTACCTGGTCAATGCTTTGGCATTTGAGGCGGAATGGGCGGACGTATATGAGAAACATCAGATTCGGGAAGGTCTCTTCACCATGGAAGATGGCACACGGCAGGATGTGGATATGATGCATTCTCAGGAGTACACTTATCTTGAGGATGATATGGCCACCGGCTTCATGAAGTTCTACAAGGACAATAGATATGCTTTCGTAGCCATGTTACCCAATGAAGGCGTCAGTGTTCAGCAGTATGTGAACAGTCTTACCGGTGAACATCTGCGCAGCCTGCTGAACAAGCCTCAGGATATTACAGTGTATGCTTCTATGCCGAAGTTTGAGATGGAATATGACATCGAGATGAGTGAAGTCCTGCAGGAAATGGGTATGACAGATGCCTTTGATTGG